>NZ_CP053382.1:3528588-3849369 GCF_014931605.1 Halomonas sp. MCCC 1A13316 | reverse complement strand
ATCGAAGTGATGTCCACCGGGAATGTCGATCTCTACTTCCGGCCAGTGATCGCGGAAGTAGTCGATGGTCGGCATCAGCCACTGGAAGCAGCTGTGGCACTCGATCGCCATGTGCAGCCGCCCCGGCTCGTGGCCGATCAGTCGGGCCACGTCGCGCTCGGCCATGCGCACCAGCGGCAGAACCTGCTCGGCCAGGGTGAGCAGGCGCTGGCCGGCACGGGTGAATTCCACCGGTCGCGACTTGCGCACGAACAGTGCGGTCCCCAGCCGTTCTTCGAGGTCCTTGATCTGGTGCGACAAGGCCGACTGGGTCAGGTGAACCCGCTCGGCGGCTTCCACCAGCGAGCCGGCATCGCGCAGGGCTACCAGGGTCCGCAGATGACGAAGTTCTATCATGAGATTTATTCAAGTTTGAAGTTAATATATTTAGTTTGATTCACGACCGGGCGGCGGCGAGACTCTGCGACATCATTCATGCGTAGAGGGACTTATCATGACATTAGCTCATGTGCTTGGCTATCCGCGAATCGGCGCCGCCCGCGAACTGAAGCATGCCGTCGAAGCCTACTGGCGCGGCGAACTCGACCGCGACGGCCTCGAGGCCTGCGGCCGCGAGCTGCGCGCGAGCCACTGGCAGGCACAGCGCCAAGCCGGCCTCGACCTGGTCACCGTGGGGGATTTCGCCTTCTACGATCAGGTGCTCAACGTCACCACCCTGGTGGGTGCCGTGCCGTCGCGTTTCGCTGCCGGGAAGGAGGTTGCCTGCGGCGAGGTCGATCTCGATACCCAGTTCCGCATGGCCCGCGGACGTGCCCCCAGTGGCGCGTCGGCCGCCGCCTGCGAGATGACCAAGTATTTCGATACCAACTATCATTACCTGGTCCCGGAACTGCACGAAGGGCAGCAGTTCAACCTTGCCAGCTCGCGATTGTTCGACGAGGTGGCCGAGGCGCGTGCGGCGGGGCATCCGGTCAAGGTGGCGCTCACCGGGCCGCTGACCTGGCTGTGGCTGGGCAAGGGGCGCGAGGCCGAGTTCGACCGCCTGAGCCTGCTCGAGGCGCTGCTGCCGGTTTATGCCGAGATCCTGGCGCGCCTGGCCAAGCAAGGCGTGGAGTGGGTCCAGCTCGACGAGCCGGCGCTGGTGCAGGACCTGCCGGCGGAGTGGCGCAACGCCTTCGAATTCGCCTACAACGCCCTGCGTTCGGCACCGGTCAAGCTGCTGTTGGCCACCTACTTCGGTGAGTTGGGGGACAACCTGCAACTGGCCGTGAGCCTGCCGGTGGATGGCCTGCATATCGACACCGTGCGCGCCCCCGAACAGTTGACCTCGGTACTCGACAATCTGCCCGGCTACAAGGTGCTGTCGGTAGGTGCCATCGATGGGCGCAACGTCTGGCGTGCCGATCTGGGCGCCCTGCACGAACGTCTGGCCAACGCCCGTATGCGTCTCGGCGAACGGCTGTGGATAGCACCCTCCTGCTCGTTGCTCCACGTACCGGTAGATCTAGATGCCGAGAATAAGCTCGACGAGGTGCTCAAGAGTTGGTTCTCCTTCGCGCGCCAGAAGCTCGACGAGACGGTCACCCTGGCGCGGCTGCTGGATAACCGTGGCCTGGACGAGGATCGCGCTCGGGTTGCCGCCGCTACGGCAGCGCTGGACGCCCGGCGTGCCTCGCCATGGCTGCACCGACCCGAGGTAGCCCAGCGCCTGGCCAGCATCGGTGACGCCGAACAGTCCCGCGACAATCCCTACCCGGTCAGGGCTCGGGCTCAGCATCGTTCCCTGGATTTGCCGTTGTTTCCTACCACCACCATTGGCTCCTTCCCGCAGACCTCGGAGATTCGTGCCGCCCGCCGCGCACACAAGAGCGGTGAGCTGGGGCGCGATGCCTACGAGGCGCAGATGCGCGACGAGATCGCCGCTGCTGTTCGCCGCCAGGAGGCGCTGGGGCTCGACATGCTGGTGCACGGAGAGGCCGAGCGCAACGACATGGTCGAGTACTTTGGCGAGCAGCTCGACGGCTACGTCTTTACCCGCAATGGCTGGGTGCAGAGCTACGGTTCACGCTGCGTCAAGCCGCCGGTCATCGTCGGCGACGTGATTCGGCCGGCGGCGATGACGGTGGCCTGGAGCCGCTATGCCCAGTCGCTGACCGAGCGACCGATGAAGGGAATGCTCACCGGGCCCGTGACCATGCTGCAGTGGTCCTTCGTGCGCGACGACCAACCGCGGGAAGTGACCTGCCGGCAGATTGCCTTGGCCCTGCGCGACGAGGTTGCCGATCTAGAGGCAGCCGGCATCCCGGCGATCCAGATCGACGAGCCGGCGCTACGCGAGGGATTGCCGCTGCGCCAGGGCGAGTGGCAGCGCTATCTCGACTGGGCCGTGGAGTGCTTTCGCCTGACCGCTTCGGTGGCTCGCGACGCTACCCAGGTCCACACACACATGTGCTACTCGGAGTTCAACGACATCATCGCGGCCATCGCGGCGCTGGATGCCGATGTTATCACCATCGAAACCTCACGCTCGAACATGGAACTGCTCGACGCCTTCCAGGACTTCGCCTATCCCAATGAGATCGGCCCGGGCGTCTATGACATTCATTCGCCCAACGTACCCGAGGTGGCATGGATGGTACAGCTGATGGAGAAGGCCTCCGAGCGCATTCCCGTCGAACGGCTGTGGGTCAACCCGGATTGCGGCCTCAAGACCCGCGGCTGGGCCGAAGTGGAGCCGGCCCTGGCCAACATGGCCGAGGCAGCACGGGAGCTGCGCCGCCGCTACGGTTGAGGCCGATGGTGGGCTGCGCTCGCGGCGCGTGTAACGGGCACCGGGCCGGGAGGCGCCGGTGCCTGATATGCTGTGGCCGTTCGAACACTTCAAGGAACCACCATGTCGCTTCGCTTCCTCTCTACTTTCCGCCCGACGCTGCTCGTCGCCGGCTCTTTGCTACTGAGCGGTTGTGCCACGGCAACGCTCGACGGGGCGCGGCCCGACGCCGACAAGCTTGCCAGCGCGGCGCCGCTGCTACCTTCGAAGCTGTTTCCCGGTGGCGCCGAACGCTTCGAGGCCTGGCGCTGCACGCCGCAGCAGGATCTGGTCACCGCCTTCGGCGAGCGCGAGCTGCGGTTGTGGTCGGCCCACGGCGCCTACCGCCTGTCGCCAGCGGTGGTAGCCAGTGGTGCCCGTTACCAACAGGGCGATCTCAGTTTCTGGAACAAGGGCGGGGAGGCCGTGGTGGAGAGCGCCAACGGCCAGCTGGATTGCAGCGCCGCCATGGCTCGCCCGGCGCTGACTCGCGAGCAGCGCCCCGGTGTGATGTTCCATGGCCGCGGTAATGAGCCGGGCTGGAACGTCAACCTGGCCCACGACGCGCCCAAGCTGACCTTGGTGCTCGATTACGGCGCACGAGAAATGACGCTGCCCTATCGCGTTACCGGGATGGACAATGCCAATGGTCGAGTGATGCTTGCCAGCGCGCAAACCGCTCAGCCCTTCGAGCTGCGCCTGGAGGCGCGCGCCTGCTTCGACGATATGAGCGGCGAACCGTTCCCGGCCCGGGTAACGCTGACAATAGACGGGCAGACCTATAACGGCTGCGGACAGGGTATCGCTCCCTAGAGCCTAACCCTTGTCGATGCGGTAGACGCAGCGTCGCGCGCCGGCTAGCACATGGTCGGTGCGCTCGACGTGGACGTCATCTCCCAGTACGGCGCGAAAGACCTCCAGCTCGGCACGGCAGAAGTCCGGACAGGTGCGGGCGGCCTGGCAGATCGGGCAGTGGTTCTCGATCAGCAGCAGGCTGCCGTCCTCCTCGCGTTGCCACTCCGCCATGTAGCCCTCACGGGTGCGGATCTCGGCCAGGCGTTCGACGCGAACCTCGAGGCTCGTGGCGTCGGCCAAGGCCTGACGATACAGCGCCAGCGTTTCGCCCTGGCGCGCTTCGACCAGTCGCGCCAGCGCCTCATCGCCCAGCGTGTCGCGTACGCTGAGGATCAGCCGTGATGCCAGTTCGGCATGGCCATCGGGAAAGCGGGCATGGCCGGCTTCGCTGAGACGCCACTCGATCACTGGCCGGCCCACGCCACCCGGTAGTGGGCGCTGGGTCACCAGCCCCTGCCGGGCCAGTTTCTTGAGCTGCTGGCGGGCATTCTCACCGCTGGTGCCGAGCCACTCGCCCAGGGCAGCGGCGGAGTGAGGGCCACGCGTCTTGAGCAGGTGCAGCAGCTTTTCGGCGCTATCCGCTGGGCTGCCGGCGGCTTTTCCATCGCTATTGCTTGACATAAGGGTGGCTGGAATTAATCTAGTGGTTTCTTGGAAAATAGCGGCGGGACACTCACAAGGCAAGTCGGGAGCCATCGGATCTGTCTTGAACGAGCCCCGCCACCTCACCGTGAAGAGCAAGGAGCCACAATAATGGCCTTCGAACTGCCGGCACTGCCGTACGAAAAAAACGCCCTCGAGCCGCACATCTCCGCCGAGACCCTGGAATATCATTACGGCAAGCACCACCAGGCCTACGTCAACAAGCTCAATGAGTTGACCGAAGGTAGCGACGACGCCAACAAGTCCCTTGAGGAGATCATCCAGTCCTCCTCCGGCGGCCTGTTCAACCAGGCGGCGCAGGTGTGGAACCACACCTTCTACTGGCACTGCCTGGCGCCCAACGGCGGCGGAGAGCCCACGGGCGCACTGGCCGAGGCGATCAATGCCAAGTTCGGCTCCTTCGCCAAGTTCAAGGAGACCTTCAACGCCAACGCCGTGGCCAACTTCGGCTCCGGCTGGACCTGGCTGATCAAGACCGCCGACGGCGGCGTCGACATCGTCAATACCAGCAACGCCGATACGCCCATTGCCCACGGCCAGACTCCGCTGCTGACCATCGACGTATGGGAGCATGCCTACTACATCGACTACCGCAACGCGCGCCCGAAGTATCTCGAGAACGTGTGGAACGTGCTGAACTGGGACTTCGTCGCCCAGAATTTCGCCTGACCGAGAAGGCTGCGATACCGGCCCCGCCATTAGGCGGGGCTTTTTTGTTGCGACTATTTTCGTTTTTACCGAAAGATAAGCGCGAAACTATGCGCTTTTAGTGTGAAAAAATACACGTAACATGGCGAACATACACCAGACCCAACCAGGGAGAACGTCATGGCTACTCGTATTCTTCTCATTACTTCATCCATTCTCGGCGAGCACGGCCAATCCAATGCCTTGGCCAGCCATCTGCGCGAGCGCATAGAGACACTTGACGACTTGATCTTGACTCACCGCGACCTGGCCGTCGACTCGTTGCCGCACCTGGGAATCGAGGAGCTTTCCAGCTGGCAGGTCGCGGCTGACGAACGTTCCGCCGAGCAGCAGATCCTGGCCGAGCGCTCCGACAGCCTGATCGAGGAGCTGCAGTCCCACGACGTGCTGGTATTGGCGGTGCCGATGTACAACTTCGGCATTCCCTCCCAGCTCAAGGCCTGGTTCGACCGGGTGATGCGAGCTGGCACGACCTTCCGCTACACCGAGCAGGGACCCGAGGGGCTGGTGAAGGGCAAGCGGGCGGTGATCCTGGCAGCCCGTGGCGGGCAGTATGCCGGCACCGAGCTCGACAGCCAGACGCCGCACCTGAAGGCCATGCTGGGGATGATCGGCATCAGCAACGTATCGGTAGTGTTTGCCGAAGGACTTGCCATGGGCGAAGGGCGGCGCGACGCTGCGCTAAAGGAGGCCCGGCAAGCCATCGACACGCTAGTCGCCAAGCTCTGACGCTCGGCTCGCCTGCCCTCAGCAGACGGGAGGCACCGCTTCGACCCAGCTCTTGGCAGCGAAGTCACTGGTGCATAGCGGCGTCTCGGGATTGAGGATTCTGGCTCCCAGCCGACCCAGGGTCCCCAGATCGGCGCGGGAGCCGTCAGCTACCAACTCGGTGACTTCCAGCGGCTGCCACGTCTCACCCTCGCGAATTGCCAATGCATAGCTGAAGGCGAAGAAACCCGGGAAGCCCAGCCGCAGATCGGTGGCAACCAGGGTGTCCCGGCCGTTCAGTTCGCGGCTCTCATAGCGCAGATACGGCCCGGCGAACCAATCCAGGCGCCGGCCTTTTTCGAGCGACAAGGCCAGTGGCTCGTACTCGGCACCGCGCTGGTAGGTTTCCAGCAGTGGCCGAGTATCGCCATCCAGCAGGCCCACCAGGATTTCATGGTGACGGTCGCCATCGATCACAGTCGCCCGCCACAGCAGTGTATTGAACGGGGCGGGCTGAACCAGTCGCGGCGCGTCCTCGAGCCCATTGTCGGCCAGCACCGGAGCCAGCCGCTGCTCTACCACGCCCTTCGCGGCCATGGCGAAGACCAGGTAGGTACAGGAGAGTGCCAGGCCCCAGACGGGGCCACGGGAGCCGTTGCCGGTAACCAGTGCGAAACCGACGCCCACCAGCAGCGGCAGCGTGTAGAGCGGGTCGATGATGAACACCACCGGCCAGGCGCTGGGTCGCCCGCCGAGTGGCCACCAGAGCTGTGTACCGTAGGTAGTCAGCGCGTCGAGCAGTGGATGGGTGACGAGGCACAGCAGGAAGAAGGCCCACCAGCGGCCGAGGGTGATGCCGCGGGCCGGGGCGAATCGTCTGACGAGCAAGGCCAGCAGCGTCCCCAGCCCGGTCAGCACTAACAGCGAGTGACTGAAGCCGCGATGTTCGGTGACGTTGGCCACGGCATCGCCATAGTCGAGAAATACGTCGAGATCGGGCAGGGTGCCCAGCGCCGCGCCGATCAACACCGCCTTGCGCCCCAGGCGACGGCCCAGCACCGTGCCGCCCACCGCTGCGCCCAGCGCTGCCTGCGTCAGGGTATCCATGCGCTTGATCTCCTTGCGCCGATGAACGGGCTTTCAGGCCGAGCGCCAAGCGGGGCGACAGGCGAGAATGCGCTGATGGACCGGACAGTCGTCGCGGTGGGCACCTGGCAGGTAGCCGGTGCTCATCAGGAACTCGCCTACGATTTCGGGGCCGGTGAAGCGAAAGGTCCGGCGGAACAGCTTGACCCAGTCGGCCAACGGCAACGGATGGTGGTAGTCGAGCCAGCCGGCGAAGCTGCCGTGCTGATCGCGCAGCGCCTGGATCACGCCGGCGTTGTGAATCGTCGCCTCGACCTTGAGCCGGTTGCGGATGATGCCGGCGTCGTCCAGCAGGCTGGCGCGCTCCGCATCGCCGAAAGCCGCGACCCGGTCGATAGCGAAACCGGCGAAGGCGTGGCGAAACGCGTCTCGCTTCTTCAGCACGGTCAGCCACGAGAGGCCGGCCTGGTTGATCTCCAGCACGAGGCGCTCGAACAGCGCCGTGTCGTCTTCAACCGGGAAGCCGTACTCATCCTCGTGGTAGGGTCCATGCCAAGGATGGCCTGGGGCAATATCGCAATAGTGCGCCATTTCTGCTCTCTTTTCCTTGTGTGAGGTCTTGGCAAGCCAATGGCGGCTTGTCAAGATCCCATCCATTATGGCGTCGCAACGCATCAGGAGCCGTTGATATGAAGATCCTACCCGCAATACGCAAGGCCCGAAAGAAGACGCTGCTCTCCACCCTGGGGGGAGGGTTGCTGGCCACTTATGCCATCGTGGCCTCTATCACTGCTTCGCAGGCCGCGCCCCTGGTCGAAATGTACCAGGACCCCAATTGCGGCTGCTGCTCGGCCTGGGCCGAACATCTCGAGGAAGAGGGCTTCGAGGTGCGCCAGCACCAGACCAGCGACATGCGCGCGGTAAAGATCGAGCACGGCATTACGCCGGAACTCGCTTCCTGCCACACGGCGCTGGTCGAAGGCTACGTGATCGAGGGTCACGTGCCCGCCGCCGATATCAAGCGGCTGCTCGAGGAAAAGCCCGATGTGGCGGGACTGACCGTGCCTGGAATGCCTCACGGCTCGCCGGGCATGGAGACAGGCCGCTACGATGATTACTCGGTGCTGACCTGGCGCCATGAGGACAGGACGCCGAACATTTTCAACGAATATACTCACGACTGACTTCGCCAGAAGACAAGGAGAGGTTCATGCAGTATCTGCACACCATGGTGCGCGTCAGCGATCTGGACGCATCGCTGCGCTTCTATTGCGATCTGCTGGGGCTGGTGGAGGTTCGCCGCAAGGAGAACGAGAAGGGCCGCTTTACCCTGGTCTTCCTGGCCGCGACAGAGGACGCGCCGCGCTCCGAGCGACTCAAGGCGCCCGAGCTCGAGCTGACCTGGAACTGGGATCCGGAGGAGTACAGCGGCGGACGCAGCTTCGGACACCTGGCCTATCGCGTCGACGATATCTATGCGCTATGCGAGCGCCTGCAGGCGGCTGGGGTGACCATTAACCGGCCGCCACGCGACGGCCATATGGCTTTCGTACGCAGCCCCGATGGCATATCCATCGAGCTGCTGCAGAAAGGGGAGCCGTTGCCGGCCCGGGAGCCTTGGGCCTCGATGGAAAATACCGGCTCTTGGTAGAAGGTGTTTACATACGATTGCGCCTGGCCGTACGGCGTGAACTCAGCCTTATAGAGAAGTAGAAAGTCCATGAAGATGACGCTTGTGGCCCGCCTGGGCCTGATGTTGGCGACCGCGGCCCTGCTGGCGGCTTGCGGGAGCCAGCCCTCCGGGCCGATACGCGATGACGGCCCTCGTGTCTCCAGTGACCATCCCGTGGTGGGGCAGCGCTGGAACCTGCTGTTGGTGGGTACCGACGAACGGCTTTCCATGCCCGAGACGCCACATTTCGTGGTTTCACCCGATGGCCGCGTGACGGGCAGCGATGGCTGCAACGAACTCAATGGTCGGGTGAGCCTCGATACCGGAAACCGCATAAACTTCGATGAACTGGCCGCCACTCGCCGGGGCTGTCCGAAGCTCGACGATGCCCGGCGCATCAGCGGGATGATGGAGAACGCCTACCGTTTCCTCATCGACCACGACCGGCTGGTGTTCTTCGGACCGGATCAGCGCGTGTTGGGCGGTTGGCGCAGAGCGAACTAGGTCTGAGCCAAGGCTACTGCATGTACCAACCGTGACTGACCACCACCGACTGGCCGGTCAGGGCCGCCGTGGGGAAAGCGGCCAGGTGCAGCGCCACTTCGGCGCTGTCCTCCAGCGTGGTGAACTCGCCGTCGACGGTGTCCTTGAGCATCACGTCGCGCACCACGGCTTCCTCGGTCATTCCCAGCGCCTCGGCCTGCTCGGGGATCTGCCGATCCACCAGCGGCGTGCGCACGAACCCGGGGCAGATCACGTTGGCGCGCACCCGGTGCGCCGCGCCCTCCTTGGCAACGGTGCGGCACAGGCCCAGCAGGCCGTGCTTGGCCGCCACATAGGGAGCCTTGAGCGGCGAGGCAAGTTTGCTGTGCACCGAGCCCATGTAAATCAGACTGCCGCCGTTCTCCTGGCGATACATCTGACGCAGGGCGGCACCGGTGACCAGGAAGGCGCCGTCCAGGTGTACCGCCATCACGCGGCGCCAGCGGCTCCAGGTCGTCGAACACGATGAAGGCCACCGCGCCGTTGACCCGGCCGTTGGTGGGGTCGTGCAGCGGCAGTCGCGTGACCACCAACTGACGGGACTGGTACTCCATGATGTCGAGCAAAATGGGACGCCCGCTGCGCACTACCTCGGGCATGCGGGTATGGGGAATCACCTGGTTGACCGGGCGACCGATGACGCTGGTGGGATCGTCGATGCCCAGCAGCCGACAGTAGCAGGCATTGATCCAGACCAGCCGGCTCGTCTCGTCGACCAGGATCGCCCCGGCGCTGTTTCGCTCGAGCAGCGGGAACAGCGGCCGGATCGCCTTGAGGGTCAAGCCTTGGCTATGGCTGGCCATGGTGCTGTCTTCTCAAGGCATTCACATCGTCTCCTGGCGGCGGTGTCGGGCCGCTAAATCGGCCCGCGGCGGCTTGGGCCGCTGATCCGGTCGTGGCGGTTTCGGGCCGCTGATCCGGACGCGGCGGCTTCGGGCCGCTGATCAGAGCGCAGCGATCTTGTCGCGCTGTTCGACCAGCAGGGTGCGGGCCGCCTGGTACTCCTTGAGCTTGCCGCGCTCCTTCTCGACCACCGCCTCCGGCGCCTTGGCGACGAAGCTCTCGTTACCGAGCTTCTTCTCGATGCCGCCGATCAGCTTGTCCTGCTTGTCGATCTCCTTGGCCAGGCGGGCGAGTTCCGCCTCCTTGTCGATCAGGTCGGCCATGGGTACCAGCACCTCCATGTCGCCGACCAATTGAGTGGCCGAGAGCGGCGCCTCGCTCGGGTCGTCGAGCCAGGTGGCGCTCTCCAACTTGGCCAGCTTGGCCAGGAACGGGCGGTTGGCCTCGAGACGCTCACGGTCGGTGTCGCTGCCCTTGGTCAGCAGCACCTCCAGCGGCTTGCCCGGAGCGATGTTCATCTCGGCGCGAATGTTGCGCACCGCGACGATCACGCCCTTGAGCCACTCGATGTCGCGGGTCGCCTGCTCGTCGATCTTGTCGTGCTCCGGCTGCGGCCAGGGCTGGTTCATGATCGATGCGGAGCCTTCTGCCGCAGCCTTGCCCGCCAGCGGCGCCACGCGCTGCCAGATCTCCTCGGAGATGAACGGCATCATCGGGTGGGCCAGGCGCAGGATGGCTTCCAGCACGCGCACCAGGGTGCGGCGGGTGCCGCGCTTGGCAGCAGGCGAGGCGTTGTCGTCCCACAGCACCGGCTTGGAGAGCTCCAGGTACCAGTCGCAGTATTCGTTCCAGACGAACTCGTAAAGCGCTTGGGAGGCGTGGTCGAAGCGGTACTCCTCCATGGCCTTGGTGACCTGGGCCTCGGTCTGCTGCAGGCGCGAGACGATCCAGCGGTCGGCCAGCGACAGCTCGACGTCGCCGCCCTGACCTTCGAGAGAGGCTCCGCAGTCCTCGCCCTCGGCGTTCATCAGCACGTAGCGCGAGGCGTTCCACAGCTTGTTGCAGAAGTTGCGGTAGCCGTCGAGGCGGCCCATGTCGAACTTGATGTCGCGTCCGGTAGTGGCCTGGGAGAGGAAGGTGAAGCGCAGCGCGTCGGTGCCGTGGGGCTCGATGCCCTCGGGGAACTCGTCGCGGGTGGCCTTGGCGATCGCCTTGGCCTTCTGCGGCTGCATCATGTTGCCGGTGCGTTTCTCCAGCAGCGTGTCGAGCTGAATGCCATCGATCAGGTCGATGGGGTCGAGCACGTTACCCTTGGACTTGGACATCTTCTGGCCCTGGCCGTCGCGCACCAGGCCGTGGACGTAGACGGTCTTGAACGGCACCTCGTCCATGAACTTCAGGGTCAGCATGATCATCCGCGCGACCCAGAAGAAGATGATGTCGAAGCCGGTGACCAGCACGCTGGAGGGGTGGAAGGTCGCCAGCTCCGGGGTCTTTTCCGGCCAGCCCAGGGTGCCGAAGGTCCACAGGCCCGAACTGAACCAGGTGTCGAGCACGTCCTCGTCTTGAGTCAGGGGCACGTCGGCAGCGAGGCCGTGCTTCTCACGCGCCTCGGCCTCGCTGCGGGCGACATAGACGTTGCCCTCACTGTCGTACCACGCGGGTATGCGATGGCCCCACCACAGCTGGCGCGAGATGCACCAGTCCTGCAGGTCGCGCATCCACGAGAAGTACATGTTCTCGTAGTTCTTGGGCACGAACTGGATGTCGCCGTTCTCCACTGCCTCGATGGCGGGCTTGGCCAGGCTCTCCACGGCGACGAACCACTGGTCCGTGAGCAGCGGCTCGATGACGTCGCCGCTGCGGTCGCCATAGGGCAGGGTGTTGTTGACCGTCTCGATCTGTTCGAGCAGGCCGGCGGCCTCCATGTCGGCGACGATCTGCTTGCGCGCCTCGAAGCGGTCGAGCCCGGCGTACGCTTCGGGCAGGCTGGGGTCGATCTCCGGCAACGGACGGCCTTGGATGTCGAAGGCCTCGGCCTTCGGCAGGATCGCCGCGTCCTGGGTGAAGACGTTGATCAGCGGCAGGCCCTGGCGGCGGCCGACTTCGTAATCGTTGAAATCGTGGGCCGGGGTGATCTTCACGCAGCCGGAGCCCTTCTCCATGTCGGCGTGTTCATCGGCGACGATGGGGATGCGCCGGCCGACCAGCGGCAGTTCGACGAACTTGCCGATCAGCGAGGCGTAGCGTGCATCATCGGGGTTGACCGCCACGCCGGTGTCGCCGAGCAGGGTTTCGGGGCGGGTGGTGGCGACGACCAGATAGTCGAGGCCGGCATCGGTCTTGACGCCGTCGGCCAGCGGGTAGCGGAAGTGCCAGAACTGGCCCTGCTGGTCGCGGTTCTCCACTTCGAGATCGGAGATGGCGGTGTGCAGGGTCGGGTCCCAGTTGACCAGGCGCTTGCCGCGATAGATCAGGGCCTCTTCATAGAGCCGCACGAAGACTTCCTGCACCGCCTTGTAGAAACCGTCGTCCATGGTGAAGCGTTCGCGGGACCAGTCGACGCTGGCGCCCATGCGACGCAGCTGGCGGGTGATATGGCCGCCGGACTCGTGCTTCCACTCCCACACCTTGTCGATGAACGCCTCGCGGCCCAGGTCGTGGCGCGTCTTGCCTTCCTCGGTGGCGACCTTGCGTTCCACCAGCATTTGCGTCGCGATGCCGGCGTGGTCGGTGCCCACCTGCCACAGGGTGTTGTTGCCCTGCATGCGCTTCCAGCGGATCAGCGTGTCCATGATGGTGTCCTGGAACGCGTGGCCCATGTGCAGGCTGCCGGTCACGTTGGGCGGCGGGATCATGATCGAATAGGGTTCGCCCTTGCCCGAGGGGGCGAAGCGGCCGTCGGCCTCCCAGCGCTCGTACCAGCGGGATTCGATCTGCTCGGGTTGGTAGGTCTTGTCCATGGGGCGTTCCGGGTCCAGAAATGAGCGCCGCCGGATCGTGTCGCCGGGCGGCAGGAAAATCGTCGAAGCGGTCGAAAAATGGGCTCGATTATAGCGCGAGTAGAGAGTTGGCGTCAGCCGCGCAGCTGATGTGCTTTGACGGGATAACCGCGCTGCTTGTAGGTCTGCCAGCATTCGCGCTTGGCGACGAGCACATGTTGGTGCTGGTTGATGATCTCGGCGACGCGCTCGAAGCGCGAGAACCACTCGGGAATGCCCGGATCGAGGTTGAGCAGCGCCATGGGCGCTTCCGGGCTCGGCTCGGGAGGCTGCTGCCAGCCGATGGTCACCGCCACACTGTCGGCCATATCGCTACCGAGCAGGGCGTGGGGCAGGTAGGCGTCGGGGCGGAAGGTCCACAGCCGCTCGTCGAGATCGGTAGCCATGGCCTCATCTTCGACGTGCAGGTGCAGCCGGAACCCCTTGCCGGCGATGGTCTCGGCCAGCCGGCAGGCGAAATCGAGCCGTGCCTCGAGGGTAGTATCCGGGAGGATGTAAAAATCGACTTGGGTCATCTGGAATCTGCCTGGGGGCTTTCCCGCAGGACAGGCCGTCGCGGAGGCGCTGTGAATACTTCCCTGTACGCTACCGACGCCATCCCTGGCGTAGGACCTCCGCGTCGGCCTGCCCTCCGGCGCCCCCGCCACGATGGCAGGGGCCGCGGGTCCAGGTGGACGTCATTTGTCCACCACTGGGCTTCTGAGATCACACCAGGCGGGTCAACCAACCATGCGTATCCTCGGCGCGACCGTACTGCAGGTCGAGCAGCTTGGCGCGCAGGCGCTTGGCCACCTCGTTGCCTTCGTCGGGCATGCGGATGGTGTCGTCCTCGCTGATCAACTGGCCCACCGGGGTGATCACCGCGGCGGTACCGCAGGCGAAGACTTCGGTGATCTCGCCGGAGGCCACGCCTTCACGCCATTCGTCGATGCTGATGGCGCGCTCTTCCGGGGTGAAGCCTTCGTCGCGGCCGAGGGTCAGTACCGAGTCGCGGGTCACTCCCTCGAGGATGGTGTCGGTCAGGCGCGGAGTGACCAGGCGACCGTCCTTGTAGACGAAGAACAGGTTCATGCCGCCCAGTTCCTCGATCCACTTGTTCTCGGCGGCGTCGAGGAAGGCGACCTGGCCGCAGCCGTGCTTCTCGGCTTCCTTCTGGGCGGCCAACGATGCGGCGTAGTTGCCGCCGCACTTGGCGAAGCCGGTGCCGCCGGGGGCGGCGCGCTTGTAGTGAGAGGAGAGCCAGATCGATACCGGGGCGATGCCGCCCTTGAAGTAGGCGCCGGCGGGAGACGCGATGACGTAGTAGTCGACTTCCTTGGCCGGGCGCACGCCGAGGAATTTCTCGCTGGCGATCATGAACGGGCGCAGGTAGAGGCTCGATTCGTCGGCCTCGCTGCTGGGCGTCGGCACCCAGGTGTGGTCCTGGGCGAGCAGGGCCTTGAGCGAGCCGATGAAGTCTTCGTCGCTGAGTTCGGGCAGCGCCAGGCGACGTGCGCTGCGGCGGAAGCGCTCGGCGTTCTTCTCCGGGCGGAACGACCACACCGAGCCGTCGGCATGGCGATAGGCCTTGATGCCCTCGAAGATTTCCTGGCCGTAGTGCAGTACGGCGGCTGCCGGGTCTAAGGTCAGCGGCCCGTAGGGGCGCACCTCGTGGCCGTGCCAGCCGGACTCGGACGTCCAGCGCACGTGGGCCATATGATCGCTGAAGTACTGGCCGAAGCCGGGGCTGGCGAGGATGTCGTCGCGAATGTTGGCTGCCACAGGTGTAGCGTTGGGCAGCGTCTCGAAGGTAGCGTTGGGCACGGCAAAAGGGTCTCCGCTATGCCGGGATTCCGGCGTTTTCTTGGGCTTCTACGGCGCACCGGGTCGACCGACCCGGTGCGCGCAATGCGTCAGATGTAACGGTTGTCGCCTGCGTTGGCAACCTTGGCAACGTCAGTCGTCGTTCTCGACCTGGCGCGTCTCTTCCTCGCGGTCAAGCAGGTACTGGGTCAGCAGGCCCACCGGACGGCCGCTGGCGCCTTTCTGCTTGCCCGAGGTCCAGGCGGTACCGGCGATGTCCAGGTGCGCCCAGGGGAACTTTTCGGCGAAGCGCGAGAGGAAGCACGCGGCGGTGATGGTGCCGGCCGGGCGACCGCCGATATTGGCCATGTCGGCGAAATTGGAGTCGAGCTGTTCCCTGTACTCGTCCCACAGCGGCAGGTGCCAGGCGCGGTCCCAGGCGGCTTCGCCGGCGTCGAGCAGGTCCAGCGCCAGGTCGTCGTCATTGGAGAGCAGGCCGGTGGCATGATGGCCCAGGGCGATGATCGCCGCCCCTGTGAGGGTGGCGATGTCGACCACGCTGGCGGGCTCGAAGCGCTCGGCATAGGTCAGCGCGTCGCACAGTACCAGGCGCCCTTCGGCGTCGGTGTTGAGCACCTCCACAGTGAGCCCCTTGAGCGTCTTGATGATGTCGCCGGGCTTGGTGGCGCGGCCGTCGGGCATGTTCTCGGCGGCGGCGGCAATGAACACCAGGTTCAGCTTGGGGCGGATGCCGAGTACCGCCTTGGCGGTGCCGAACACGCTGGCGGCGCCGCACATGTCGAACTTCATCTCGTCCATCGCCTCGCCGGGCTTGAGCGAGATGCCGCCGGTATCGAAGGTGATGCCCTTGCCTACCAGTACGTGGGGCGCCTCGTCGGCACTCACTGCGCCTTGATACTTCATGACGATCAGCCGCGAAGGCTGCTCGCTGCCACGGCCAACCGAGAGCAGGCTGTGGGCGCCGAGCTCTTCCAGCGCCGCTTCGTCGAGGATCTCGACCTCGAGCGCGCCGCCCGACTCGCGGCCCAGCTGTTCGGCCTGCTCGGCCAGATAGCTCGGCGTGCAAATGTTGCCCGGCAGGTTGCCCAGGGTGCGGGTATAGGCAACGCCCTGGCCGATGGCGTTACCGATGCGCGCACCCTCACGGGCCTCGTCGGCAGTATCGCCGTCGCTGAGCAGCAGGGTGACGTTCTCAAGCCGCGGACGCGGGGCCTTCTCCGACTTGAATTCGTCGAAAAGATAGACGGCTCGCTGTGCTGCCTCCGCGGTCATGCGGGCCTTCCAGGCGACGCTGCGCTCGGGTACCGGCACGTCGGTGAAGGCTACGGCGACGTCCTCGGCCGGCAGCCCGGCGACGGCGGTGAAAGCGGCATCCAGGGCCTTGATGAAGGCGCGCTCCTGACACTTCTCGCGCGTGCCCAGCCCCACCAGCATCAGGCGATCGGCACTCAGGCCGGGGGCGAAGGGGACGAGTTGTACATTACCCAGTTTGGCGTCGAAGTCGCCGCGCTCGATCAGCTGGCCGATCAGCCGCTCGCTGGCGTCGTCGAGCTTGGCGGCGGCGGGCAGCAGGTCGCCGTCCTTGAAAACCGGGACCACGAGGCAGGCCGATTCGGCCTTGGCGGGATTGGCCGTCTGAACTGGGAATTCCATGGTGACTCCACAAGACAAGCGATGGGGGATTCTGGATAATGCCGGCACGGCTCCAGGCCACTGCCGAATCACCCAAGTGTACTCAAGGCATGGCGCCATTGCATGGAAGACCGCTGCATGATCATTTTTCGATACCTTACCCGCGAGATCCTGCTCACCATGGCCGCCGTTGCCGGCGTGCTGCTGCTGGTCATCATGGGCAGTCGCTTCATCCGCTATTTCACCGAGGCCGCGGAGGGCGACATTCCCGCCACCATCCTCGGCAGTTTGATGCTCTTTCACCTGCCCGGCTTTCTCGAGCTGATCCTGCCGCTGGCCTTCTTTCTCGGCATTCTGCTGGCATACGGTCAGCTCTATCTCAACAGTGAGATCACCGTGCTGGTGGCCTGCGGTATCAGCCCCGCCCGGCTGTTTCAGGTCAGCCTGGTGCCGGCGACCCTGGTGGCGGTAGTGGTGGGGCTGTGCAGTCTGTGGCTGACCCCGGCCGGCGCACTGCACAATGCCGTAATGCTCGAGGAGCAGAGCAGCCAGATTGACTTCACCGCCCTGGCTCCGGGACGCTTCCAGGACTTCGGCGGCGGTCGCACCGCCTATACCGAATCTTTCAGCGACGATGGCAGCCGCATGCAGGAAGTCTTCATCAGCGAGCGCCAGCGCCGCCGCGACGGCTCGCCCGAGACTGCCGTGACGCGTGCCGGTAGCGGCTATCAGACCGTCGATCACGAGACCGGCAGCCGCTTTCTGGTTCTGGCCGATGGCGAGCGCTACAGCGTCGAGCCGGGGCGCTTCGAAGCCGAGCGGCTAAAATTCGAGACCTATGCCGTGCGTCTTTCTCTCGCCGCTGAGCAGCGAGAGCTGGAGTCGGCCGAGTACGCTACCACTGCCGAGCTGTTCGGCGACGACTCCGAGCGAGCCCACGCCCAGTTGCAGTGGCGACTCTCGCTACCGCTGATGGTCTTTATCCTGACCTTGATGGCGATGCCGCTCTCGCGGGTCAATCCGCGCCAGGGCCGTTTCGCCAAGCTGTTGCCGGCGATCTTTCTGCACATTTGCTACCTCAGCCTGCTGTTGGCAGCGCTGGATGCCATCGGTCGCGGATCGCTGTCGCCGATGATCGGCATGTGGCCGATCCATCTCGTGTTCCTGGCGCTTGGCCTTGGGCTGCTGATGCATAACCAGCGCAGGGGGATGCGTTGATGCTGACGGACCGTCTCGACCGCTATATTGCGCGCAACGTGCTGGGGGCGATCCTCGTCGTTCAGGTCGTCCTGCTTGGCCTCGACCTGGTGATCACTTACATCAACGACCTGGGCGACGTCGAAGGCAACTATGGGGCTCTCCAGGTGCTGCTCTTCCTGCTGATGCGCCTGCCCTGGCGCTTCTACCAGTATGCGCCGGTAGGCGTGCTTATCGGGGCGCTGATCGGCCTGGGCAGCATGGCCTCGAGCAACGAGCTGACGGTGATGCGAGCGGCCGGGCGCTCATTGGCCCGCATCCTGTGGGGCGTGATGAAGCCGATCATTCTGGTGGTGGCCATCCTGCTCTTGATTGCCGAATTCGTCAGCCCGCGCACCGAACAGTACGCTAGCGCCTGGCGCCTGGAGCAGATGCAAGGAGAGGGTGCATTGCTGACGCAGAGTGGCGGTTGGCAGCGCGAGGGGGATAGCATCTACCGGTTCGGTGCCATCCGTGCCGATGACACGGTTCTCGACCTGACCCGCTACGTCTTCGACGACAGGAGGCTGCGCGAAGCCGTGCAAGCGTCGCGTGCGTCCTGGGAAGGCGATCGCTGGATGCTCGAAGAAGTGAAGATCACGCGCTTCGGCGACGACCGTACCGAGGCCGAGACGCACGAACGACTGAGATGGGATACGTCCCTGACTCCCGACCAGCTCAACCGTTTGCTCCGCGATATCGACAGCCAAGCCCCGAGCGAGCTATGGGCCTACTCGCGCTATTTGTTGTCCCAGGGGCAGCAGGCCACCCAACCGCTGCTCTATTTCTGGCAGAAGATGTTGATGCCACTGACCATGGCCTCGCTGGTGCTGGTCGCGGCGTCATTCGTGTTCGGTCCGCTGCGCACCGTGGCCGCCGGCACGCGGGTGTTCTACGGCGTGATCGTCGGGTTGTCGTTCAAGTACCTGCAGGACCTGCTGGCGCCGGCCTCCACCGTATTCGGCTTCTCACCGGTGTGGGCGGTGCTGGCGCCTACGCTGCTCTGCGCCGCCTTGGGCTTTTATCTGCTGCGTCGCTCGGGCTAGCGGCGCGCTCGGCATGGACCTGAAACAAGGGACGATAATGCAACGACGATTCGATCAGCTCGACGATGTGTGGCCCGCCGGCCTGGGGCGGCGTCTGGGCGCCATGCTCTACGATGCCCTGCTGGTCCTGGCGATCTGGATCTTGATCGCCGTGCTGCACGTGGCCTTCGTACGCCTGGTCCTGGGGCTGGATGCCGAGCTGGTGGGACAGGGCGCGCCACAGCGCCTGACCCTGCAATTGGCGTTGCTGGTAGGGGCGTTCGTGTTCTTCGCCTTTTCCTGGATGCGCGGCGGCATGACCCTGGGCATGCAAGCCTGGCGCCTGCGCGTACAGACTCGCAGTGGCCACTCGATCACCCTGCACCAGAGCCTGGTGCGCTATTTGGTTGCCTGGCTTTCACTGGCCGCCTTCGGGCTCGGTTATTTCTGGGTGCTGTTCGACAGCGAACGCCGCAGCTGGCCAGATATCGCTTCGGGCACGCGTATCGTGGTCATTCCCAAGGCGAGCCGTCGCTAGTGCCAGGCTGACCTGGATCAAAAAAACGTCGCTTTCCTCTTGCGATAGCCTATGCGAATCATTTACATTGCCTCTTGTAAGCACAGCGAGGTGAATGTCGATGTACGTATGTCTTTGCAAGGGCGTATCGGACCGCAAGATTCGTGAGAGCGTCGAAGGCGGTGCCCGTAGCTGGCGTGAGGTTCAGCAGGAAACCGGCTGCGGTACTCAGTGCGGCAAGTGCGCCTGTGTCGGCAAGACCATCACCCGCGAAGCCGTCAAGGCCGAATTGATGGCCTCGGCCAGCGATCTCGCCTACGCCGTGTAGTGTTTTCAGCCGCTGCCAGCGGCTGTCGTTGCCAATCTCTCTCATTCTTGTTGCCATTAATCCAACCGACTGTCTCGGTTGGATTTTTTGCGCGTTTGTGCTGATACTGCCTATTATGATTCGCTGAGCGTGACGCAACGCCAAGACAGGCCCAAGGCCGAGACGAAGAGAAGGGAGAAAGGCAATGAAAGGCGATGCCAAGGTCATCGAATACCTCAACAAGTCCCTCGGCAATGAGCTGGTGGCAATCAACCAGTACTTCCTGCATGCCAAGATGTACAAGGACTGGGGGCTCAAGGCACTGGCCAAGTGGGAGTACGATGAGTCGATCGACGAAATGAAGCATGCCGACAAGCTGATCGAGCGCATCCTGTTCCTCGAGGGCGTGCCCAACTTGCAGGACCTCGGCAAGCTGCACATCGGCGAGAACGTGCGCGAGATGCTCGAGAGCGATCTCAAGATCGAGCACGAGGGGCGTAACGACTACATCGAGGCCATCGCCTACTGCGAGCAGGTCAAGGACTACGTATCCCGTGATCTGTTCCGCCATATCCTCGCCGACGAGGAGGAGCACATCGATCATATCGAGACCGAACTCGGCCTGATCGACAAGGTCGGCATCGAGAATTACATGCTGCGCCAGATGCAGGAAGCCGGCGACGAGTGACGTTGCGGTCGCTTATGATCTCTCCGGCGCCTCAGGGCGCCGGTTTCGTTTGTGAGCCCTTGGCTAGAAAGCCTTTTCAAGATCGAAGCGCGGTACCGGTTCGCCGCGTACCTCGACGGTCTCGGTGAACATCTCCAAGGGCCGCACCCACAGGCCGTAGTCGCCATACAGCGCGCGATAGACCACTAGCAGCTCCTCGGTCTCGCTGTGGTGGGCGACACCGAGAACCTCGTAGCGATTGCCCTTGTAGTGGCTGTAGATCCCCGGGACGGGGAGGGGCTGGGACATCGCGTGGACTCCAGTCAGGGGGCTATGTCGTTGTTGGCGGCCGCCTTGGCCAGCCGTGCAAGAACCCGCGAGGCGGCAACGAAGCCGAAGCCGCCGGTGACGAAGGTGGCCGCACCCACTCCTGAGGCGCAGTCTAGCCGGGTCGACTCGCCGCTTGCGGGCTTCTGCAGGCAGACCTCGCCACCCGGGCCCGGATAAACCAGTTGCTCGTCAGAATAGACGCATTCGACGGAGAAGCGCCGCTTTGGGTTGCGTGAAAAGCCATGGTCGCGGCGCAGACGTGCACGAACCTTGGCCAGCAGAGGATCATGTTCGGTGCGCGAAAGGTCGGCCACCTTGATACGCGTGGGGTCTGTCTGGCCGCCGGCGGCGCCGGCGACGACGATGGGCAGCTTGCGCCGCCGGCACCAGTGGATCAGCGCGGCCTTGGCCACCACGCTGTCGATGGCATCGATCACATGGTCGGCGTCGTCCGGGATGCGCTGGGCCAGGTTGGTCGGGGTGACGAAGGCGGTATCGGCCACGACCTCGATGCCGGGCTGTATCGCCCGGCAGCGCTCGGCCAGAACTTCCACCTTGGGGCGGCCGATGGTGCCGTCCAGTGCGGGCAACTGGCGATTGACATTGGAGACGCAGACGTCGTCGAGGTCGATCAGCGTAAGGCGGCCGATACCCGAGCGTGCCAGCGCTTCCACTGCCCAACTGCCGACGCCGCCTACCCCGACCACCACCACATGGGCACTGCGAAAGCGTTCGAGAGCACGGGCGCCGTAGAGGCGCCTGATGCCACCGAAGCGGAAGTCATAATCATCCTGAGCTGGCGGGGCGGCATCGTGTGGGCGTAGCGAGGCGGTCATGGTGGCGTATCGAATCTCCGGCTCAGGCGGTGTCAGGTTGTGGTGGACGGTGCAATGTCGAGGCGGCAGGCGCTATCGACAGGCAGATGACCGGCCCAGCCAAAGTGCTGGAACAGAGCCGTCATGGTGGCATCCAGCGCACAGCTCAATGCCAGCCCATGCTCGCCCACAGGGTGATCGAAGCTCAAGCCAACCGCCGCCAGCAACAGCCGCGGGCAGCCCAGGCGTTCGGCGAAAAAACGATTGTGGTTACCCTTGCCATGCTTGGCATCGCCGATGATCGGATAGCCCCGCCGCGACAGGTGTCGGCGAATCTGATGGCGGCGACCGGTCAGCGGACGCACATCCATCAGCGAGTAGCGGCTGGCAGGATAGCGATCCACTTGAACCGGCAGCTCCACGCCATCCAGTCGCCTGATCTCGGTCAGCGCCTCCAGCGGCGGCATCTCCGCCTTGGGACGGCTGCCATCCTCCTCGCGCAGGGCATAGTCCAGCCATTCGTGCTCTGGACCGGTACCGCGCACCACGGCGAGGTAGCGCTTGGTGACCCGGCGCTGGGTGAAGGTTTCCCCCAGACGGGCCGCGCTGGCCGGATCCAGGGCAAAGATCATCACGCCCGAGGTAGGGCGATCGAGCCGATGGACCGGGTAGACGCGTTGGCCCAACTGGTTGCGCAGGCGTTGCAGCAAGAACTCGCTCACCCCGCCTGCCAGCTTGGAGCGGTGCACCAGCAATCCCGCTGGCTTGTGTACCGCGACCAGTTGCTCGTCCCGATAAAGAATAGTCAGGGGTTCCGTCATTGCGACCCGAATCTGCTTGCGAGGGGGCGTTATTGTCACCCCCACCGTGGGTCTTGTCACCTTACCGGGCGCCGGGAGCGCGCTCACTCACTATCCTGGCAGTTGCCACGTAGCTGAATGGCCCTTGAGATATGCTCGATGCCCTGGCGATAGGCGGCCTTGCGATAGGAGATATCCTCTCGCTCGGCGCGCTCGAAGACGAGCCGGCTCTGCCGTTCCAGCCGCTTGGCCAGGCGCGAGTTGACCTCTTCCTCGGTCCAGCGCTCTCCGCTGCGGTTCTGTACCCATTCGTAGTAGCTGACGATCACGCCGCCGGTATTGGCCAGCACGTCGGGCAGCACCGGCACGCCGCGCTCTTCGAGTCGTGCATCGGCACGGCTGGTAACCGGGCCGTTGGCGATCTCGAGCAGCGCGCCGGCCTTGACCTGGTCGACGTTGTCCTCGTGAACCTGGTTCTCCAGCGCCGCCAGCACCAGCACGTCCGCCTCCAGGGTCAACAGTTCGTCACGCTCGATCGGTTCCGCATCTTCGGCGATGCACACCGAGTCGTCGCAGTAGACCATGTCGTGCAGGCGCTGGTTCTGGGTCTTCTGCTCCATGATGGAGTCGGGGTCCAGGCCCTGGCGGCTGTAGATGGCGCCCTTCGAGTCGGAGACCGCGATGATGCGATAACCCCGCTCATGGGCCAGGCGGGCGAAATGGTAGGCGGCGTTGCCGAAGCCCTGGATGGCCAGGGTGGTCTCCTCGGGCCGGCGCTGCTCACGGGCGGCCCACAGGTCGAGTACGTGCAGAGCGCCACGGCCGGTGGCGGCAACGCGGCCCAGCGAGCCGCCCAGCTCGGGTGGCTTGCCGGTGATGGCGGCAGGCACCTTGCCGCGAGCGAGATGATCGAATTCGTCGGCCATCCAGCCCATCACCATGGAGTTGGTATTCACGTCGGGAGCGGGGATGTCTCGGTCGGGCCCCATGATGTCGACAATGGCACGTACGTAGCTGCGCGCGAGCCGTTCCAGCTCCAGCTTGGACAACGTCTTGGGATCGACTCTGACACCGCCCTTTCCGCCACCGTAGGGCAGGTCGACCACGGCACATTTTACCGACATCCAGAAGCTCAGCGTGGTCACTTCATCCTGGTTGACGTCGGGGTGAAAGCGGATGCCTCCCTTGGCCGGCCCCAAGGTATTGTTGTACTGCACGCGCCAGCCGGGGAAGACCTTGAGACTGCCGTCATCCATACGCACGGGCACGCTAACCCGCATCACCAGGTTGGGCTGCATCAGGCGCTCCCTGGCATCACCGTGAACGTTGATGGCGGCGAATACTTCCTCCAAGCGCGAGAGCGCGTCCTCGAACAGGTTGGCATGTTCCTTTTGCCGAGACATCGGTTTCCTCCTGATACGCATGTTCATTCGTTGCCAAGTTCAGCGTAGCAGCCCATGGCCGCGGGCGACCGGGCAGGAGGGTGCGGAGGCGCCAAGCGTGCCGTTTGAAGAGGGAGGTGGCGTTGCTCAGCGGTCAACTGAGCGATGGGAAGGGGAGAAGTGCGAAGCGTGATGGGGTCGGGTGTTGACCCAAGGGAGGGGCGGCTGTGCGCTGCCCCTCATTGCGGCCTTAGCCGGGTTCAGCTCACTCGCGGTGCAGCTGCAGCGTATAGCTTCCGCTTTCGCTATTGCCATAGGCGCGGGCGGTGGCACGATAGCTGCCTGGTTCCAGATGGGCGCTGATACGAGAATTCAGCCCACCGGCGCCGTCGTCGTCGCGCAGATACTGGCCCTGGCCATCGAGTTCGAGATAGGCGTCGAAATCGTCCGAAAGTAGGTCGAGGCGATAGCGGCCGGCTTCCTCGACTTCCAGCTCGTAGTAATCGCGAACGCCCGGCTCCAGCCTGGCATTCACTGGACTATTGACTTCCAACTGTCCGTTGCTGGGTAGCTCGTCGATCGCGGTTGCGCTGGCGCGCAGCTCGAATAGACCGCTGCCGCTGCCGCTGCCGCCATGGCTACGCGCAGTCACGCGGTAGCTACCGGCTTCGAGGGGGGAGTAGAGCCGGGCGTTGAGCTCGCCGCCACCGTCGTCGTCACTGACGAAGACGTTGTCGCCATGAAGTTCGAGATAGGCGTCGAAATCGGACGAGACCATGTCGATGGTCACGGCGGCAGGCTCATCCAGGGTGAACTCGTACGTCAGCGTCTCGCCGCTGAACCAGCCGTGCAGCGGTTCGTCCATTGCCAGCGTACCGCTGTTGCGCAGCGTCTCGTCGCTGGCCAGCTCATGGGAGCCCAGTTCCAGGGAGTAGAGGCCGCCTTCCTGTTCGTAGGCAGAGCGTGCAATGAGCTGATATTCCCCGGGTTCGAGGAAGTCGGCAATGCGAGCGTTCAGGTTGCCTGCGCTGTCGTCGTCCTCGCGCCGGTAGCCATTGGGGCCTTCCAGCACCAGATAGGCATCCACGTCGCTGGAACTCATCTCGAACCGGTACAGGCCGCTTTCCTCGATCGTCACGCTGTAGGTGTCGCCATCGTCTTGCAACCAGCCATCGGCACGCGAGGGCATCTCGAGCGTATCGCTGGTGGTGAGCTCCATCAGACGGCTGGTCACCGTGAAGGGGCCATAGCTATGCATGTCCTGGCCACTGACCACCACCATGTAGTCGCCGCTCTCGTCGATACGACGGCGCAGCGAGGCGGCTGCCGGGGTGTCGTAATAGGCCGGATTGGCACTCGAAGCGAGCAACTGCTCATCGGCATCATAAAGTGAAAGGGTGCCCTGCAGGGGCCCGTCGAGTTCGATCTCGACGAGCGCCTCTTCCTCGAGTGCCAGGGTGAAACGTTCGAAGCGGCTACCATCCTTGCCGTTGAGCTCGCTGGCCGAGGTGATCTCGCCGCGCACGCGCTCGTCCAGTTGCAGCGAAGGCAACGAGGCGCTGTCGGTTTCCGTTTCGGCTTCAGCCGCTTCGATGATCGGTGCGGCGGTCGTGGTGGTGTCGGGCAGTTGCCAGCCGACGATCAGGCCGACAGCAGCGCCACCCAGGGCGGCGAAGGTAACAGTTGAGGCGTGATTGGCCATGAAAGCATCCTTGTTCGATGGCAGGCATCGGTGAGGGTAAACCAAAGCGGGCAATTACATTGCGTAACCATTATATGCCGCTCGTTACGTTGATGGAAATGTGCCGAATCGGCACTTGCACTTCCCGAGTCGGCCACCAAACTGAAGGGCATCCGTCATTTGAGATAAAGGAGTAGTCATGGCATCCAGGGTATTGGTCACCGGAGCCAATCGTGGCATCGGTCTGGCATTGGCCCGCCACTACAAGGGAGAGGGCTGGCAGGTGATCGGCGTGTGTCGTACCGCTTCGGCGGAACTCGCCGAGGTCGCCGATCAGCTGATCGAGGGCATCGACGTGGCTTGGGACGAGGACGTTGCGAGACTGTCCGAGGCCGTTCGTGGGCAGCGCCTGGACCTATTGATCAACAATGCCGGCCTGATGCACGACGAATCGCTGGGCTCGCTCGACTTCGACACCATTCGCGAGCAGATGGAAGTCAACGCCTACGGCCCGCTGCGGGTGACCGAGGCGCTGCTCGACAACCTGGGCGCTGGCAGCAAGGTGGCCAACGTCACCAGCCGCATGGGGTCCATCGCCGACAACGACTCCGGCGGGCGCTACGGCTACCGGGCATCGAAGGCAGCGCTGAACGCCTTCGGCAAGTCGCTGGCCATCGATCTCAAGCCCAAGGGGATCGCCGTAGCCCAGCTGCATCCGGGCTACGTGCAGACCCGCATGGTCAACTTCGGTGGCCTGATCCCTACCGAAGAGGCGGCTGCCGGCATCGCCGCTCGCATCGCAGCGTTGACGCTGGAAACCAGTGGCGGCTTTTGGCATAGCAATGGTGAGGCACTGCCCTGGTAACATCAGCCTGCCAGGTAGAGGCTGGCCAGGGCGAACACGTAGCCGATGGCGGCACCGGCAGCCACGTCGCTGATGTAATGCAGGCCGAGCCCGACCCGCGACATTGCGATGAGTAGCGCCAGCGGCACCAGCAGTGGCAGTAACCAGGGAGCATGAGCGGCGGTCAGTACGCAGAACATCACCGCATGCATGGTATGCCCGCTGGGGAAGCTGTAGCGGTCGCGGGCCGGCTCGCCACACTGGATGATGTTGACGAAGGTGATGAAGGGGCGCTCCCGGCACAGGCGGGTCTTGATCAGGCGGTAGACGGCAACGGCGATGAGGCCAGTCGTAGCGTACTGCAGAAAATGAGCGAGCCCAGCCTGGGGTTGGAGCAGCGGCTGAGCGGCGATCAGCAGCACCCACACAGGCCAGTCGCCCACTCGGCTGGCCAGGCGCAGGGTGGCAAGCCACGGGACGTACAGGCTGAGGCTGGCGAAGCGCTGGCAGAGGCGCCACTCGAGCAGGTCGAGTCGATCAAATACCGCAAGGGTGCGTGGACGCACGGTTCACCTCCCGGGCTCGCTCGAGAATGGAGAGAAAGATATCGGCAATGGCCGGCCAACGGCATGTCTGGCAGCGCAGGCGCGCTGCACGGCCCATCTGGGCGTAACGCGCCGGCTGCTGGCACAGCGTCACGGCGGCCTCGCGAAACGCCTCGGCATCACCGGCGGGTACTGTCACGCCGTTGATGCCGCTGTCGATCAGTTCGGCAGCGGCGGCGTGACGGTAGGCCACCACGGCAAGGCCGCTGGCCATGGCTTCCGGCACCACGTTGCCCCAGGTTTCCGAGAGTGAAGGGAACAGAAACAGATCGGCACTGGCGAAGTGTCGGGCTAGCGCTTCCGGCGAGATGAAGCCGGTAAAGCGCACCTCAGGCAGTGCTTTTTCGAGCGAACGGCGCGCCGGCCCGTCGCCGACGATGACTTGGGCCATGTCGGGGCGTGCACTGCGCATGGCATGGAAGGTCTCGCGTAACAGGGCGAGGTTCTTCTCCGCTGCCAGTCGACCGACGTGCAGCGCCACCGGACGGTGTTCGTCGACGCCCCAGCTCCGGCGCAGCTCGGCACAGCGCAGTGCAGGATCGAGCCGCCGGTGGTCGATGCCTCGGCCCATTACCTCGAGCCGCTGAAAGCCCTGGCGGGCGAGCGCATCCGCCTGCTGGCGAGTGGGCACCAACGTGGCCCGGCAGCCGTTGTGAAAGTGGCGCAGCCCGCGCATCAGCGTCGGAGCCAGCCAGGGTACCCGGTAGTCGCTGCAATAGTGATCAAAGTTGGTGTGCCAGCCTGCCACCAGTGGAATGCCCATGCGCCTGGCCACATGCCGCGCCGACCAACCCAGCGGGCCTTGAGTGGCCAGGTAGACCACAACGGGGCGCTGTTTCTGCCACATTCGCCGAATACGCCGTTTCGCCGGCATGCCGATGCGCACGGCGTGGTAGCCGGGTATCGCCATGCCCGGTACCCGTAGTTCGGCCTGCATGTCCGGCGTGCGCCGCGGGGCATTGGCGTCGGCCGGGTGTGGGCGGATGAGCTGCAGCGACATGCCCCGTGCCAACAGCTCCTGGCTCAACTGCGTGAGGGTGTGGGCGACCCCGTTGATATCGGGCGTCCAGGTCTCGCTGACAAGACAGATTCGCATGGCATCCTCGCTGCCTGGGAGCTTGAGAGCGAGAATGCCAGCCGTGGATGACGGCCCGGCGACAGCTCGATGATGAAAGAGTGACGACGGTCGTGTCGTTGAACTACAGCGCGCCCCACCATGGTCGGCTCGCGCTGTCGGCGAGAATTAGCGAAGCTGGGGGCTTACGCTGCCCGGAGTCCGCCATGAAGCATTCCCCCGCCTACCGCCTCGCCGCCACCATCCTGCATGGTTTCGACGAGTACCGTACCCGCTTCAAGGAGATCACCGCGGATGCCAGCCGGCGCTTTCGCGATGCCGCCTGGCGCGAGGCTCAGCAGGCCTCGGCCGAGCGCATCAATCTCTACGAGGAGAAGGTCGGCGAGACCTTGGGGCGGTTACAGCGCGCGCTGGACGAGGACGATCTGACGCACTGCGAATGCTGGCGCGAGGCGCGCAACCACTATGCTGAACTGATCAGCGAGCGGCTCGACTACGAACTGGCCGAGACCTATTTCAACTCACTGTTCTGCTCGATCTTTCACCATCGTCACATCCGCAACGACTGGATGTTCGTCTACAGCTCGCGGGACGCCGCAGCCCACCATTCGGGTCTCGAGCCCTGCCACCGCATGCCCGTCGAGGGTGACTGGGAGGCGGCGGTTCGCTGGGCGCTGACCGAGGCACCCTTCGAGACCCCCTTCGACGATCTGGAGCGGGACGTACGGCTGGGCGGCGAGTTCCTGAGCGGCCATCTGCCCCCGGCGATCCTCGCGGCGCCGGACGCCGAGATCGAGCTGCTCAAGAGCGTGTTCTACCGCAACAAGGGGGCCTACCTGGTGGGGCGGGTCCGTGGCGATGGCGAACAGGTGCCGCTGGTGCTGCCGATCCTGCACGAGCAGGGCGAAGGGCTACACCTGGATACTGTGCTGATCGAATCGGACGAGGTCTCGATCATCTTCTCCTTCACCCGCGCCTACTTTCAGGTCGAGGTACAGGTGCCGGGCGAGTTCGTCGATTACCTGCAGCAGCTGATGCCCGACAAACCGGAGGGCGAACTCTACTCGGCGATCGGCTTCTTCAAGCATGGCAAGACCGAATTCTTCCGCGCGCTCAACCGCCAGGTGGCCAAGCGCGAGGACAAGTTCATCATTGCCCCGGGCGTGCGCGGCATGGTCATGGCGGTATTCGTGCTGCCTTCGTTTCGCACCGTGTTCAAGATCATCAAGGACCGCTTCGATCCCTCCAAGGAGATGAGCCACGACACCGTACGCGAGAAGTACCGGCTGGTGAAGCGCCACGACCGGGTCGGGCGCATGGCCGATACCCAGGAGTTTTCCAACTTCATCGCACGCCAGGATCATTTCTCGCCCGAATGCCTCGAACACCTGCTGGAGGTGGCGCCTTCCACGGTATATCTCAGGGGGGACAAGGTGATCATCAAGCACTGCTATACCGAGCGCATGATGACGCCGCTCAATCTCTATCTGGAGCAGATCGGCGAGGAGGAGAGCCGCGCGGTGCTCAAGGACTATGGCAACGCCATCAAGCAGATGGCCGCGGCCAACATCTTCCCCGGCGACATGCTGCTGAAGAACTTCGGTGTCACCCGCCATGGGCGGGTGATCTTCTACGACTACGATGAGGTGTGCTATCTCACCGAGTGCAACTTCCGTCACATTCCCGAGCCGATGTATCCGGAGCAGGAGCTGTCCGGTGAGCCTTGGTACTCGGTGGGACCCAATGATATTTTCCCCGAGGAGTTCGGACCGTTCCTGTTCGCCGACCTCAAATTGCGCAAGCTCTTCTACCAGCTGCATCCGGAGCTGTTCGATGCCGACTACTGGAAGGGGCTGCAGCAGGCGATCGTCGACGGGCGCGTGATCGACGTCTATCCCTATCGTAACAAGCAGCGCTTCAGCGCCAGCGAGGAGAACGGTCTGGTCTACTAGCGCCGGGGCCAGTGCGACGACGTGAGGAGATGTATGGCAGACGACAGGCGACCCCACCTGGTGGTTTTCACCGGCTCGGGCATCAGCGCCGAAAGCGGCATCCAGACCTTTCGCGCCGGCGATGGCCTATGGGCCGAGCACCCCATCGAGGAGGTCGCCACGCCCGCAGCGTGGCGGCGCGATCCCGCCCGCGTGCTGCAGTTCTACAACCTGCGCCGCGAGCAGGTGCGCCGGGCGCGCCCCAACGCCGCCCACAAGGCGTTGGCGGCGCTGGAGCAGCAGGGCTTTCGCGTCAGTATCATCACCCAGAACATCGATGACCTGCACGAGCGCGCCGGCTCGCGCAGCGTGCTGCACTTGCATGGCGAAATCCTCAAGGCACGCTCCACGGTGGATGCTCGCATGCAGTACCCGCTGCCACGCGGCGGGATCGCGCTGGGTGACATTTGCGACAAGGGCAGCCAGTTGCGCCCCGACGTGGTGTGGTTCGGTGAAAGCGTGCCGCATTTCCCTGACGCCTGCGAGATCGTCGGCGGGGCAGACCTGTTGCTGGTGGTGGGGACTTCGCTGGCGGTGATGCCGGCCGCCTCGCTGCTCGAGCACACGCCGCTGGACGCGCCCAGCGTACTGGTGGATCCCGAAGCCGAAGCGCTGGCACCGCCGGGGGTGACCCGCATCAGCCTGCCTGCCGGCAAGGGAGTGCCGGCCCTGGTGCGGCACTGGCAGCGGGCAGGGAGGCTATGGGTGCCGCAAACCCTGGTTGGCTGACGGCTAGGGCGTGCTAGAATATGGCCCCTCGCCGCCCCTGGATACGTGAACATGCTGGACGAGCCTTGCCAGGCCGACCTTTCCGAGCGCGACCCTGCGACAGGGCATCCCCGCCCGCCGCGACGCGAGTTCAAGGCGCGGGGCAGCTTCACCGAGCGCTGCCCGGGCTGCCAACTGCCGGTATTGAACTGTCTCTGTCCCTACCAGGCCAGCGCCGAGAGCGAGGCGCGCGTGTGGCTGATCACCCACCCGCTCGAGCACTTCAAGCCGACCAATACCGGGCGCTTGATCTGCGACGTGCTGCCGGCGACCGAGGTCTTCACCTGGTATCGTACGGCGCCGGATCCACGATTGCTGGCGCTGCTCGACGACCCGCGCTTTGCCCCCTTCGTGGTCTTCCCCGACGATCAGCCCGACTACGCCGACCGGGTGGTGGGCATTGAGGCCGTTGGTGAGGTCAAGGCCAGCGGCAGAATACCTGTGTTCATTCTGCTCGATGGCACTTGGCGTCAGGCGCGGCGCATCTTTCGCAAGAGCCCCTATCTCGATCGGTTACCGGTGCTGCCGCTGGCCACTTCACGTGTGACCCGTTACCGACTGCGCAAGCCGGCGTCGCAGGCTCACCTATGTACCGCTGAAGTGGCCGTCGAGCTGTTGCGCCAGAGCGGCGACCTCGAGGCGGCCCTCGTACTGGACGACTACTTCGACGCTTTCAACGTCAGTTACGACGCCAGCCGCCGCTATGAAAAGATCGAACAGCCGACCTCGGCGATGCGCCGCTTAATGGCATATCGCACCGAGTAGAGTGCAGTCACTCGTCGGCTTCCTGGGTTCGCACGCAGGCACGCCCTGCTCGCTTGGCGCGATACATGGCATGATCGGCGCGTTGCACCAGCTTCCTGGAGGTGTCTCCGGGCTGATGGACGGCAACACCGAAGCTGGCGGTGACTTGCCCCACGGGCTCGATGCGGCAATGGGTGAAGTCGTGACACAATCGGCAGGCCAGTTCTTGTGCCTGGGCCAGGTCGCAGCCGGGAACGATGACGACGAACTCCTCGCCGCCCCAGCGGCCCAGGTGATCGCTGTCGCGCAGCCGTGACTGAGTTTCCTGGGCGACTCGGCGTAGCACTCGATCGCCCACTTCATGGCCATGGGTATCGTTGATCACTTTGAAGTGATCTACATCGAGCAACAGCAGTGCCAAGGGGCTGGCGTTCCGACTGGCTATCGCCAGCTCGGCTTCGAGCACCTGTTCGATGCGATGACGGTTTGCCACCTGGGTCAACGGATCGGTGTAGGCCAGCCACTGCAGCCTAGTATTGCGTTCGTGCAGCAGGCGGTGACGATGCCGAGTCTCGCGCTTCTCGTGGAGCAACGCTTCGCGCAGCGCGGCCAGTTGGACAAGCTGCAGCAATTGTTGCCGCCGCGGCGGGGCGAGATGACATGGCTGGCGATCCCGACATATTACCTGGCACCGGCTTGGCGTCGTCTCGCCGAGGTCGAGGATCAGCGCCGCGCGGGCCTGCCGGCCGGTCAGCCAGGTGCGTAGCAAAGGCGGTGGCAGGCACAGAGGGCAGCGCGACAGGTCCGGAAGAGGGCCTGGCATCGCGAGTAGCTCGATCGGTTCCGCCTGGCTGTCGATTAGCATCAGCGGTGCGCTGACGCAGCGGCTCACTTCGCTGGGAAAAGGTTCGTGAAGCGTACCTTCCTGGCCCAGCCGTATGCTGCGTCCGCCATACTCATGGCTATAGAGAGTGCAAGATTCGAAACCGGTCAGCGCATGCAGTGCCCGTAGCAATAGGTCGTAGAGTTCGTTGACGCTGCTGGCCCGGGCGATACGCATCCCCCAGGCGTAGCCGAGCCCCGGCAGATCATGGCCTTTCCCCTCCTGGGGCTCCACTTCGAGGATCACATGAGCTTCTGCCACATGCGTGGAGACGTAGAGATGCCGCGCGGAGACATCCGCCTGGCGAGAAAGGATAGTCATGCCGGGAAGTCCCTTAGCCAGTGTCATCGCCAGGCTCGTGACGGTATCGACACCCAGCACCTCTTCGGGCGGTTGCCCAAGGGCTGCGGCGGGCGACATGCCGAAGAAGCGAGAAAGATTGGCGCTGGCCAGGCACACACCTTGCCAGTCGCTGTCCAGAGCAATGAGGCAGCCATGCGGCTGCACCGCATCAAAGAGGGGCGGTGCAGACGGGCAGATGCTCGCATCGAGTTCCCTATCAAGCGAGTCCGGCATGGTGTTTCCCTGTTGTGTTTAGCCGGCAGCTGGAGTGGCTGCCGTCCCCCTTCTGCGTGTCTGCCAATCAGGATGGTCGGCATGGTGCGCGAGGGCTTCCGACATGATGAGAGTAAACCATTTGTTGTCGATTCATATCAACCTAGGTTTAACCGCAAGTTCGGTATGCACGGCACATTCCTTCCATGAATGAGAAATCTGCCTTTGCCGAGCGGCTGGCCGACGCCATGCGCGCTGCCGGCTACGAACCGCGCCCTGCCGTACTCGAGCGGGAATTCAACCTGCGCTATTGGGGAAAACCCGTGACGTTGCAAGGCGTTCGGCGATGGCTATGCGGGGAGACCCTGCCGCAGCAGGAGAAGCTGCAGGTGCTGGCCGAATGGCTCGGGGTCGAGCCCCAGACGCTGCGCTTCGGTGAAGGCGGCGGCTATCGAGTGAGCGAGCCGCGCGGCACCTGGGACGCTTCGGTCAGCGCCGAGGAACGCCGCGTGCTGCAGCGCTATCTAGCCCTGCCGGTAGAGCGGCGCAAGGTGGTGGCCCAGGTCATCGAGGCCTTCTCCCGGGCCGAACGAAGCGACCCGGGGGAAGGTCAGGCCGGCGAGGAGGCTTGAGCCTAGGCGGTGCTCCCCAGCAATGCTCCGGCGATACGGAAGCCGGCGATCCAGGTACCCGCGGCGGAGCCCAGGGTGGCGAACAGGAACACCAGCAGCGTGCGCGAGACTCGGTTGCGCCACCACCCCTTCAACTCGGTGACGTCGTGGCGCAGCATCGAGAAATCTCGCACCTTGGGCTTGCGCAGCCATAGCTCGACCCCGGCGGCAACGAAACCGGCACCGATGGTGGGATTGAGCGAGGTGAGCGGGGCGGCGAACATGGTCGCCACGACGGTGATCGGGTGGGCCAAGGCGATGAGCGTGGCTAGACCCGACAGCAAGCCATTGATCAGGAACCACTCGACGACCAGTTGCCAGCCGAGGTCGGTATTGCGCGAGAAGCCGATGGCGAAACCGATCAGCACCAGCGCCGTGATCAGCCAGGGTAGCGCGCGCCACAGTTTCGAAGGCGGCGGGGTGGTTTCCAGGCGTTGGCGCTCGACTTCGGGTTCGGCGGGCAGAGGGGCGCTGAAATGCTCGACCATGCCTTTCATGTGCCCGGCGCCGATCACCACCAGTACGTTACGGTAGCGTCCGGGAGGGGCCTGCTCCGCCAGGCGCAGCACCATGTAGCGATCGCGCTCCGAGATGAGCGGCGTATAGAGCGTCTCGGACTCGGCAGCGAACTCGCTGAACGTCGACTCCAGCACATCGCCTTCCTTGAGGCGCTCGATCTCCTCCGGCTTGATCTCCTGGCGCGACATCACGCTGCCCAGCAGGCCGGTGAACAGGGACATACGTTGCCACCACGGCACGTTGCTGTAGATGCGCTTGAGCGTGACCCCCACGTCACGGTCGATCAGTAACAGCGGCAGGTCGTGGTGGCGCGCCTCCTCCAGGGCGGCACGCATCTCGGCGCCGGGCTCGATGCCGGACTGCTCGGCAACTCGCTGCTGGAACGCCCCCAGTGCCAGGTTGGCCGCGACCATGCCGGCCTTGCCCCGACGGAATATCTCGAACAGGTCCTGCTGGGCCAAGGCATCGGGGTTACTGAGATTATGGTGGCGTGCGTCGCACAGTTCGATGGCCACGGCGTCGAATTCACCGGAGCGAATCAGGCGGCGTACGTCGTCGGCGCTCTCGGCCGAGACGTGAGCGGTGCCCAGCAGGGTGTAGCGGGTCTCGCCCACCTCAACGACTTGATGGGGGCCGCTGAAAGTGCCGTCCTGGAGGCGCGCTGTCACGGAGTCCTGGGAGTCGGTCATGAACGCTCGGGTTGCAAGGGGTGAAGAGCCGATTATCCACGAAGCCGGGCGGTGCACCAAACCCGGCGATAGCCGGCATCATTTTTTCCAGAAGGCGGGGGTGAACAGCACCAGTACGGTAAAGATCTCCAGGCGGCCGAGCAGCATCGCCACCACCAGGATCCATTTGCTGAGCTGGGGGAGTTCGCCATAGTTCTGTGAAGCCTCGCCGAGGGCGGGGCCCAGATTGTTGAGTGACGAGGCCACCGTCGACCAGGCGGTGACCTGGTCGACCCCAGTGGCCATCACCCCCACCAGCATCAGGAAGAACAGCATCAGGTAGGCCGAGAAGAAGCCCCATACCGCCTGGGCGATGCCGTCGGGCACGCTCACCTTGCCCACTTTCACCGCAATCACCGCGCTGGGATGGATCAGGCGCATCACTTCGCGCATGCCCTGCTTGAGGATCAAGATGATACGGATCACCTTCATGCCGCCGCCGGTGGAGCCGGAGCAGCCGCCGATGAAGGCAGCCATGAACAACAGGAAGGGCAGTGCACCCGGCCAGGCCGAGAAATCGTCCACGGCGAAGCCGGCGGTGGTGGCGACCGAGACGGCCTGGAACAGCCCGTGGCGTAACCCGAATTCAGTATTGTGGGTGCCGGTCAGCCACAGCGAGACCACGGTGATGATGGCGAGCCCGGACAGGAATATCAGCAGGAAGCGCGCCTCGGGGTCATGCAGGTAGTGGCTGAGCTGCCTGCCACGCCAGGCCAGGAAGTGCAGGCTGAAACTCATTGCCGAGATGACCAGGAAGAACACGCAGATCAGTTCGATCAGGACACTATCGAAGTGGCCGATGCTGGCGTCGTAGGTGGAGAAGCCGCCGATGGCCACGGTGGAGTAGCTGTGGCCCAGGGCATCGAACCAGTTCATCCCTGCGGCCATGTAGGCCAGGAAGCAGGTCAGCGTCAGCGCGGCATAGATGTACCACAGTGCCTTGGCCGTCTCGGTGATGCGCGGGGTCAGCTTGGAGTCCTTCAGCGGTCCGGGTATCTCGGTGCGGTAGAGCGCCATGCCGCCGACCCCGAGGGTCGGCAGGATCGCCACCGCCAGCACCACGATCCCCATGCCGCCGAGCCACTGCAGTTGCTGGCGATAATAGAGAACCGATTCGGGCAGGAATTCGATGCCGGTGATCACGGTGGCGCCGGTGGTGGTCAGCCCCGAGAACGACTCGAATACCGCGTCGGTGGGCATTAGCGCGGCATCTCCGGTGAGCATCAACGGCAGCGAGCCGAACAGCCCGAGAACGCTCCAGAACAGCGCGGCGATGAGGAAGCCGTCGCGGGTACGCAGTTCCTTGTGGGCGCGGCGGTTGGGCAGGTACATCACCACGCCGGTCGCCACGGTAATGGCGATGGCGATGCTGAAGGCTTCCCACTGGCCGTCACCGAACAGCAGCGAAACCAGAATCGGCGGCATCATGGTCAGGCTGAACATCATCAGCAACAGGCCAAGGATGCGAAGGATGACGCGCAGGCTCATCGGGCGGCGTTCCCTGCGTCGCGGAATGGCATCGAGCCCGCCATCAGAAGAACGTCAGCCCGACCTGGAACAGACGCTCGACCTCGCGGATGCGGCGCTTGTCGATGACGAACAGGATCAAGTGATCGCCGGACGCCACCACCACGTCGTCATGGGCGATCAATACCTCCTTGCCGCGCACAATGGCGCCAATGGTGGTGCCGCGGGGCAGGTCGATTTCGCCGATGGCCCGCCCCACCACCTTGGACGACTGGGTGTCGCCGTGGGCAATCGCCTCGATCGCCTCCGCCGCTCCACGGCGCAGCGAATGCACGTTGACGATGTCGCCGCGACGCACGTGGGTCAACAGGCTGCCGATGGTGGCCTGCTGCGGCGAGATCGCGATGTCGATCTCGCCACCCTGCACCAGGTCGACGTAGGCGGCGTTGTTGATCAGCGTCAGCACCTTCTTGGCACCCATGCGCTTGGCCAGCATCGACGACATGATGTTGACCTCGTCGTCGTTGGTCAGGGCACAGAAGATATCGCAATCCTCGATGTTCTCCTCTTCCAGCAGGCGCTTGTTGGTGGCGCTGCCGTGCAGTACCACGGTGCGATTGAGGCGCTCGGAGAGCACGGTGCAGCGCTCGAGCCCATGCTCGATGATCTTGACCTGGTGGCTGTGCTCGAGGTGCTCGGCGAGGCGCTCGCCGATGTTGCCGCCGCCGGCGATCATCACCCGGCGAAAGTCGCGGTCGACCCGGCGCAGCTCGCTCATCACCGCGCGAATGTCGCGCCGGGCGGCGATGAAGAACACCTCGTCGTCGGCCTCGATCACGGTGTCGCCGCGGGGAATGATCGGGCGGTTACGACGGTAGATGGCCGCCACCCGGGTGTCGACGCTGGGCATGTGTCGACGCAGGAAGCCGAGATCCTGGCCCACCAGCGGACCACCGTAGTAGGCCTTGACCGCCACCAGCTGCACCAGGCCGCCGGCGAACTCGAGTACCTGCAGCGCGCCCGGATGCTCGATCAGGCGGCGAATATGGTCGGTGACCACCTGCTCGGGGCTGATCAGTACGTCGATGGGCACCGCCTCGTGGGCGAACAGCCCCTTGCGGGTGAGGTAGGCGGTGGCGCGTACGCGGGCGATCTTCGTCGGCGTGCGGAACAGGGTGTGGGCGACCTGGCAGGCGATCATGTTGACCTCGTCCTGGCTGGTCACCGCGATCAGCATGTCGGCGTCTTCACAGCCGGCCTGACGCAGTACCACAGGATAGGAGGCGGGACCCACCACGGTGCGGATGTCGAGCCGAGTATGCAGCTCGCGCAGCCGTTCGCCGTCGGTGTCCACCACCGTGATGTCATTCTCCTCGCGGGCCAGATGCTCGGCCAACGTTCCGCCGACCTGGCCGGCGCCCAGAATGATGATCTTCATAAGCTGTCTGGCCCATCAAACGACTCTGCGACGCCGTTATGGCGCCGCAGCATCCGTGGCTAGGATAAACCAGCCGAAGGTGATGTAACAGGCTCGTGTGTCAATGGCCGAGTCAGTCCAGGGTGAAGCCCACCTTGAGCGTGACCTGCCAGTGTCCGACACGGCCGTTCTCGATATGTCCGCGGGTGTCCAGGACCTCGAACCAGCGCATGCCGTGTAGGGATTGCGAGGCCTTGTCGAGCGCGCGCTGGATGGCGTCCTCGATGCTCTTCTCGGAAGAACCGGTCAGCTCGATATGCTTGTAGACATGATCGCTCATGGATGCTCCTTGCTCATACAAACAATGGCGGGGTCGGGTTCAACCCCGTTTCTTCAGTCTGGCATAAAAGAAGCCGTCATGGCTCTCGTGCTGTGGCAGTAGCTGACGCCCGGGGCCGGCTGAGCGCCCCCAGCTCACTCCCTCCGGTGTGGTGATGTCCGCGTCGGAGGTGCGCTCGAGGAAGGCGCGGATCTGATCGTCGTTCTCCTCACGCAGCACCGAGCAGGTGGCATACAGCAGTGCACCGCCCGGACGCAGCAGCGGCCACAGGTTGTCGAGCAGGCGTGCCTGCAATTCGGCCAGCTTGGTGATGTCGGAAGGGCGCCGCAGCCGCTTGATGTCGGGGTGGCGACGAATCACGCCGGTACCGGAGCAGGGCGCGTCGAGCAGGATGGCATCGAAGAGCGTGCCGTCCCACCAGTCGCGAGCGGTGGCGTCGGCATGTACCAGCGTGGCCGAGAGCCCGAGCCGCTCCAGAGTTTCCTCGACCCGGGCCAGGCGTACGGCATCGCTGTCGAGCGCCAGCAGTTCGATGTCGAACAACTCGAGCAAATGGGCCGTCTTGCCGCCGGGGGCGCAGCAGGCATCCAGTACGCGGCCGCCGGGGCGTGGTGCCAGTGCCGGCCCGAGCAGTTCGGCGGCGAGCTGTGCAGCCTCGTCCTGCACGCTGACGTCGCCCTCGGTGAAGCCGGGCAGTGCCTGCACGTCGCAGGGCTTGTCCAGCGTCAGACCATCGGGCGAGTGCGTGCATAGCCGTGCCTCGCTGCCGCTCTCCAGCAACCTGGCCAGATAGGCCTCACGGTCGCCGTGGCGACGATTGATGCGCAGCGTCATCGGCCCGGGTTGGTTGTTGGCCTCGGCGATGGAGCGCCAGTCGTCGGGCCAGGCCTGGCGCAGCGCCTTGAGTAGCCAGCGGGGGTGCAGCAGCGCCACGGCAGGATCCTGGTCGACTTCGGCCTGTAGCGCCGCGGATTCCCGGGTCAGCCGGCGCAAACAGCCGTTCAATACGCGCGTCGCCCACTCCTTGCCCAACTGGCGCGCGGCCCCCGCGGTTTCGCCCACGGCGGCATGCGCCGGTATGCGCAGGTAGAGCAACTGGTAGATGCCCAGCAGCAGCAGTGCCTGAACGTCGGCATCGCGTGCCTTGAACGGAGTCTGCAGCAAGCGCTCGGCCAGCGCCTCGAGGCGCGGCAAGGTGCGGCACACGCCGTAGCACATCGCCTTGAACAGCGCCCGGTCGCGCATCACCACCTGATGATCGTCCAGTTCGTTGAGCGACCCCTTAGCGGTGATCACGGGCACCAGGGCGCGGGCAGCACAGGCGCGCACCGCCTGGCCGCCGTTCTGAACGTCCTTGCCGGCGCGGGAAGAGGGGGTGGAGCGATGCATCAGGCGCTCTCCTTGTTCGCATTGCCCAGTCGACGCCCGGGGCGCAGCCGCTCGTCACGTGCATTCAGCAGATCGCGGGCCGCCAGTGGCTTGCCGCCCGGTAGCTGGGCCCGAGTGATGCGCAGTACTTCATCGCCCCGCAGGCCGCAGGCGATGCGCAGGGCGTCGGCATCGGGCGCGAGCAGGGTGCCTGGCGCCGCTGTCGGCTCGCCATCATTGAGATTGGCCGCTTCGGCCATCAGCAGCCGCAGCCGCTCCTCGCCGCAAATAGACCAGGCCACTGGCCAGGGGTTAAAGGCGCGCACCTTGGCGGCAAGCTCAAGGGCGGGGCGGGAAAAATCGAGTTCGGCCTCGGCCTTGGAGAGCTTGGCGGCATAGGTCACGCCCGCTTCCGGCTGCGGGGTGGCCGCAAGCCCCTCATCCGCCAGCGCGTCCAGTACCTCGACGAGTGCCTCGCCGCCCAGGATGGCCAGGGTGTCGTGCAGTTCGCCGCCGGTGGTGGTCGCCGTAATCGGTGTGCGTCGCGTGAGCAGCATGGCGCCGGTATCGAGCCCGGCGTCCATTTGCATGATGGTGACGCCGCTTTCGCTGTCACCGGCCTCGATGGCGCGCTGGATCGGTGCGGCACCGCGCCAACGCGGCAGCAGCGAGGCGTGAACGTTGAGGCAGCCGAGCCGGGGGATGTCGAGTACCGCCTGGGGCAGGATCAGGCCGTAGGCGACCACCAGCATAATGTCCGCCTCGAAGTCGGCGAGCTCGCCCTGTACCTCGACGAGCTTGAGGGTTTCGGGTTGGCGAACGGGCAGGTCGTGCTCGAGCGCCAGCGACTTGACGGGGCTGGCGGTCAGCTTGCGACCGCGGCCGGCCGGGCGGTCGGGCTGGGTGTACACAGCCACCACCCTGTGCTGGCTGTGCAGCAGCGCGGCGAGGCTGGCGGCGGCGAAGTCGGGGGTGCCGGCGAAGATGACGCGCAATGAACGGGACATGAGTCGAGCCTTGCCAGTGAACGGTTGCCCTCATCTTAACGGAGGCAGGCCTAAACGACGAAGGCCGACGTGGAATGCGTCGGCCTTCGCTGAATGCATCGAGGGATCAGGCGGTCTGCGTCAGCTTGTGGCGCTTCTGCATCTTCTTCAGGACGCGGTCGCGCTTGAGCGCTGACAGGTAATCGACGAACAGGACGCCTTCGAGATGGTCTTGTTCGTGCTGGATGCAGTGAGCCAACAGACCCTCGGCCTCGAGCTCGTAGGGCTTGCCGTCACGGTCCAGCGCCTTGAGGTTAACCTTGAGCGCGCGCGGTACCTCGGCGTAGTACTCGGGTATCGATAGGCAGCCCTCGGACATCAGCTCGCGCTCTTCGCCGATGGGCGTGTACTCGGGGTTGATCAGCACCAGGGGATTGGCACGATCGTCGCTGACGTCCATCACGATCACGCGGCGATGTACGTCCACCTGAGTGGCGGCAAGCCCGATGCCGGAAGCGTCGTACATGGTCTCGAGCATGTCGTCGACCAGCCGGCGCACCTCGTCATCAACCGTCTCGACCGGCGCAGCCTTGGTGCGCAGCCGCTCGTCGGGAAATTCGAGGATCGTCAATTTGGCCATGGCGTTGGAACCACCGTTATGCTGTCATTCGGGAATTGCCCCTATTCTAGGGGGCGGCAGGCCTGGGGGAAACCACCGGCGCGCATATCAATTCAATAGCATTGGACTATAGCACGGCACGCCGGTTCCCCGGCGTGTGGGGGGGCCGCGAGTCGGGCCGGGAGCGTTTGGGGCATGGGAGTGACAGGATGGACGTGAAAGCGAAGCGATGGCAGGACGGCCCGCTGAGGTGGGCTTGGGGCACGGGTATCGCGCTGCTGCTGACGGCAACGCTGGCCCAGGCCCAGGGGCTCAGTTGGGAGCAGGGGCTGCGCAGCGACGCGCCGGATCGCTATACAGTGGTCCGCGGCGATACCCTCTGGCACATCTCGGGCCGCTTCCTGCGCCACCCTTGGCAGTGGCCGGAAGTGTGGCAGGTCAACCCGCAGATTCGCAATCCGCATCTGATCTATCCTGGGGACGTGGTCTATCTCTATGACTGCAACGGTCGCCCGTGCCTGGGGCTCGAGCGCGGCCAGGGCCAAGTGAGACTCTCGCCGGAGGTGCGCCGCATTCCCGTACGTGAGGCGATCGAACCGATTCCGCTGGACACGGTACGGCATTTCCTGCGCGATCACCGCGTGATCGACGACCCCGAATCCCTGGATGAGCTGGCCTACGTGGTGGCCGGCAATGACCGACGCATCATCAGCGGTGCCGGTGACCGTATCTATGCCCGCGGTGAGCTGGAGAACGGACAGCGCTACGGCATCTACCGCGTGGGCGAGCGCTACAGCGATGCTGCGACCGGCGAGACGCTGGGTCTGGAGCTGATCAGCATCGGGCGCGCCAGGGCCGGGCGCAGCGAGGATGGAATCGCGCTCATGGAGGTTCTCTCCGCCAGCCAGGAAGTGCGCAACGAGGACATCGTACTGCCGTTGGAAGAGCGCGAGCTGATCAGCGAGTTCGAGCCCCGTGCCCCGGAGAGCGATGTCGACGGTACCATTCTTGCGGTGCCGGGAGGTGTGCGCTTCATCGGCCGGCTGCAGGTGGTGGCGTTGGACAGGGGACGCCAAGACGGGCTCGAAACGGGCCATGTCCTTCAGGTCGAGCAGCAGGGCGAGCGCGTCGTCGACCCTCGCACCGGTGAGTCGCTGCGTCTGCCCGGGACGGATGCCGGGCTGGTCATGGTGTTCCGACCCTATGAAAGGATGAGCTATGGCCTGGTCATGCAGGCGACCCGCTCCCTGGAAGTCGGCGATCGCCTTCACAACCCCCGCCGCGGGGTGGGGGTGGCACAGCGGTGAGCGAAGCGCAACGTACACCGAGCCAACGCGACTGGCTGGCGCTGATGCGGCTGCCCGGAATGGGCGCCTCGCGATTGGCGGAGATCGTGTCCGTCGCCCCGGATTGGCCCGCGGGATGGCTGGCCCGCTTGCCGCACCAGGCCGCCACCGCGCTGCGGCTATGGCTCGACCATCCAGCCCGCAGTCCGCTGACCCAGACGGTCGATGCCGACCTGAGCTGGCTGACGGTTGCGCCAGGCCGCCACCTGCTGCATCCGGGACACCCCGCGTGGCCGGTTCTGCTGGAGCAGATCGGCGATCCGCCGCCGGTACTCTGGGGACTGGGCGACTTGGCCGCGCTGAAGCCGCCCAGGCTGGCCATCGTCGGTTCGCGCCGACCCACCCGCGAAGGCCTGACCAACGCCGCGGCCTTCGGGCGTGAGTTGGCCAGCCGCGACTGGTGCGTCGTCAGCGGCCTGGCACTGGGCGTCGACGGGGCCGCCCAGCAGGCCGCGCTGGAAGCCGGCGGGCGCAGCGTGGCGGTGCTGGGCTGCAGCGTCGACGTGATCTATCCGCCGCGTCATGCGCGACTCTACCAGCAGTTGCTCGACCAAGGCGGGCTGATTCTCTCCGAGCACCCTCCCGGCACACCGGCGCGGCCGGCCTTCTTCCCTAGACGCAACCGTATCGTGACCGGTCTCTCTCTGGGCGTGCTGGTGGTGGAGGCAGCCGAGAAGAGCGGCTCGCTGGTCAGCGCCAGGCTCGCCATCGAGCAGAACCGCGAGGTCTTCGCGCTGCCCGGCTCGATTCACAACCCCCAAGCGCGCGGCTGTTTGCGGCTGATTCGCCAAGGGGCCGTGCTGGTGCGCCACGTCGACGACATTCTCGAGGAGCTGACCCAGTGGGCAGCATCGAGCCCCGCCCTGGCCCGTCCTCAGGAGACCGGCTCGCAGGATGCGGCCGGCGGCGACCCGCTGCTGCGCTGGCTCAGCGATGCCCCGTCACCGCTCGATGCCCTGGTGAACTTGACCGGTCTGGCCGTGCCCGATTGCCAGCGGCGGCTGCTTGAGCTCGAACTCGAGGGGCGCGCCGCCCAGGCGCCAGGGGGCTGGGTGCGCCTGCCTGAGAACGCCTAGGCGTGCTAACATGAGCCCTTTCATCAGGACCGTCGTGGCGATTCGTCGGCGGTCGATGTGCTGAATTCCTGTCAGGAGACCATGACCGTGGCCGAATCACTCGATGCCGCCGTTACCGCACTGCGCGCCGGCGGCGTGATTGCCTACCCCACCGAGGGTGTGTGGGGTTTGGGCTGCGACCCCGACAATGACGAGGCCGTGGCCCACTTGCTGCGGCTCAAGGAGCGCGACCCGGCCAAGGGGCTGATTCTGGTGGCGGCCTCCATCGCTCAGTTCGCCCCCTGGCTCGAGGGCCTGGCGCCGGAGCTGCACGCCCCGCTGGTCGCCAGCTGGCCCGGCCCCAATACCTGGCTTGTGCCCCACAATGGGCGCAGCCATGCGCTGGTACGCGGTGCTCACGATTGTGTAGCGCTGCGGGTCAGCGCCCATCCTGGAGTGGCGGCGCTATGCCAGGCCTTCGGTGGTCCGCTCGTCTCGACCTCTGCCAACAAGGCCAGCGAACCCTCGGCCATGAGCGCGGCCGAGGTACGCCAGTTCTTCGGCGGCGAGCTCGATGCCATCGTCGAGGGCGAGCTGGGTGGGCTCGATCGCCCCAGCATCATCCGTGACCTGCGCAGTGGTCGGGTACTGCGCGCTTGATATCGTCACGCTAACGATCTCGACGGGAGGCGACATGGCGCGAGCCAATCTCGAAACTGTGAAGAGCTACCTGCTCGACCTGCAGGACCGGCTCTGCCAAGGTCTTGCCGCCGAAGACGGTGGCGCCGGCTTTCGCGAGGAGAGTTGGCAGCGCGAGGACGGTGGCGGTGGCCGCTCGCGGGTGATCGAGAATGGCCGAGCCTTCGAGAAGGGCGGGGTCAACTTTTCCCATGTTCATGGCGACCAGTTGCCGCCCTCGGCCACGGCCGCCAGGCCACAGCTCGCCGGACGGAGCTTCCATGCGGTGGGTGTCTCCTGGGTACTGCACCCCGAGAACCCACACGTGCCCACCAGCCATGGCAACGTGCGCTTCTTCATTGCCGAGAAAGCGGGTGAAGTGCCGGTTTGGTGGTTCGGTGGGGGCTTCGACCTGACCCCCTATTATCCGGTGCGCGAGGACGTGTTGCACTGGCATCGGGTGGCTCGCGATGCCTGCGCGCCCTTCGGCGCCGAGGTCTATCCGCGCTTCAAGGCGTGGTGCGATGACTATTTCTATCTGAAGCACCGCGACGAGACCCGTGGTGTCGGCGGGCTGTTCTTCGACGACTTCAACGAGTGGAACTTCGAGACCAGCTTCGCCTTCCAGCGCGCCGTGGGTGACGCCTTTCTCGACGCCTATCTGCCCATCGTGCGGCGCCGCCGCGACACGCCCTGGAACGAGCGCGAACGCGACTTCCAGCTCTACCGCCGCGGACGCTACGTGGAATTCAACCTGGTATGGGATCGCGGCACCCTGTTCGGCTTGCAGAGCGGCGGGCGTACCGAATCGATCCTGATGTCGATGCCGCCCCTGGCGCGCTGGGAGTATGGCTGGCAGCCGCAGCCGGGCAGCCCTGAGGCGCGGCTGTACGAGGACTATCTGCGTCCGCGAGACTGGCTTGGAGAAGAGGAAGCTTCATGACTGACCGCTACTGTGTCTTCGGCAACCCCATTTCGCACTCGAAGTCGCCGGCAATCCACACCGCTTTCGCCCAGCAGACCGGTGAAGATATCGAATACGTCGCCATCGTGGCGCCGCTGGACGATTTCGCTGGCGCCTGGCGCGGTTTCACGGCCGAAGGGGGGCGTGGGGCCAATGTCACCGTGCCGTTCAAGGAAGAAGCGTTTCGTCTATGCGACGTGCTCAGCGAGCGGGCGCGGCGAGCCGGTGCGGTGAACACGCTGTTGCTGGGCAAGAACGGCCTCAGCCACGATTTCAAGGTCTATGGCGACACCACCGACGGAGTCGGGCTGGTGCGCGATCTGCAGTATCACAAGGTGGCCTTGGGCGGAGCCCGCATTCTGGTACTGGGCGCCGGCGGGGCGGTACGTGGGGTGCTGGAGCCGCTGCTGGCCGCTGGCCCGGCGAGCCTCACGATCGCCAACCGCACCGCTAGCAAGGCCGAGGCGCTTGCCGCTGACTTCAGCGATATGGGCGCGATTAGCGGCGGCGGCTTCGACACCGTAACCGGCCCCTTCGATCTGGTGATCAACGGCACCAGCGCCAGCCTGGCCGGCGATTTGCCGCCGTTGCCCGATGACCTCTTCGCCGCTGGAGCGACTGCCTACGACATGATGTACGGCGCCGAATCCACCGTCTTCCTGCGCTGGGCCTCTGAGCGTGGTGCATGCCCCCTCGATGGTTTGGGCATGCTGGTGGAGCAGGCCGCCGAGTCGTTCTTCCAGTGGCGCAGCAAGCGCCCCGACACCGTCCCGGTGCGGGAGGCTCTGAGGCGATCCCTGTGAGTCTCAGCGCCGCTTGACGTACAGCCCAACCATGCACATTACCATACCGACCAGCGACAGCAGCATGCCGCCATTGACCAGCCAGGGCTGACGCTCGACCCAAGGAGCGAAGGGCTGGGGCGTTTCACGGCATACGCTATCCAGGTAGTCCCAGTGGCCGCCCTGGACCAGGGTACATTCCCGCACGTCGTTGAGCTCCCAGAAATAGACTCCCATCAGCACGAAGATGGGCAGAATCAACAGCAGCAATCCAAGTCGTAACATCAGCTTTCCAAAGTGAGGCGGGGCTCAGCGTTTCCTTACGGGCGCGGGCAGTTAGGCTGCCGCCCCGCCTGGCGTGCCTGCTCGTAGCGGGCCAGGGCGTCGTTCATTTCGGCCTGCAGGCCCTGCATGCGATCACCATGGCTGGGGTGGGTGGACATCCACTCCGGCGGGCGGGCTCCGCCCTGGGCGCTCATGTTCTGCCACAGTGCGACGCTGGCGCGCGGGTCGAAGCCGGCATCGGCCATCAAGCGCAGACCGATCACGTCGGCCTCGCTCTCGTGGCGGCGCGAGAACGGCAACAAGATCCCATACTGGGCGCCGAGGCCAAGCGCACCCATCAGTTGCTCTCCTCCCGGGCCCTGCAAGCCGGCGGCCGATGACAGCACCGACAAGGCGAGTTGGGTCGAGGTTTGGGTCGAAACGCGCTCGTTGGCGTGGCGCGCCAGCACGTGGCCTATCTCGTGGCCGATCACGGAAGCGAGCTGATCCTGGTTCTCGGCGATATCGAGCAGGCCGGTATTGACACCCATGTAGCCGCCGGGCAGGGCAAAGGCGTTGGCCTGCTCCGCTTCGAACACGCGGATCTGCCAGTCCTGGTTGCGCTCCTGCTCCGGCAGTACGGCGACGATGGCTCCGGCTACGCACTGGGCGTAGCGCTGCTGGGCCTGGCCGGCCGGAGGCAGATCCTGCTGGTACTGGGCGAAGGCTTCCTGGCCCATCTGGTTGAGCTGAGCATCCGACATCAGCGTGAGCTGCTGGCGTCCGGTCGGCGAAGTGGTACAGGCGGTAATGGTCAGGGCCAGCGTGGCCACGGCAGCACAGCGAATCCAGCGCATGTTCGATACCTCGTTCGTTCAGATCCCTTGAGACCCCTGGACGGGGGCGGCGGTTCGCCACAAGATACCCCGAACCGTCACAAGGTCAACCGCAAACCGTGGAAGTCCCAAGGAGATGCCGATGGATGCCGAGCTGAGCCGACGCCTGAACCGCCTGCTGGACCACGTGGAACACTGGCTGCCACCCGCCCCGCTGGAGGTCGACTGGACGCACGATGTCGCCGCGCTATGGCAACGCCATGTGCTGGGCGGCCGGTTGCTGCCGGTGCCGCCTCGCGATGCCCTGTCGCTCGACGACCTGCTGGGCATCGAACGTCAGAAATTGGCGCTGGTCGACAATACCCGCGCCTTTCTGCAGGGGCTGCCGGCCAATCATGCTCTGCTGTGGGGCTCGCGCGGCAGCGGCAAGTCGTCGCTGATCCGTGCCCTGCTCAACAGCCTGGCCACGGAAGGGTTGCGCCTGGTGCAGGTCGACCGCCATGACCTGGCCGGGCTGCCCATGCTGGTCGAGCAGCTGCGCCGGCAGCCACATCGCTTCGTGGTCTACTGCGACGACCTCTCCTTCGAGGGACACGACGATGCCTACAAGGCGCTCAAGAGCGTGCTGGATGGCGCGCTGACCGGTCCGCCGGAGAACGTGCTGCTGTATGCCACCTCGAACCGTCGCCATCTGCTGCCAGAATCGCTGTCGGACAATGCCGATACCCGGCTGGTGGGAGAAGAGCTGCACCATGGCGATGCGGTGGAGGAGAAGATCTCGCTCTCCGACCGTTTCGGCCTGTGGCTCGGCTTCTATCCCTTCAATCAGGACACCTATCTCGAAACCTGTTGTCACTGGGTCACGCAATTGGGCAGTGCCAAGGACTGGAATGCCGAGGCCCGCGCCGAGGCGATCCGCTACGCCACCCTGCGCGGTGGCCGCAGCGGACGGGGCGCCTGGCAGTTCGCCAGCCAATGGGTCGGCCAGCGTCGGCTACACGAGACCTAGCGCAAGACGCCAGGGTCAACGCTGCGGGGTCAGCTCCCCGTCCTGGCCCACGGCGAAGCGCAGGGTCGGCGTCCACAGCCCGGCCGGCAGCGTCATGCCCAGGCCGCGCAGGCTACCTGGCGTGATGGCCAGCTCGCTGCCTGTCGGCAGTTCGCCCTGGCTAGCCAACTGGGTGGCGAGTTCCACCATGGGCGCCAGGCGGCGAGTGTCGGTGGCCAGCACGTCGAAGGCCACCGGCAGGCGCAGTTTGGTGTCATCGGTGGAGGTCAGCGTCACGTCCTGCTGATAGTTGCCGCTGACCGGCTCGGCGCCGGGCACGTCCAGGGTCCAGCGAAAACCGGACATTTCCACTGCCGGCATGCCCACGGGCAGCGACAGCCCCATGGCCACGGTGGCCTGTACCGGCAGGCTGCCCATGCCCAGGCTCGAGGCCACCAGCGAGGCGATGTCGCTGGTATCGAGGCCGGCCTGGATCGAGTAGGGGCCGATGCGGACATCCTCGATGCCGAGCGAGGTCACCGCCAGGCGGAAGGCGAACAGCCCGGTCTGGGGGAGGGCCAGGCAGCCGGTGAGCAGCATGGCCAGGCTCAGCGGGACAAGCAGGTGGCAGCGACGACTCGGCAGGAAGCGCGACAGCAAGCGACTCAGGAGCATTGGGTTCCTCCAAAGGGAGAAGCGGGTCAAGGGGAGGGGGGGTGTAGCCGAGCGACCGGAAGGAGAAGGGCTAGACCCGACCTTTGCGGCCGGGCATCTTGGACAGGGGTCAGCGGCGTTTGTTGCGGGCGGCGCGGGTGCGCCCCAGTTCACGCTGCTTGGCTTTCTCCCGGTCGCTGGCGCCGGCCAGCGGATCGAACGGGTTGCTGCCGGAACGGAACTCGAAGCGAATCGGCGTACCGCGCACCTTGAGTACCTTGCGGAAGGTGTTGATCAGGAAGCGCTTGTAGGCTTCGGGCAAAGCCTCCGTCTGGTTGCCGTGCACCACGATGATCGGCGGATTGCTGCCGCCCTGGTGGGCCATGCGCAGCTTGATCCGGCGACCATGCACCAGCGGCGGTGGATGCTGGCTGACGGCATCCTGCAGCAGGGTCGTGAGTCGGTTGGTCGACCAGTGGCTGTTGGCCGAGGCGAAGGCGCGCTCGATGGAGGGGTAGAGGTCACCCACGGCAGTGCCGTGCAGCGCCGAGATGAAGTGCAGTTCGGCGTAGTCGGCAAAGCCCAGGCGGCGCTTGATCTCGGCGCGCATCTTCTCCTTGGCTTCCTGCTCCAGGCCGTCCCACTTGTTCACTGCCAGCACCAGGGCACGACCGGTCGTCAGCACGTAATCGAGCAGATGCAGGTCCTGCTCGACGAGGCCGCTGCGCGCATCGAGCACCATAACCGCGACATGGCACTCCTTGATCGCTTCCAGTGTCTTGATGATCGAGAACTTCTCGGCGATTTCGCTGACGTTCTTGCGTCGCCGCACGCCAGCGGTATCGATCAGAACGTAGGGCTTGCCGCGCCGCTCGAAGGGTATCTCGATGGCGTCGCGAGTGGTGCCGGCTTCGTCGAAGACCACCACCCGCTCCTCACCGAGCAGGCGGTTGACCAGCGTCGACTTGCCCACATTGGGGCGGCCGATGACGCCAATGCGGATGCCCTTGGTGCCGGTATCCGCCGGAATGCTCAGGTCGCGCTCGGGAAAGGGCTCGAGCACTTCCTCGATCAGCGTAGTGACATTACGCCCATGGGCGGCGGCGATGGGCCGGGGATCGCCCAGCCCCAGTTTCCAGAAGTCGGCCATGGCCGAGTGCTCTTCCAGGCCATCGGTCTTGTTGACCACCAGCCAGGTCTTCTTCTGGTTGACCCGCAGATGGTTGGCGATGGCCTCGTCGGCCACCTGCAGACCGGCCCTGGCGTCGACCATGAACAGCACGATGTCGGCCTCGTCGATGGCCGCCAGCGACTGCTCGGCCATGGCGGCATCGATGCCCTCCTCGTCGCCGCTGATGCCGCCGGTATCGATCACCGTGTAGGCCTTGTCGCCGAGCATGCCGTTACCGTACTTGCGGTCGCGGGTGAGCCCGGGGAAGTCCGCCACCAGAGCGTCGCGCGAGCGGGTCAGACGGTTGAAGAGGGTCGACTTGCCCACGTTGGGGCGGCCGACCAAGGCAATCACGGGTGTCATCGATTGATTTCCAGGGCCTCGAGACGGCCATCGTTGGCCAGCACGTAGATGCGGCGGGAATCGGTGATCGGGCGAAGGCTGATACCGGAACCGTCGACTTTCGTCCGCGCGGTGAAGCTGCCGTCCTGTACGTCGACCAGATGCAGATAGCCCTCGAAATCGCCCACTACGATGTTGCCGTCGGCGAAGGCGGGCGAGGTCAGCCAGCGACCCTCGAGATCGCGGTTACGCCACAGCTCCTCGCCGCTGCGCGCATCGAAGGCAATCAGATGGCTGGCTTCGTTGACGGTGAACAGGCGGTCGCCCACCAGCACCGGGGTCTGGAAGCTGGAGTGTTCGCGCTCCCACAGGACTTCGCCACTGGGCGCTTCCAGAGCCACCAGGCGGCCGTTGTAACTGGTCACGAACAGCCGGCCGTCAGGCGTCAGCACCGGCTGGCCACCCAGGTCGACCATGCGATCGATCTCGCTGCGCCCGCGAGGCACGGCGATGCGCCGCTCCCACAGCGGTTGTCCGTTGCGGTTGTCCAGCGTGACCAGGCGGCCGTTGGCGAAACCGGCGAAGGTCACCGGATCGATCACCGTGGGCGTGCCTGTGCCGCGCAGGGTGAGGGCGGGTTCGGTAGTGGTGTGGACCCAGCGCTCACGACCTGTAAGCCGGTCCAGCGCCGTGACGGTGCCATCGACGCTCTGCACGATGAGCAGTTCGTTGTTGGGCTGCGGCGGGGCGAGTACCTCGCTGGAGACGCGTGCGCGCCAGCTCACGTCGCCATTGGATTGGCTCAGCGCCAGTACCTCTCCGTTGCGAGTGCCGAGATACACCTGCCCGGCCACGGCGGTCAGGCCGCTGGAAACGCCGACCTCAAGGTCAGTCTGCCAGCGGCGTTCACCGCTCTGGGTATCAATAGCCATGACCCGACCGCGTTCGTCGGCGCCATAGATCACGCCATTGTCAAGCGACGGCGAGATGGGATAGGTGGCGCGGCCGAGCCCCTTGCCGACCTGCTCGCGCCAATCGGTATCGAGCTCGGCGCTGGCCTCGAAGCGCTGCAGCTCCTTGGGGCTGTAGCGCGGCTCGGCCTTGTTGGCACAGCCGGCCAGCAGCCCTAGGGCGAGGGTGGCCACCAGGGCCAGGGATGACTTGCGAGCCAGGCGTGACTGGCGAGTGTATGTCGTCTTCATAGCATGGCCTCTTCGGCACCCAGGTCGTCGAGCTTCAGCTGGACGCCATAGATCGGCTGGTTTCGTTGTTCGGCGACCGCCAGGGCTTCCTGCCAGGCCTGGCGGGCTTCGTCGTCACGGCCCAGGGCATGCAGGGCATCACCACGCACGTCTGCCTGTTGCGCGGTCAGGGCGGCCGGGACGTCACGTGCCAGGGTATCGAGCGCGGCTTCGGCATCATTGGTAGCGACCTGTAGCCGAGCCAGCCGCAGCCTTGCCAGCCCTTGGACATACTCGCGCTTGCTGGAGGCGATTACGCCGTCGAGAATCTCTCGTGCCTTGTCCAGCTCGCCCTCGTCCACGGCGAGGCGGGCGTCGATCAGACGCGCCAGGTCGGCATACAGCGTGCCTCCGTGGTCATCGGTAATCTCGGCGATAAGGCCGCGGGCCTCATCGGTCTCTTCGCTGTCGACCAGGTTGACCACCTGTTGGTAGCGCATCGAGGCCGCCTGCGCCTGGTTGTCCTGGTAGCTCTGCCAGGCATTCCAGCCCACCACGCCGGCGATCGCGATGGCCACACCGGCGATCAGCGAGGTGCCGTTTTCCTTCCACCAGCGCTTGATGGCTTCAAGCTGCTCTTCTTCGGTTCTCAGCTCCGCCACGGGCGGTCTCCTTTCACATCAAAATGCGGTTCGGTCAGGCGCGCTTGCCGTCCATCAGCGTGGCGAGGGTCTCGGCCAGGGCATCCTGGGCCAGGCTCAGCTGCTCGCGCTCCTCGCGCAGGAATTTCAGCGTGGCGCGGCCCTGGGCCAGTTCGTCCTCGCCCAGCAGCAGTGCCAATCGGGCACCGCTGCGGTCGGCCTTCTTGATGCGGCTCTTGAAGCTGCCACCGCCACAGTGCAGCTGCACGTGCAGCTGGGGCAGTTCGCTGCGGACCCGTTCGGCAAGCAGCATGGCGCGGGCGGTGGCGCCATCATCCATGGGCAGCACGTAGAGGTCCAGCTCGCCCAGGGCAGCCTCGGGGACCAGCTCCAGGGTCTCGAGCAGCAGGACCAGACGCTCGATACCCATGGCGAAGCCCACCGCCGGCGTCGGCTTGCCGCCGAGCTGCTCGACCAGGCCGTCGTAGCGGCCGCCGGCACACACCGTGCCCTGGCTACCCAGTGCCGTGGTGGTCCACTCGAACACGGTGCGGCAGTAGTAGTCGAGGCCGCGTACCAGACGCGGATTGATCACGTAGTCGATGCCGGCGGCTTCGAGCAGCCCGGTGAGCTGCTCGAAGTGCGCACGGGATTCGTCGTCCAGGTGATCCATCAGCCTTGGTGCGTCGGCCAGCATCGACGCCATGTCCGGATTCTTGGAGTCGAGGATGCGCAGCGGGTTGCTTCCGAGGCGGCGCAGGGAGTCCTCATCGAGCTGTTCGCGATGCTGCTCGAAGTAGGCCACCAACTTGTCGCGATAGGCGGCACGAGCCTCGTTGGAACCCAGCGAGTTGAGCTCGAGGGTGACGTGATCGTAGAGGCCGAGTTCCTGCCACAGACGGGCGGAGAGCAGGATCACCTCGGCGTCGATATCCGGACCCTCCAGGCCGAAGGCCTCCAGGCCGACCTGGTGGAACTGCCGATAACGCCCTTTCTGTGGGCGCTCGTGGCGGAACATCGGACCCTGGTACCACAGCCGCTGGGTCTGGTTGTGCAGCAGGCCGTGCTCCATGGCGGCACGTACGCAGCTCGCCGTACCCTCGGGACGCAGGGTCAGGCTGTCGCCATTGCGATCGTCGAAGGTATACATCTCCTTCTCGACGATGTCGGTGACCTCGCCGATGGAGCGCGCGAACAGGGCGGTCTGCTCGACGATGGGCGTACGAATCTCGGCGTAGCCGTAGCGCTGCATCAGCGCCTGAACGGTGCCTTCGAAATACTGCCACAGGGCGGACTGGCCCGGCAGCAGATCGTTCATGCCACGAATGGCCTGGATCTTTTTCTGGCTGGACGCGCTCGTACTCGATTGGGACTTGCTCAACGGTGGCTCCTTGATGGTCGAAGGCCGCTCAGGCCTCGCGTGCGATCACGTTCTGTTCGGCCTGTTCTTTTTCGCGCACCTTCTCGCGGATCAAGGCTTCGAGATCGTCGACCAGATCTTCATTGCGCAACTTGGATGCGGGCTTGCCGTCGATGTAGACGAGATTGGCTGGGCTGCCACCGGTAAGGCCGATGTCGCTCTCCTTGGCCTCGCCGGGGCCGTTGACGATACAGCCGATCACCGAGACGTCGAGAGGCGTCATGACGTCCTCGAGGCGCTCTTCGAGAGCGTTCATGGTGCCGATTACGTCGAAGTTCTGGCGTGAGCAGCTGGGGCAGGCGATGAAATTGATGCCCTTGCTGCGCAGGCGCAGGCTCTTGAGCATGTCGTAACCGACCTTGATCTCCTCCACCGGGTCGGCGGCAAGCGAAACGCGAATGGTGTCGCCGATGCCGTCCATCAACAGCATGCCCAGGCCGATGGAGGACTTCACGGTGCCCGAACGCAGCCCGCCGGCTTCGGTGATGCCGAGGTGCAGCGGCTGCTCGATCAGCTTGGCCAACTGGCGGTAGGCGGCCACGGCCATGAATACGTCGCTGGCCTTGACGCTGACCTTGTACTCCTGGAAATCGAGGCGGTCCAGGTGGTCGATATGGCGCATGGCCGATTCCACCAGCGCTTCCGGCGTGGGTTCGCCGTACTTGCGCTGCAGCTCCTTCTCCAGCGACCCGGCGTTGACGCCGATGCGGATCGGGATGCCATTGTCGCGGGCGGCGCTGACCACGGCGCGTACCCGCTCCTCCTTGCCGATGTTGCCTGGGTTGATACGCAGACAGTCGACGCCGAGCTCGGCAACGCGCAGGGCAATCTTGTGGTCGAAATGGATGTCGGCCACCAGTGGCACGTTGACCCGCTGCTTGATGCGGCCGAAGGCCTCGGCGGCGTCCATGGAGGGTACCGAGACGCGTACGATATCGGCGCCGGCTGCCTCCAGGCGCTCGATCTGGGCGACGGTGGCGTCCACGTCCAGGGTGTCGGTGTTGGTCATGCTCTGCACCGAGATCGGGGCATCACCCCCGACCGGCACCTTGCCGACGTGGATCTGGCGCGACTTGCGGCGAACGATGGGCGATGGGGAATGCATAGGCATCACTCTCCCAGGGTGAATCGGGCGACGTTGTTGGCCCCGGCGCGGGCGCTCAGGTCGACACGCTCTCCGGCCCAGCTCAACTCGACGCCGGTGGCGTTGCCGATGGTCATGCGAAACGGGGGTTCCCCTTCGACGGTGGCCGTAGTGCCGGGTTCCTGAAGGCCGACGAAAACGCGCTGACCGTTGACGTCGAAGATTTCGGTCCAGGACTGTTCGTTGAAGGTCAGCTGCAGCACGGTGCGGTCGCCGGAGGACGTCGTCTCGACGGGCTCGGACTCCTCCTCAGTGACGCTGTCCTGTGCTGAAGCTGCCTCGTCGGTGGCGGAAGCTTCCTCGGTTGAGGTCGTTCCGTCTGTTGAAGTGGTTCCGTCGGTTGAGGTGGCTTCGCCCGCGTCGGGCTGCGCCACCACTGCCTGGGCGCCGGTGGGGTCGATTTCACCGGGCGGCGTCACGGCCCCCTCGGCGAGCGGGTCGACGCCCTCCTCGGGTAGCGGCGGCAGGGCCTCTTCGACCTCGGGCTGCGGTTCCTCTTCGATGGTGGTGGTGCCATCCAGCGTCTCGACCGAGACCGGGCCGGTCGAGTCGACGGCGGGTGGCTCGTTGCCGTCGCGGCTCTGCCACCACACCAGGGTCAGGCCAATCAGGCCGGCAATGACCAGCAGGGTCACCAGCTTGAACAGCCAGGCGCCGATACGCGACGGTGGCTTCGTGACCTGAACCGGGGCGACGCGCTGTTCGCTCTCCTGGTTGCTGAAGCGATCCGCATAGGCCTGCAGCACGGGCCTGTCCTCCATGCCCAGCAGTCGGGCGTAGGCGCGCAGGTAGCCGCGGCGATAGGCGGCGACCGGCACCTGATCGTAGCTGTCCTCCTCCATGCCGGTGACGACGGCAGGGCGCAGGTTCAATGCCGTGGCGACTTCCTCGCGGGACAGGCCCTGGTTCTCACGCTCACGGCGAAGCAACTCCCCAGGGGAGGCCGGGGACGAGAGGCCGACGGCATCGATATCTTGGTTGTCGCTCATGGCTGAGCATCCTTCGTCTTGGAGTCGTTGATCAAGGTGCGTCACGCTGGGTATCGGTGCCGGGGGTGACGGTCATGTTCTGTGCGTTGGCAGCGGCAATCTGCTGCGCCAGTGTCCGAGCATCCGGCGTCATGCCGGCAAGCCCGACGAAAATCTCCAGCTGCTGCCGGGCAAGGTCGGGGTTGCCCTGGGCCAGTTCCAGCGCAGCCAGGGTGAAATAGCTTCTCGGATTGCGCGGGTCGAGGCTGCGGGCGCGCTCCAGGCTATGTCTCGCTTCCCCGATCTCACCGATATCCCACTGGCATTGTCCCAGGTTGGCGAACAACTGGGCCCGGTTGGCATAGCGCGTGTCGCGTGAAGCCAGCTCGAGTTGCTCACAGGCGCGCCGTACCTGGCCGTACTCATAGAGGAAAGCGGCATAATTGTTGCGTGCGCGGCTGTTGTCCGAGTCGACAGCGAGGGCCCGCTGGAACATCTTGTCTGCCTGCTCTCGCTCGCCCTGGCGCTGGTAGACGATGGCCATGGCCTGCAGCGCCTCGGGGTCGTCGGGGTCGCGCTCGAGGGCTCGATTGAGTGCCGCCATGGCGCGCGGCAGGTTGCCTCGCTGGAGGTATGCCATGCCCAGCTCGGTAAAAGCCTCGGTCGGGCCAGCCTCGTCCTGCTGCTCGGCCAGGCTGGCGCAGCCGGATAACCACAACGTGACGACCACCATCGCTACCAGCGGCATGCGTCGGCTTGGCAGATAGGGGGGGCGCGTCATGGCATCCTCGTGGTCGGGCCTGTCGGGCTGTCGATGTCTAGCATGCCTGGCGCCCGAATGGCGCTCGCCAGGTCGAAAAAAGCCTGTCCATCAAAGCGCCGTGACGTGTTGAAGTCAAGGCAGCACCCCGCTTCAGTCGGCGTCGATCTGGATCGAGCGGATATAGCGCTCGTGGCGGCGAGTACGATCCTTGACGCGACCTACCAGCTGGCCGCAGGCGGCATCGATGTCGTCGCCGCGGGTACTGCGGATAGGCGCCGTGTAGCCCAGCTCATAGAGCCATTGCTGGAAGCGCATCACCTGGTTGCGCGACGGTTTCTCGTAACCCGAATGGGGGAACGGGTTGAACGGGATCAGGTTGATCTTGCACGGCAACTCGCGCAACAGCTCGGCCAGCTGCGTCGCGTGCTCCTGCTGGTCGTTGACGTCCTTTATCACCGTGTATTCGATGGTGACCATGCGCGTGTCGTCGCATTTGGCCAGGTAGCGGTGACAGGCGTCCAGCAGGGTGCGGATGTTGTACTTGCGGTTGAGCGGTACCAGCTCGCTGCGCAACTCGTCTGTGGCGGCGTGCAGCGAGATGGCCAGGCTCACGTCGAGTTCGTCGCCGAGCCTGTCGAGCATCGGCACCACCCCGGAGGTGGACAGGGTGACACGCCGCTTGGAGAGCCCGTAGCCGTTGTCGTCGAGCATCAGCTTCATCGCCGGCACGACATTGTCGTAGTTCATCAACGGCTCGCCCATGCCCATCATCACCACATTGGTGACAGGACGATTGGCGGTATCCTTGCGCGGGCCCACGCTCCGCTGTGCGACCCACACCTGGCCGATGATCTCGGCGGCGGTGAGGTTACGCTGAAAGCCCTGCTTGCCGGTGGAGCAGAAGCTGCAGTCGAGCGAACAGCCCACCTGGGACGACACGCACAGGGTACGGCGCTTGCCGTTGTCGGCAGGGATCAGCACCGTTTCCACGTAGCTGCCATCCTCCACCTCCAGTACCCACTTGCGGGTTCCGTCGCTGGAGGTGCCTTCGTAGACCACGCCGGGACCGCGAATTTCGGCCACCTCGGCGAGCCGCTGACGCAGCGCCTTGGAGAGGTTGGTCATGGACTCGAAGTCGTCACAGCCCTCGTGATGGATCCACTTCATCACCTGGGCGGCCCGGAACTTCTTCTCGCCGATGGAGAGGAAGAAAGCTTCCATCTCCTCGCGAGTCATGCCGAGCAGGTTGGTACGTTGGGCGGTGGTGGCGGTCATGGCATCACGTAGGTCGGGGCGGGACGAGAGCGGGGGCTGGTGCGCCCCCGCGAAATGCTCGGCTGGACGGAGTGGCTCAGCGCGGGCAGATTTCGTCGCTGTTGAAGAAATAAGCCACTTCGCGCTCGGCGGAAGCCGGCGAATCGGAACCGTGCACGGCGTTGGCGTCGATGGTCTCGGCGAAGTCGGCGCGAATGGTGCCCGGCGCAGCTTCCTTGGGGTTGGTGGCACCCATCAGGTCGCGGTTCTTGGCAATGGCGTCGTCGCCTTCCAGCACCTGGACGACGACCGGGCCGGAGGTCATGAAGCCCACCAGATCCTTGAAGAAGGGACGCTCCTTGTGCTCGGCGTAGAACCCGCCGGCCTGCTCTTCGGAGAGATGCAGCATCTTGGCGGCGACGACCTTGAGGCCGGCCTTTTCGAAGCGGGAGATGATCTCGCCGATGGCATTCTTGGCGACGGCGTCGGGCTTGATGATGGAAAGGGTACGTTCGGTTGCCATGTGGGCCTGTCTCCATTGAGATTCGGATGGGGATAGCGCCGCGCCGTACCAACCCGGATGGGGTGGCATGGCGCGGCGCTACGGATTCTGAATGCGTTCGTCCCCGCGTACCGAGATGCTGCACGTGGCGAGTCAGCGCGAGAAAACTTTGGGCGCAGAGTATACCGCTGCCAGAGGGCGTTGAACAATCGTCACTCTGGTGCAGATCAGACGGTGAAGCTCTCCCCGCACCCGCACTGATCCTTGACGTTGGGGTTGTTGAAGCGGAAGAAGCGATTGAGCCCCTCCGAGACATAGTCGACCTCGCTGCCGTCCAGCATCTCCAGCGCCTCGGGGGCGACGAAGACGGTGACGCCGTGCTCTTCGAAAACCGCGTCGTCATTGGCGGCCTCGTCGGCGAAGTCGAGCACGTAGCTATAACCGGAACAGCCGCTGGGCTTGACCGTGACACGCAGGCCCAGGCCCTGCCCGCGCTCTTCGAGCACCCGCTGGATCTGCTCGGCGGCGTTGGTGGTAATCGATAGATGCGCCATGTTCATTCTCCTGCAGCGAAAATGGGTGGGCGACGACTAGCGTCGCAGGCCCGGAAGGGCATGGCGAAGGGCCCCGAGAGCCGCGTCGATATCGGCATCGGTAGTGAAGCGACCGAAGCTGAAACGCAGCGAAGCCAGGGCCAGCGATCGGGGCACGCCGATACCCTTCAATACATAGGATGGCTCGACGCTGGCGGAATTGCATGCCGACCCGGTCGACAGGGCAATGCTGCGCAGCGCCATCAGCAGCGACTCCCCATCTACGCCCTCGAAGGCCAGGTTGAGAATGTTGGGTACCGCCACATCGAGCACGGTATTGCAATGAATGCCGTCCAGGTCGGACAGCCCGTCGAGCAGGCGGTTCCGTAGTGCCAGGATGCGCGTCTGATCGGCTTCGCCCTCGGCGACGGCCAGGCTGAAGGCTTCGCCCATGCCGGCGATCTGGTGGGTAGCCAGAGTGCCGGAGCGCATGCCGCGCTCGTGGCCGCCGCCATGGATCAACGGTTCGATGCGCAGATCCGGGCTGCGCCGCACGTAGAGCGCGCCAATGCCCTTGGGGCCGTAGGCCTTGTGGCCCGAGAGAGACAGCAGGTCGATGCCCAGGCGGCTCACGTCGAGGTCGATGCGGCCCACGCCTTGGGCGGCGTCGACGTGGAAAACGGCGCCGCCCGAATGGGCCACTTCGGCGAGGGCTGCCAAATCGTGGATGCTGCCCAGTTCGTTGTTCACTGCCATCAGCGACACCAGGAGGGTGTCGGGGCGCATGGCCTCGGACAGCTGCTCGGGCGTGACACGGCCATCGCGCCCCGGTGTCAGCCAGGTGACGTCGAAGCCCTCGTTCTCCAGTGCGGTGGCAGTATCCACCACCGCCTTGTGCTCGATGACCGAGGTCACCAGGTGGCGGCCGCGCTCACGATTGGCGCGCATGAAGCCGATCAGCGCCAGGTTGTCGGCCTCGGTGGCGCCGCTGGTCCAGACGATTTCGCGCGGGTCGGCCGCGATCAGGTCGGCGACCTGGCGACGCGCGCTCTCCACCGCCTGTTCCGCCTGCCAGCCGAGCATGTGGCTGCGTGAGGCGGGGTTGGCGAAGGTGCCGTCGAGAGTGAGATGACGCTGCATTACCTCGGCGACACGGGGGTCGACCGGAGTGGTGGCGGCGTAGTCGAGATATACGAGGGCGCTCATGATCTCGCGGAATCTCCAGTCTGTACCTCGGCCGGAGCGATCAGGGCGAGGAGGTCAGTATGGTGTTGTCGTCGTGACGACTGCGCTGGCGGGCAGCGATGCGGCGCACGTCGCCGTGCTCGACCAACTGGCCGAGCGTGATGCCGTCGAGGAAACCACGGATCTGCTCAGAGAGGTCACACCACAGGTGGTGGGTCAGGCAGGTATCGCCCTGCTGGCAATCCGACAGGCCCTGGCAGCGCGTGGCGTCGACCGATTCGTCGACGGCGTCGATCACCCGCGACACCGATATCTCGGCCGCAGTCATCGCCAGCAGGTAGCCGCCTCCGGGGCCGCGTACGCTGTTGACCAGCCCGGCGCGACGCAGGCGGGCGAAGAGCTGCTCCAGATAGGGCAGTGAGATTTCCTGGCGGCGCGAGATATCGGCCAGGCAAGTGGGTCCCTTGTCTGCGTTCAGGGCCAGGTCGAGCATGGCGGTGACGGCGTAGCGTCCCTTAGTTGTCAAACGCATGGCGGGCTCTTCAGGCGCATCGGAAAGCGTACCTCGGCCCGTGGCCGGGACCGCAAGGTCAGCGAGCGCTCGCCGCTGACGGCGAGCCGTTAATCAATACGCCATTATGGTAAAGCCTGAGTGCGAAGGTCAACCATTCCCCCGCGAGGGGTCCTGTCCGCCTTGATCTACGTCATGTCCGTCGCCGGAATCGCCGGTGGGGCCACAGCAGGAGTCGACATCGGAGAGGATGTCGGCGAAGTCCTCGTCGCGCAGCGCCGGCAGCTTGCCCTCGCGATAGCTGGCGTCGAGCTTGCGCAGGGTGCCGCACATGAGCTCGACGCGTTCGTCCACAGCATGCATGTGATCGAGCATGGCCTGGATCGAGCGCGCCACCGGGTCGGGCATGTCCTCGCTCACGCCGTAGGCATCGAAGCCGAACTTGCGCCGCATCGCCTCGCGGCGCGCGGGGTCGACCTCCAGTGCCTCGGCAATGTCCGGCTCGGTACGCTTGACGATCTTGCCGGGGATGCCGACTACCGTGGCTCCGGCGGGCACTTCCTTGGTCACCACCGCATTGGAGCCGACCTTGGCCCCGGCGCCGACAATGAAGGGGCCGAGAATCTTGGCGCCTGCACCGACGATGACGCCATCGCCCAAGGTCGGATGACGCTTGCCCTTGTGCCAACTGGTGCCGCCCAGCGTCACGCCCTGGTAGAGCGTGACGTCGTCGCCGACCTCGGCGGTTTCGCCGATCACCACGCCCATGCCGTGGTCGATGAAGAAGCGCCGGCCAATCTTCGCTCCGGGGTGGATCTCAATGCCGGTGAGCCAGCGCGCGAAAGTCGACAGGGTACGCGCCAGCCACTTGAGCTGCTTGCGCCACAGCCAATGGGCGAGGCGGTGGAGCAGCAGTGCGTGAAGGCCTGGATAGTTAGTGAGCACTTCCAGGAAGTTGCGCGCCGCCGGGTCACGGGCGAATACGCTATTGATGTCCTCGCGCAGTCGTTGAAACATGCAGCGGTCCTTGGTGGCGGTGAGGCGGCCTGGGCAGCGAAAAAGCGGTATGTGACAGTCCATCAATGGGGGCGCAGCGGCTCGCGTTCAAGACATCTGCCGTGCGAAGCCCGAAAGTGCTGTGTCTGCGCTCGTTTCGTCGACGCTACACGCCTTCGCTGCGGCGCTCATTCAGCTTTCGTCGCTCTTTTCCGGGGCGCACTTCTCGGTGGCGGAAAGAATGCCACGCAGGATATTGAGTTCCATGCGCTCGGGGCGCGCACGCAGGGTGAAGCGCCGCAGCCGAGCCATCAGCTGGCGCGGCATGGCCGGGTCGTGGAAGCCGATGGCGATCAGGGTGCGCTCGAGGTGAGAGAAATAGTTTTCGAGCTCCTCATGGCTGGCCAGCGGCTGGTGCGCCTCCTGTTCCTGCTCGCCCGCGGCGCTGTCGGCTTCGAGCCAGGCCAGGCGGCACTCGTAAGCCATCACCTGCACCGCGGCGGCCAGGTTGAGCGAGCTGAAGTCCGGGTTGGTGGGGATGTGCACGTGGGCATGGCAGCGCTGCAGTTCAGTGTTGGAGAGTCCGCTGTCCTCGCGGCCGAACACCAGCGCGACACGCGTCTCGGGGGCACCGAGCTCTTGCGGCAGGCGGCTGCCCAGCGCGCGCGGCGTGACCATCGGCCACGGCAGGGTGCGTGAGCGGGCGCTGGCACCCACTGCCAGGGTGCAGTCGGCGACGGCTTCTTCGAGTGACTCGACACGGCGCGCAGCGTGAACGATATGATCGGCCCCGGAGGCTCGAGAGATGCTCTCGCTGGTCAGCGGCTCGCAGCGCGGTGCGACCAGAGCGAGGTCGGCGAGCCCCATGTTGTGCATGGCGCGGGCAACAGCGCCGATGTTGCCGGGATGGCTGGTGCCGATCAGCACGATGCGAATGCGGTCGAGCATGCAGGACTGCCTCTGCCGTTGACGTGGTAACAAGACGGTTAACCCAGGGGAGGGCCAAGTCTACCATGCTCGCCAAGGGCAATGGCGGACGTGGAGCGATTCTGCTAGGATGCGCGCCACGCGTTCGACCCCGTACGCCGCGTTCGACTCGACCTACGCGTTCGAACTAGCCTGTTCTTTAACATCACCGACGCTCCAAGGCCCGATCATGCATCCGATGGTCCAATTCGCCCTGCGCGCCACGCGCAGCGCCGCCGAACAGTTCCTGCGCATTCGTGAGCGCATCGAGAACGCTCATGAGGAACACAACCTCGAGCGCCTGCTCGAGGACACCGCACGCAATGCCGAAACACTGATCGTGCGTCAGCTCAACCGCGGTTATCCCCAGCACGGGGTCAGCGGCCGTTTTACTCCTCATCGCGCCGGCGAAGGTGAAGGCGGGGATACCGAATGGCGCATCGAGCCCTTTCACGGCTACTCCAGCCTGGGTGTGGCCGGCAATGGCTTTGCCCTGTCGGTGGTGTGCCTGGTGAAGGGTCGCCCGGAGCATGCAGTGGTGATCTGCCCCTTCAGCGACGACGAGTACCTGACCAGCCGTGGCCGCGGTTCGCAGCACAACGGTAAGCGTATTCGTGTACCCAAGACCAATGCTATTCTCGGTACCCGGATGGCCATGAGCCTGCCCGAAAGCTGGCAGCGTTCGCGCCACCTTCCCGCCTACCTGACCCTGATCCAACAGCTCGGCCCGCAAATCGAGGCCCAAGTGGCTACCGGCAGCGGCCTGCTGGACATGGCCGAACTTGCCGCGGGCCGTGCCGATATTGCCTTTGTGCTGGGGTTGGAGGAGCAGGATCGCCTGGTCGGCAGCCTGTTGCTCAAGGAAGCCGGAGCCCTGATGGGCACGCCCGACGGCCAGCCCGGCATAGAGGCCGAGGGTCAGTTGATGGCCGCCGGTCCGCGCCTGTACAAGGCCCTGGTGCAGCAGCTCAAACCGCATTTCTAGGCTCGCGTGCCCGCAACGCAAACCGCCCCCGCAGCAGCGCTGCGGGGGCGGTTTCGTTTCAGAGCACCGTTGCGCCCAATATATCCGAGCGCAGCAGGCCATGGTGCCTTTCCTAGGGCAACTGCTCTTCCTCTGCGTCCACCTCTTTCTTAGGCGGTATCAGGTCCTTGCGCTCCAGGTGCACGGTCAACAACAGGGCAGCGGCCACGTAGATGGAGGAGAAGGTGCCGACCACGATGCCGACGATCAAGGCGATGGAGAAGTAGTGGATCATGTCACCGCCGAGCACCAGCAGTGCCAGCAGCACCAGTAATGTGGTGCCGGAGGTGGCCAGCGTGCGCGACAGGGTCAGGTTGATGGCTTCGTTGAAGATCGCCGGCATGTCGTCGATGCGCGAGGTGCGGATGCTCTCGCGGATACGGTCGTAGACGACGATGGTGTCGTTGAGCGAATAGCCGATCACCGCCAGCAGTGCGGCCAGCACCGTCAGGTCGAACTCCAGCTGGAACAGCGAGAAGACGCCGACCACGACGATGACGTCGTGCATCAGCGCCAGCAGTGCGCCGATGGCGAACTTGTACTGGAAGCGGAAGGCGACGTAGAGCATCACCACGCCCAGCGCCACCAGCAGGCCGAGGCCGCTCTGGTCGCGCAGCTGCTCGCCGACCTGGGCGCCGACGAACTCGGCACGCACCAGCTCGACCGTGCTGCCTTCGTCGCGTAGCAGGCCTACCACCTGCTCGCCGACGTCGGGATCGAAGGCCTGTTGCAGGCGAATGAGCACTTCGGTGGAGGCACCGAAGGTCTGCACGGAGACATCACGGAAGCCGGCGCCTTCCAGGATCTGGCGCACCGCATCCAGCGAGGGGGCCACGGAGTAGCGCACCTCGACCAGCGTACCGCCGGTGAAATCCAGCCCCAGATTGAGCTGCTGGAACAGCAGCGAGGCGATCGACACCAGGATCATCAGGCCGGAGAGCGCGAAGGCGATCCGGCGCTTGCCCATGAAGTCGAGCTGACGGTTGACGAGGGTTTTCATAACCACCTCAAGTTGATGAGCCTTAGATCCAGAGCTTCTTGACCGGCTTGCCGCCGTAGGTCAGGTTCACCATCGCGCGGGTCACCATCAGGGCGGTGAACAGCGACGTGAGGATCCCCAGCGACAGGGTCACGGCGAAGCCCTTGACCGGGCCGGTACCGATCGAGAACAGAATGATCGCCACCAGCAGTGTGGTGAGGTTGGCATCGACGATCGAGCTGAAGGCGCGCTCGTAGCCGGCATGGATCGCCTGCTGGACCGATAGGCCGCCTCGCAGCTCCTCACGTATGCGTTCGAAGATCAGCACGTTGGCATCCACTGCCATGCCCAGCGTCAGTACGATACCGGCGATGCCGGGCAGCGTCAGGGTGGCGCCGAGCAGTGACATCGCCGCGATCACCAAGGTCAGGTTCAAGGCCAGCGCCAGGTTGGCGAAGACGCCGAACACCTTGTAACGGATCAGCATGAACAGCACCACCAGCAGCAGGCCGATCTGTACTGACATCAAGCCGCGCTCGATGTTTTCGGCGCCGAGGCTCGGGCCGATGGTGCGCTCCTGAACGAAGTAGATCGGTGCCGCCAGCGAGCCGGATCGCAGCAGTAGAGCCAGTTCCGACGCCTCGGTGGGTGAATCGAGCCCGGTAATGCGGAAGCTGTTGCCCAGCGCGCTCTGTATGGTGGCCAGACTGATCAGGCCGCGCTCGGTGTAGGGTTCGCGAACCGTCACCTCCTCGCCGTCTTCCATCACTACCCGATCACGAGACTTGTGCTCGATGAACAGCACCGCCATGTTGCGCCCGATATTGGTACGCGTCGCGCGGTTCATCAGCGTGCCGCCGGTACCGTCCAGGTTGATATTGACCTGAGGGCGGCCGTTCTCGTCGAAGCTGTGGTTGGCGCTGGAGACGCTGTCGCCGGTGATGATCACGTCGCGCATCAGGTCGGCGGTGCGATTGGGACTGTTGCGGAAGGCGAAGGTTTCGGTCTCAGCGTCCGGCGTGTCCGGGCGCGCTTCGAGGCGGAACTCCAGGTTGGCGGTGGCACCCACCACGCGCTTGGCGGCGACGGTGTCCTGCACCCCGGGGAGTTCGACCACGATGCGATCCGGGCCCTGGCGCTGCACCAGTGGCTCCGCTACGCCCAGCTCATTCACACGGTTGCGCAGGGTGGTGAGGTTCTGGTTGATGGCATAGTCCTGGATCTCGGTCACTGCCTGCTCGGTCAGTGTCATCACCAGCAGCGAAGCGCGGCCCTCCTGCTCGCTGGCATAATCGAAATCGCGGAATTCACGGCCGATCAGCTGGCGTGCGCTATCGCGATCCTCTTCGCTGGCGAAGGTGATGGACAGGGTGCGTTCATCGATGTCGGTGCCACGGTAGCGGATGCGCTCGCTGCGCAGTTGTTCACGTATGGCGCTGGCGTTGACCTCGAGGCGCTGGGTAACCGCCGCTTCCATGTCGACCTCGAGCAGGAAATGCACGCCGCCGCGCAGGTCCAGGCCCAGCGTCATGGGTGAGGCGGCAAGACCCTGCAGCCAGGCGGGGGTGGATTCGGCGAGGTTGAGAGCGACCACGAAGTCATCGCCGAGATGCTCGGCGACCATGTCGCGGGTACGCAGCTGTTGGTCGGGGTCGTCGAGGCGAATCAGCACGCTGGTTTCTTCGCGCTCGATGGCCTTGATCTCGATGCCGGCTTCACGAAGGGACTGCTGGACGCGCTCGAGCTGTGTCTCATCGAGAGTGGAGTCGCCCTGGGCGCTGCTGATCTGAACCGCCGGATCTTCGGGGTAGAGGTTGGGCAGCGAGTAGACCAGGCCGACGAGTAGCACGATGAGTATCAGCAGATACTTCCACAAGGGGTAACGGTTGAGCATGGGAGCCCTGCCTAGGTTGCGTAAATAAGGCTACTGAACGGCAGCGCGGCCGAGCGCCCGATCCGTGAGGAGGGAAGGCAACTCGGCCGCCATGCGACCCTCGCCGTCACCTGGCTCGGGGAGGAGCCATCGGCAAGGGCGAGGAGCATAGACGTCAGATGGACTTGATGGTGCCCTTGGGGAGCACGTTGGCCACGGCGCTCTTCTGTACGTTGACCTCGGTGTTGTCGGCAATCTCCAGGGTGAGGAACTCATCGCCCACCTTGGTGATGCGACCCACCAGGCCGCCGCCGATCACTACCTCGTCGCCCTTGGACAGGCCGCCGACCAGCTCGCGGTGCTGCTTGGCACGCTTGGACTGAGGGCGCCACAGCAGGAAGTAGAAGATCAGCACGAAGCCGACCAGCATGACGATCTGGGCGATGCCGCCGCCTGCGGCACCGGCGTCCTGGGCCATGGCCGGGGAGATGAAGAAGTCCAGCATGAGAAGCGTATCTCCTGAGAAGGTAAGTTGGGTCGCGAATGAGTAAGTCACTGATGACGGCCGGTGGCGCCTGGCCTGGCGCAACCGGCCGGCTGTCAATCTGGTGCGTCGGGTACCGGCAGCCCCCGCTGCGCATAGTAGCCTTCCACGAAGTCAGCCAATGTACCCGCTTCGATGGCACCGCGCAAACCGGCCATCAGGCGCTGATAATAGCGCAAGTTGTGGATCGTATTGAGCATCGAGCCGAGCATTTCGCCGCATCGGTCGAGGTGATGGAGGTACCCTCGCGAGAAGTGCCGACAGGTGTAGCAGTCGCAATCCTCCTCCAGCGGTCGGGTGTCGTGGCGGTGCTTGGCGTTACGGATCTTGATCGTGCCTTCGGCGGTGAAGAGGTGGCCGTTACGGGCGTTGCGGGTCGGCATGACGCAGTCGAACATATCGACGCCACGGCGCACGCCTTCCACCAAGTCCTCCGGCTTGCCCACGCCCATCAGGTAGCGTGGGGTCTCCTCGGGCATCCATTGCGGCAGATAGTCGAGCACACGGATCATTTCCTCCTTGGGCTCGCCCACCGATAGGCCGCCGATGGCCAGGCCGTCGAAGCCGATCTCGAGCAGGCCCTCCAGCGAGCGTCGGCGCAATTCGGGGTACATGCCGCCCTGGATGATGCCGAACAGCGCCGAGGGGGATTCACCATGGGCATCGCGGGAGCGCTGGGCCCAGCGCAGCGAGCGCTCCATGGAGAGCTCGGCTTCTTTCTCGGTGGCCGGGTAGGGGGTGCATTCGTCGAAGATCATCACCACGTCGGACCCCAGCGAGCGCTGCACCGCCATCGACTCTTCGGGGCCCATGAATACCTTGGCGCCGTCAACCGGCGAGCGGAAATGCACGCCCTGTTCGGTGATCTTGCGCATCTCCCCCAGCGAGAAGACCTGGAAGCCGCCGGAGTCGGTGAGGATCGGCTTGTGCCACTGGGAGAAGTCGTGGAGGTCGCCGTGGGCCTCGATTACCTCAGTGCCGGGGCGTAGCCACAGGTGGAAGGTGTTGCCGAGAATGATCTCGGCGCCGATCTCCTCCACCGAAGCGGGCGTCATGCCCTTGACCGTACCGTAGGTGCCCACCGGCATGAAAGCCGGGGTTTCCACCGTGCCGCGGGGGAAGGTGAGGCGACCGCGGCGGGCCCGGCCGTCGCTGGCCAGTCGCTCGAAGGACATGAAGCATTCGTTTCGCATGGATATCTCGTCTTTACTGCAAGGCGTCGGAACGGAGGATGCCTTGCGGGTCAGGGATTTCTTGGGTTCAGGAGCGCTTGCGTGTCAGGAACATGGCGTCGCCATAGCTGAAGAACGCATAGTGCTCGGCCACGGCATCGCGATAGGCCGCCATGGTGGTCTCATACCCGGCGAAGGAGGACACCAGCATCAGCAGGGTCGACTCGGGTAGGTGGAAGTTGGTGATCAACGCGTCCACGCAGCGCCACTCGTAGCCGGGATAGATGAAGATGTCGGTCTCGCCGCTGAACGGGGCGATCTCGCCGTTCGAGCTCTTCATGCAGGCGCTCTCCAGGCAGCGCACGCTGGTGGTGCCCACCGCGATCACGCGGCGTCCCGTGGCCCGGGCGGTACGCACCTTGTCGCAGGCCGTTTCGCTCACCTCGATCCATTCGCTGTGCATCTGGTGCTCGCGGATATCGTCGGCGCGCACCGGCTGGAAGGTGCCGGCGCCCACGTGCAGGGTGACGAAGGCGCTTTCGACGCCTTTCGCCGCCAGGCGTTCCAGCAGCGGCTGGTCGAAATGCAGTCCCGCGGTGGGGGCGGCCACGGCGCCGTCGCGGCGAGCATAGACGGTCTGGTAGCGGTCGCGGTCGGTGAGCTCGTCGGCGCGGTCGATGTAGGGCGGCAGCGGCATATGGCCGTGACGTTCCAGCAGCTCGATCAGCGGAGTTTCGCCGAGGAAGCGCAGCTCGAACAGCGCCTCGCGGCGACCCTCGACCACGGCGCGTACGTCTCCTTCGAAGATCAGCTCGGTGCCGGGCTTGGGCGACTTGCTGGAGCGGAGGTGGGCCAGCCCGCAGTGGGCGTCCAGCGGCCGCTCCAGAAGCATCTCCACCTTGCCGCCGCTGGCCTTGTGGCCGTGTAGCCGCGCCGGGATCACTCGGGTGTCGTTGAACACCAGCAGGTCGCCGGGCTCGAGCAGCTCCACCAGGTCGGTGAAGCGGCGATGGGTAAGCTCGCCGCCTTCGCCGTTCACGCACAGCAGGCGGCAGTCGCTGCGCCGCTCGGAGGGATAGCGGGCGATCAGCTCTTCGGGGAGCTCGTAATGGAAGTCGGCGCGCTGCATGCAGGTCGGGTCCGCATTGGTAAGTCGAGAGGGTTCGTTCGCGGCGGCTGTCGGGCAGCCGGAAACAGCCGGCAAGGATACCGAAAATCGCGCTGCACGTCAGGTCTGGCGATTGACCTGCGGCGCCGGCCACGTATAATGCTCGGCGCTGCCGGCGTGGCGGAATTGGTAGACGCAGCGGATTCAAAATCCGCCGCACGCAAGTGCTTGTCGGTTCGAGTCCGACCGCCGGTACCACTTAAAACAGTGGTTTAGCTTCCTTCCTTGTAGTTTTTTGTGGCATGACCTAGCATCCAATAACATATTTTATGTTGGTAGGGATGTTGGTAAGGCACCATGCCAAAGAAAGCCCGTCCATTATCCGCCCTTGAGGTGAAGCGACTCACGACCCCTGGCTATCATGCCGTGGGCGACGTTGCCGGTTTGCTGCTGCGTGTCGATAAGAGCGGCGCCCGTTCATGGATACTGCGATACACCACGGGCGAGACGCGCCTGGCCGCGAGCGGTAAGCCCTATAAGGTGCGCCGCGATCATGGATTAGGCGGCTACCCTGATACGTCGCTGGCACAAGCCCGCGAGAAGGCCCGCAAGGTGCGGGAGATGCTGGCTGATGGCATCGACCCCTTGGCAGAGCGTAAGGCTGCCAAGCAGGCCCGTCTTGCTGCCGAGCTCCGCCGATTGACATTCACCCAAGCGGCAGAGGCCGTAATCAAGGTGAAGCAGGCCGAAGCCAGCAACCCGAAGCACGCCCGCCAATGGCGCCAAAGCCTGGAGGTATACGCCTACCCAACATTGGGTGCGATGAGTGTGGCCGATATAGAGCTGGTCCACGTCAAGCAAGCTTTAGAGCCTATCTGGCAGAAAAAGCCCACCACCGCTGCTCGTGTGCGCCAGCGTATCGAGTCCGTTCTGTCATGGGCAGCTGTTCACGGGCACCGTGAAGGGCCCAATCCCGCTGCCTGGAAAGGTAATTTGGAAGCGGTACTGCCGGCCCCAGCCAAGATAAAGAAGAAAGCCCACCACCGCGCCATGCCCATCGACGCAATGCCCGCGTTCTGGTCGCGGTTGCGTGCGCGCGACGATATACCGGCCAAGGCGCTGGCCTTCACCATTCTAACCGGCTGTCGCTCCGGCGAGGTCTTGGGCGCGCGTTGGGAGGAAGTCGATTTGGCTGGCGCTGTCTGGACGATACCCAGCGAGCGCACCAAAGGCCGTCGGGAGCATCGCGTACCGCTGGCGCCGGCTGCCGTTGAACTATTACGTTCGCTGGCCCAGGCCGATGGGGGGCTGATCTTTACCCGTGACAATGGCCGCAAGCTGGCAGACCGGGCAATGTCCGACCTGCTAGCTGCCATGGGCGAAAAAGAGCGGGCTACCGTTCATGGTATGAGGTCTACGTTTCGTGACTGGATGGCAGAGCGCACAGCGACACCACATGATGTGGCGGAGATGGCATTAGGCCACGCGATAGCCAACCAAGCCGAGGCTGCATATAGACGCGGCTATTTGCTGGAGAAGCGAGCCCGTGTCATGAGGCAGTGGGCCAATTTTCTGGCCACCCCCACACGCGCCAGCGACAAGCAAGTGACGGCGATTCGCAAGGTGGGCACCGAATAACCGATCTGGCTGACTAGGGTCGTATACTCGTAAGTATTTCAATTCAAATGGATTTTACGGACCACGTTAATGGAGAGAACAAAGAGGAAATTTCATGGCACTTTCCCCATGGCACGTTTCACCCCGACTCAGCTTTGATGACGTAGCGGCTCTGTTAGCGGGATTCGACATATCGCTAGCAAAGACAGAAAACGTGCATGATCACGAAATCAAGGAGTATGAAGAGTGGTGTCGAGTAATTATTCATGCCGCGAAGGATGGGGAGCTCGCACCTATTCAGGTTGAGATTTATACCGAAGATGCTGTTCCAGATCCTCAGATTGAAGGCAACCTTGTTTTAGGTTTTGATTGGGTACCCTGCATTGATGAAAAATGGCGCTGTTTCCCCGATCAGGCTATCCGGATGAACTTGGAACGAGGAGAGGTCTACCGTTGGCTGAAGTCGAAAGGAGCTGCCGACGAGGACATACCCGAGGCACTGCGAATGATGCCGAAGGCCGAGTCACAAGAGATAAAGCAGCCGGAGGCTGACGGGAAAAAAAAGACTCACCTTGAAAGCAGCCAGGACGGCTTGGGGGAAGCTCAAATTTTTGCCAAGCATGAATCAGATGGATTGCGCCTCGTTGCTGATGTCATTCGAGAGTTTTGGTCAACATACGATCCTGATGAACCCGCCACCGCACCGAGCTCGGCTGAGGTGAAAAACCACCTTATTGAGCAGGGTGCTTCCGCACGTTTGGCTGAAGCCGTAGACCGCGTATGCAGGCCATCTGGCTTGCAAAAGGCAGGGTTAAAACAATACCGGGGTGCCGGACGGTAACGCTTTTATAATCAGCTGTTTATAGCCGTCATGGGGAATGGAGAGCTCCGTTCTAGTCACCGGACGGGAACCTTGCCTGCTATAACGGATGCCACGCCATGCTGCCCGTGAATCCACAGCACGAGGCATCACTACATGGTAACCGTGACCCACCCCGACACCTTAGCGACCCCCCAGGGCGCCAGCGATGCCTGGTTGTCCGTGAAGCAATTGTCAGATCGATACAGCGCCCATGAAGCTACTATCTGGCGCTGGGCGCGTGAAGGGCGTTTCCCCCAGCCTGTAAAGCTGGCCGGCAATCTTACCCGCTGGTCGCTGAACGACGTTGAAGGCTGGGAGCAAACTCAGCGGGGGGCGTCCGAATGAACACTGTCGAACTTACTATTTATAGCACCGACGCCAAGGATCTCGCTCGGATTCTGCGTATCATCGCGCGTCGGATTTATGTCAATTGCGAGGAGCATGGCAGCGCGTGCTTACCAACCCGCGGTTCTGCAAGACTTATCCATATCAATGGCCAGTTAGTAGCAGAGTTACAGGTGCGCAGACAGCCCAGCCTGGAGGATATCGCTAACCTAGCAAGCGCTGAACGAATGGGTAACATCAAAACCATGGCGGGTGCCAGCGATGCCCTTTCGGCGATTCTATCGCTGCTTCGCCAAGAGAGATCCCCTCTGGAGCGTTACGGCCTGCTGATTGGCGCCGAGATCGTTACCGCCTGGCTATCAGAGCGAGCCGACTTCCTGCGCATTATGCAGGAGGAGGACGCGGAATGAAGTTCGGACCGAGGGCAGTCCGTACCGTAGAGAGGGGCCGGACCCCCACTGAGACGCCTCCCAAACATACCACTATCGAAGCGGCCTTGGCCGATGCCTTGGCCCGGCATGGCGTGTCGATCACGCCTGGGGCATGGGGCCAGTTTCATCGCTTTGATACGCCTGACAAGCCGAAGGGTAATGCCAACGGCTGGTACATCATCCACTCGTCTCGGGCCGCAAGCTTTGGCATGTGGCACCTGGACATGACCGAGACCGTGACCCTCGATGGCCCCTGCGACCCTGTAGTCGCCGCCCAGGCTCGGCTGGAAGTAATGCGCGAGCGTGTGCGCCACGAGCGGGAGCGTCAGGTGCGCGAGGCCCACGCGGCCGAGCAGGCACGCTGCTGGTGGACACAGGCCAGGCCAGCCGATCCCAGTCACCCCTACCTGGCTCGCAAGCGATTGCCGGGCTACAACCTGCGTCAGCGTGGCGACATGCTGCTGGTGCCGATGTATCACGGCGGGGAGCTGGTCAACTTGGAGTGCATCTTTCCGAACGGCAGTAAGCGCACCCTACCCGATGGCCGAGTGAAGGGCGCCGCGAGCCTGGTAGGCCGCCTTGCTGGCGCCGAGCGCGTTTTGGTGACCGAGGGGTGGTCTACCGCCGCTGCCTTGCACGAAGCGATGGGCTATCCGGTCGTGATCGCACGCAATGCCGACAACCTGGAGCCGGTCGCCAGGCGCCTGCGCCAGCGACTGCCAATGGATGTCGGCATCACCCTCAGCGGTGACGATGATCGCCACCTCGCCGCCAAGGGAGAGCCCAACAAGGGGCGCATCGCTGCCCGCCACGCTGCGCTGGCCATCAACGCCAAGCTCATGATGCCGAGCTTCTGTGAGAGCTGCGAAACCTGCACCGACTTTGCCGACGTGCGCCTCTGCCGGCTGGGAGGTGGTGAATGAGCGACCTCAATCCTACCAACGAGGTGAACCTGGTCGGCGGGACTCGCGCGGGTAGTGATCACCCCGCCCCTAGCGACACCGAGGGAACAGGGGGAACGCAGGGAACGGCCACCGAAAAGCCTGCGCGGAACAGCGACTTGGGCAGCGATGTGCCAACTGCTCCGTCGGGGAACCTGCGGGGTACTCAGGGCACCTATCTCCCGCTGCTGGGCGAGGAGACCGACCCGCGCCAGGGAGAGCCGCTGCCCGCCAAGGTCGAGCGGCCAGGCTTTGCCGTCCACCACACCGATTTCGTGCTGGAGGACGGCATAGCGCGCCCTGCGGGGCTCTGGTGGCATGGCACCCGCCAGCGGGGCGGCGAGCTGATCCAGGAAGATATTCGGGTTGCCGACCCCATTGAGGTCATGGCCATCAGCCGAGACGAGCACGGCAGCAACTTCGGCCGGCAACTGCGCTTCATGAATGCAGAAGGAGAGTATCGCCGGCGTGTCCTGCCGATGCGCCTGCTCAGTGAGGGTGGGGCGGACCTGCGTCGCGAGCTGCTCGATATGGGCCATACCCACAGCCTCCAGCACCGCAACAAGCTGGCCGACTTCATCATGGAGAGTCGTCCCGAGGCCAGGATCGTGGCCGCGACCACGACCGGGTGGCATGACAACGCGCGAGCCTTCGTGCTGCCGCACCGCACGCTGGGCAACCAGGACTATAGCTTCAGCGCCGACGCCATGCGTCATTCCTACTTCGAGATGAGGGGCTCCCTTGAGGGGTGGCGCGCGGAGGTTGCGGGCCGAGCCAAGGGCAATCCCATCCTGATCTTCTGCCTGTGCGTGGCGCTGGCGGGGCCGCTGATCTGGCCAGCCAGACAGCAGGCAGCCGGCGGGCTTGGCTTCAACCTGCGCGGCGCCTCCAGTAAGGGCAAAACCACCGGGCTGCAAGCGGCGGCGAGCGTCTGGGGCAGCCCGCAATTTCTTCGCCCCTGGAGCGCAACCGGCAACGGCCTCGAAGCGCTGACCGCCAGCCAGAACGACACCTGCCTGGTGCTCGACGAGCTGAGCCAGGCCAGTCCGTTTGAGGCCGGCAACATGGTCTACATGGTGGCCAACGGCGTCGGCAAGCAGCGGGCTGCGCGCACGGGCGGCATCCGAGATGCCCAGCGCTGGCGACTCATGATGTTGTCGAGCGGCGAGCGTACTCTGGCATCTCATCTGAGCGAGGCCGGCAAGGCCACCAAGGCCGGGCAGGATGCACGACTCCTCGACATCCCCGCGACGGGGCGGCGCTATGGCGCGTTCGATGACCCTCAGGGCATGGTACCCAGCGACTTTGCCAACGCAATCAAGAGCGCTACGGCAGAGCACTACGGCCATGCCGGTATCGCCTTCATCGAGCACCTGCTGATGTACGGTCATGAGCTTCCTGGTCTGTACAACAAACTAATGCAGACTCCTCCTTTTAGCGCGGAGAGCGATGGCGTGGCCAGCCGCGCGGCCGGGGCCTTCGGGCTCCTGGCCATGGCCGGTGAACTTGCTACCGAGGCCGGCATCACCGGCTGGAGCGAAGGAGAGGCAATGGATGCTGTAAGCACTTGCTTCGGGTTATGGAAGACCGAGCGCGGCAGTCTGCCCCCGGAAGAGGCGGCGATCCTCGAAGGGGTCAACGACTTCATACAGCGCCATGGCGATGCTCGCTTTGGCTCCCTCTACCCCGATACCAACGAGTCCAGGCGCACCAATGACCGGGCCGGCTTCTGGTGCGATACCCAGGCAGGGCGCGTTTTCTACTTCAACAGCGCGGCGCTGCGGGAAGCGGCCAAGGGCTACGACATCCGGACGATAGCCGTCGCACTGGAGTCAGCTGGCTGGCTCTACGAGAAGGAGAGCGGCAAGCGTTCGATCAACAAGAAGGTACAGGGCAGCGTCCAGCGGCTGTATGCCGTGCTGCCCCAGGAGGTAGGAGCATGAGCCTTAGCACGCTGTTGCAGCGGCGGAAGGCGGCGACGGTTCCCGCCGTTCCCTGTTTATCGTCAGGCGAGGGAACCAAGAAAACCACCACAGAACAACCGGGTACTCCCGGTTCCCCTGATTCCACGGCAGGGATGGTGTGTCGGGTAGAGCGAGAGCAAGAGCCGATCATCGCCGATTCGGGGGCGCCCGCCCCCGAAACCGACATCGATTGGCTGCTGCATAACCTGCGCTTCGATTATACCGGGGCACCGCTGCACGAAATCGACGATGGCCTGGCCGGCCTGATCCGGCGGGCCATGCTCCCGCTGGACAAGCGAGCGCGCGCCGAGCTGGCCACGTTGATCGACGATCAACTGGCTCACACTGATGCCCATGAAGCCGTTCAGGCGCTGCTGAAGGAGCGCATCGAGGTCCAGGAGCCGCGCTCGTGGCTGGACTGGGTCCGGGCAGAATGCTCACTTGGCGAAGGCGATACCATCTTCGTCGGCATCGCCCTGGAGCGGCTCATGCTGGACGAGCAGGAACAGGCAGCACGCCGCTATGTGGCTGCCTGGCGAGCCGCTGCCGAGGCCGAAGCGCAACCCCACCGCAAGACCAACGCGGGCCGAAGAGCGGCAAACAAGACGCTTCTGCCGGCACGCGAGCACCCCATGGCCACCAGCGCTGTACGCCAGCCAGTGACTGCTACCGCACCGCCCCGACTTTCTAATGGGATCAGAATGGCGCATCGGGCGCGCGTTGATGACAAGCGCCTGGTACTGGCCGGGGTTCCTTACACCCGACAGCAGGCACAGAGCGCCGTCGAGGCTCGCTGGCCTGGCGCTGATGTGGAGGTGGTGAGTGATGCGGACTGAAACCGTCAGACGCGAGGCAGCCCACCTGCTGGAGGATCTGCGCCGTCTGCAAGCTGAGGGCGCCGTAGCCGAGCTTTTGTTATGTGCGCTCGACCATGAACCTATTCACCACGTTACGGGCTTCATCTGGGAAACGCTGGAGTGGCTCGACACGGCGTTGCTAGTAACTGCCAGGGCCGAGGCCGCCCGGCGCCGTCTTCGCAGCGTGGCCAGCCTGTTTGAGGCGCTGGGCTCAGACGAGCTGCGATACGGCATATGAGCCATCGTAAGCGTCGGCTTTTTTTAGAGCATGCGAGTCTCAGAATTCCGCCTCGGCACAATAGCTGTGAAACGAGGTGAAACGAGGTGAAACGGATGAAACGCTATATCGGCATTGCACGAGCGTTTCAGTTTGCAATAATTCGACCGAAAGTCCTTGCTAGGCTCCCTCCACACGCAATTGGAGCGGTACGGACTGGAGTCGGCCGGGGCTTCCTGTTTTGTGACCCGCTAAATCCCTTCTACTTCGATGCCATGCCGCGCAAGCCAGGCCCTGCGCTGCTCATAGTCCGGCATCGCACGCTCCAGGCGGCGCCAGAAGGTGGGGGTGTGGTGGGGCTCGTGCAGATGGACGAGCTCGTGGATGACCACGTACTCAGCGATGTGGCGGGGCAGCAGGATGGTCTTCCAGTGGAAGTAGACCCGGTTGCCTTTGCCGCAGGAGCCCCAGCGGTAGCCCAGGTCTTGGACCTTCACGCCGGCGGGCTCTACCCCCATTCGCCGGGCGTGCTCATTCACCCTGACGTTGAGCCAGTCGCTGGCGCGGGCGCTGTACCAGCGAACGAAGTGCTCTCGGGCATCGGCCAAGGCATCCTCCCGCAGCTGGAAGCGCCCGGCGACGAGCTTGAGCGGGGCGTCCTGGGCGTCCGAGGGCACGCGCTTGAGCCGGTAGCTGCGCCCCAGGTAGAGAAAGCCCTCACCGTTGACGTACTCCTTTTGCGGCAGCCGGCGGCGGCGCTCGGCCTTCTCGGCCAGTTTCCGGTAGATCCACAGCCGCTTTTCGATGATGAAGTCGCGGAGGAGCTGCTCGTCGGTGCCGGTGGGCGCCGCGATGACCAGCTCGCCGTCGCGGTCCACGGTGATCTCCAGGGTCTTGCGGCGCGAGCTCTCGCGCACCTCGAGGGTCAGATCGTCCACGGCGAGCAAAGTCATGCGTTCACTAGCTTGTCGTGATTACTGCGGGCGAGGTCGAGCAGCCGCTGGGCCACCTCGCTGGCCTGATCGAAGGGCACCAGGCGCTTCATCATCAGTGTGGTGAAGAGGTGCTGGCGCAGGGCCTCCTGGTCCGGGATGTGGGAGGGCTTCCAGAAGTCGGGGATGGCGATCTCCTGCTGGATCAACCCGACCAGCTCCTCGGTGGCCTCGAGCAGCTTGTGGGTGCTGGCTTCGTCCAGCTCCACCACTGACAGCTCGCTGCTGGCCAACAGCTCCCGCCAGAAGGGCTCGGCGTGGGCCGGCAGCTCGGGGATCTCCTCCCCCTCCACCCGGGCGCCGTCGCGCAGCTGCTTGATCAGCGTCTTGAGCGCCTCCACCTGTTCGGCCCACTGGCCATCGAGCTGCTCCAGCAACTCCTCCAGGCGCTCGCTGAGCCGGCCGTATTTCACCGGGTCCTCGTCCAGGTGCTTGCGGACGTGGGAGCGTACCGCGTGCTCCATCTCCGAGGCCTTGGCCCGGTCGCCCACCTGGCGTCCCAGGTGCTCGTCGAACTCGGCGTCGGTGAGCTGCACCGGCGGGATGCGCGGGTCGATGCCGAGCGAGATCACGTAGTCGTCGATCAGCTTGCGCACCTTGTTGCCGATGTCGCGGCCGAGCTCCGGGGTGTCCTTGTAGCGGTTGCGGGCCAGGGCATGGATATAGGCCAGCCGCTTGGCATCGTTGACGAACTCGAGCCCCTCGGGACGCGGCAGCACGTCATCCAGGCCGCGGTTGAACTCCTTTAGCTTGACCATGAACTCGGCACGCACCCGCTCATCGGCCAGCGCCTGCACCGTCTCTTCTGTATCGTCCAGATCATCCACCCCTTGGCCGCGCAGCACGTCGATTACCCGCAGGTGGCGGTCGCGCAGCAGGGGAATCTCGTCCTTGAGGCTTTGCAAGGCGCCCTCGATGTCCTCCTCGCTATAGGCGGCCAGGGCCTCCTTGAGGTGGTTGGCCACGCCGAAGTAGTCCACCACGATGCCGTGGCTCTTGCCGTGGCCGGTGCGGTTGACCCGGGCGATGGCCTGCAGCAGCTCCGCCTCGCGCAATGAGCGATCCAGGTACATCACCCCCTCGATAGGGGCGTCGAAGCCAGTGAGCAGCATGCTTTTGACGATCAGGAAGGCCAGCGGGTCGTGCTTGGCTGGGTCCTTGGGCACTGTCCCGTCCAGCGGCGGCAGCGGCTTCTTGAAGCGCTTGATATGGCTCTCGACGGCGGCGCGGTCGCTCCACCGAGCCCAGGCCGAATCATCATTATTGCCGCTGCTGAACACCACGGCGAACTCCAGCTCGCGCAGCACCTTGCGGTAGCGCCAGGCCTGGATCGCCGCCACGACCCGGGGCGGGCGCATCAGTAGCTGGGTGTCGTCCAGGGCCTTGTCCTCGGGGGAGAGCGCCAGTGCCTCCTCCAGCAGCTCGGCTCGTGCCGTCTCCAGGGCCTCGTAATAACGCAGGGCCGCCCGGCGGCTGTAGGCCACCAGTTGGGCCTTGTAGCCGTTGGGCAGGATATTCGTGGCGTAGTGGCGCAGGATATCCTGAGCCTTCTCCTGGATCAGCTGCGGCGCCTCGAAGATCTGCCCCTTGGTGGCGTACTTCTTCTTGATCGCCTCCAGCTCCTCCTTGCTGTGGTCGCGGAACAGGTCCTCGAACAGGCCGTCGAGGCTGGCGCCGTCCTTGATCGCTCCCTTAGCAGTGCGCCCCTCGTAGAGGATCGGCACCGTGGCGCCGTCCTGCTCAGCCTCCTTGATGGTGTAGCGGTCGATGTACTCGCCGAAGATTTCATGGGTGCGCTTCTTGTCGCCCATGATGATCGGCGTGCCGGTGAAGCCGATGCGGGCGGCGTTGGGCAGGGCGCGCATCATGTTGGCGTGCAGGTCGCCGGCCTGGGTACGGTGGGCCTCGTCCACCAGGATCAGGATATCCTCGCTGGTGTTGAGCACCTCGAAGGGCTCGCTGAGAGAGGGCTTCTTCGGCGTGCTTGAGGAAGCTGAGGTACCCCGTTCGGCAGCGTCACGGCGACCGCTATCGAGTCCATTATCGTCGCGAACATACGTCTCACCGGCTTCGTTCTCATCCTCGGCGTCCGGGTCGCGGTACTTCTGGATGGTACCGAACACCAGGCCGGGTCCCTCACGCGCCAGCAGTTTCTTGAGCTGGGGGGTATTGCCTGCCTTTTCGACGCTCTCGCCGGTGAGCTCGGCGGTGGCGGAGAGCTGGGCCTGGAGGTCCTTCCGGTCGGTGATCACCACCACTTTGAAGCGGCGCAGCGTCGGGTCGGTGCGCAGCTTGCGCACCAGGAACACCATGGAGAGGCTCTTGCCGCTGCCCTGGGTGTGCCAGACGATACCGCCTCGGCGGTCGGCCTCGCCGTCCTGGCGGCGGGTCTTGCCGCTCTTCAGGCGCTCGACGGCCCGGGTGACGCCGCGGAACTGCTGGTAGCGGCACACCAGCTTGATGGTCTGGCCGCCGAGGTTCATGAACAGGGTGTAGTGGCGCACGATATCGAGCAGGTTGGCCCGAGTGAGCATGCCGGCGATCAGGCGCTGCTGGGCTGAAAGATCCGCCACCCCCAGGTCGATGGCCACCTCCGCCTCGCGCATCGGTGCTACCGTCTTCCAGCTCAGGTAGTGGGCGAAACGGGCGCCGATGGTGCCTACCCGGGCCTCGTCGAAATTGCTGGCCACCAGGAACTGGCTGGTGGCGAACAGTGCCGGGGCGCCCTCGTGCTCGCCGACCTCGCCCTCCAGGAAGCGCTGGTCGTGGTAGCGGCGCAGCTGATCCACCGCCTGGCTGATCCCCTCCGGCACGCTGCGGCTCTTGCACTCCACCACTACCAGCGGGATGCCGTTGACGAACAGCACTAGATCCGGGATCACGTGGCCCTTGGCGCCATCGTGGCCTGGCGGGCACTTAACCTTGAACTGGTTGACCACCGTGAAGACGTTGTTAGTGGGCTCGTCCCAGTCGATGTAGCGCAGGGTCTGGCCGCGGCCGCCGTCCCAGCCCTCCAGCCCCTCCACCGGCAGGCCATTCATTAGCAGCTCGGTGGCTTGCTGATTCGCCTCGAGCACCTTGCTGGCCGGCAGCCGGGTGATGGCGGCGACTGCCTGATCCAGGCGCGCCTCATCGAGCCAAGGCTCGCCGTCGCGCAGGTTGATCCGGCGCAGCCGCTCGCGCAGCAAGGGCTCCATCACTACCTGGGCGAAGCTATCCCGGTGGGTGGCGCCGGGATCGTCTACCGACCCGGCCAGGAATTCCCAGCCCTGATCCACCAGTTGGTCGATAAACGGCTTCTCGACCTCTGCGTACTCAGGTCCCGCCATATCACGGCATCCTTACTTTTTATTGGGCTAGCAGGCCTGCGACAGGCTAAAGGCTTATATTCACATAGCGTGAACGATCCTGTCCGCATGATACGGAGTGGGTGTGCCCACTTCATTAGTAGATAGTTTTTTTGAAGGAGGTGTAGCTGGTGATTTTCTCGATATCCGTGAAAAGGGCTTCAACACCGTGATTCAGCGGGTTGCCTTCTACCAAGCGACTCTCAGCCCAAGTTAGCCATTCCGCCAAAGTCATATCACCAACGCTTGTATCCCTATTTATCTCGAGCCGTGTCAGGGCTGCCAGAAAATGGCGAGCCTGTTCGTGTTGCTGCCATGCGTCTGCCAGCTCGAGGAAACGCTGCCATCGATTATCGTCGCGTTTGCGGGCCTGCTCTGCCAGGTAACGCTCATGAGCGGCGATCTCGGCGAGTCGTTGCCGCTCCAGCCTTTCCTGTGTCTGCTGAGCCAGTATCGGTGCCACCTGCTTCAAGATATCGAAGATCTCCGGGAGGAGTTCTTCCATGGGCGTCTCGTCCGTTTCTAGCCACTGTCGCTTGAAGCCTGAGGGCAGGTAGTGCTTTATCTCGAAGATCAGCTTGCCGCTAGGCTGAAGCTCCTGCCGCCACTCTTTGTCTCCGGGCCGGTGCCAACGCCTCTCGCTTTCGGTCAAAGGACGGCGGACCTGTCTCTGCTTCTCACGAAGTTGGAAGGGGATTTTTTCCCCATCAAGTTCAATGGCGATGGCTTTGCGCTCCTCCTCTATGGCCTTGCCCCCAACTTTCTCGATAGCCTTAAAGAGGGTGTTCAGGATGCGATAGCGACGACGATCCATAGCTGTAAGCGGGGCAGGCGCGAAGCCTACACCTCCCCATCGGTACTTCTTTGCCTCTTCAGTTTGTCGCTTATGTTCCTCCTGCCAGCCTGAGATTATCGGGTGTGCTCGTCCCAGCTTGGCTGGAACCTCCAAGTCAGGGCCAGACCTAACCCCTCTCTTTTTCTGTTTCGGTCTTGCTGCTGGTGATAGCTCTAGCCCCTGATCTGTACCATGCGCATTGCCGGATGGTGCCGGCGCCCTCATGCGAGGGGTATACGGAGCAATTGCTAGTAAACTGTTCTCTGGGGGCGCATCAGGTAGAGGTGGCTGGGATACTTTTTTACCAGCAGCGATACGCTGCCAATGACCCGGTGCGGGCGTGGGTATTCCTGCCTTGTCGCACACCTCCTTCAGTTTCTGGCTCGGAAGGCCATACTCCTTCGCCAAGTGGCTCATCGGACGCGACCATACCAGTTCATAAAGGCGTACACGTTCGATATGTGTGGGCGACATTTGCTATCTCCAGTCATGCGCAAAGCCGGGTCTTGAGCAGCGACAGCGGAAAGAAGGCCTCTGCTTATAGAGCGGTGGATATTACCTGCGTTGTCGGTGACCCTTCTCTCAGCCGCTCCAATGCCAGCGCAATGAGGCGATCCGAGAACAGCCGCAGCTTGCGCTGGCCGGCAATGTCATCGGGCCAATGTCGCAGGCCCTCCTTGATGGCTTCGACGGTCGGTTCGACATGCTCCTGGCTGATGAGCCAGTCCAGCGTCGCCAACACCTCCATTCCCAGCGGTGACTGGAAGCCGTCGATCAGTGCATCGACTTCTTCGAGTACACCGGCGTAGGGGTGTGCTTCGGCGCTGCGCAGGTAGACATGCAACCGATCCCGTCGCGATTCATCGAACCATACGACTTCCTCAGGAGTGGCATCGTTAATGCGTTTCTCGCTATGCAGGTAGCTGCCGTCCAGGCCATTGAGCAGATGGCGAAGCCGATCGGAGTATGGGCCATAGCGATGCGGCTGAAATTCGAGCTTGAGTGGATTCTCAAGGCCATGGGCAATGATGCGCTGCTCCATCAGCCAGGCCAGTTTTTGGACCTCTAGCAGTGAGCACTCGATGCCTAACACCCAATAGCGGCGCACCAGTTCGGCAATCATGGCGCGTGCGGGGGTAAGCTTCTCCACGCCGCTACGCTTGGCGACGTTTTGATACTCGACGGTGGGCCCGAAAACCAGCACGCGGACGTTATCCAGCTCGGCTAAGGCGGCCTCGATTCGCGGGCGCACCATGGCCCAATCGAGCCCCCCGTTGCCGCAGCCCAGCGGTGGCAAAGCGATGGAGCGAATGCCCTTTTCGCGGATTACCCGCTTGAGATCCTCCAGACCGGACTCGATCCATTCCACTCGCGTCTTGGCGCGCCAATGCTGCTTAGTCGGGAAGTTGATGATCCAGCGTGGCCCCAACAGGGCATCCCGCTCGGTGATGAACATACGGCCGGTCACCACCTGCTGATGCTTGCAGGCGGCTTCGTAGGCGGCGAAGTTCTCGGGGAACGCCTCCTTGAACATCAGGGCAATGCCCTTGCCCATCACGCCGACGGTGTTGACGGTGTTGACCAGTGCCTCTACATCGGCCTCGAGGAGATTGCCACGGGTATACTCAATCATTGAAAGAACCAGTTGGGTCGTGTAACCACCTTCAGCGAAAGCTGCTGTGCCGCCACCTGAGCTCTGACGGCGACTCGCACCTCGTCAGTATACGTGCCAATGCCAAGCAGTGCAGAGGCCGGCAGATGATGATGAATCAGAGCCTCGGCCTGATAGCGGTCCGTCTTATCGGGGTTCTCGAGGTCGCGCTTGAAATCCTTGGCCTGCAGCAGCCCCCAAGGCACGAAGTCGGCCAGATCCTCCAGCCGGTCGCTGAACTCGGCATTGGCCAGGTAGGCATGCCGATCGCTGAATAGAAAGGGCAGGCCGAGCTGCTCCAGGCGGGGAAGCGAACTCACCATCACAACGATGTCCTCCCGGCGCTGTTGCTGAACGCCATGGCCGGTCACGATGTTGAAGAGCATCATCGACGCCGGTGTGAAGTAGAAAGGTATGTAGTCGCTCAGCACGCCACCCGGCGGCACCGGCACCACTCGCGTTGCCCGTTTGTCAATCAGATCCTGCTTGCCGATGGTGATAAATCTCGGGGCCTGCTCCGCTGCCGAGGGGCAATACAAGCCATTCGCCAACAACCATGGCAGATTGTCTCGGTGCGTAATCCGAAAGATCAACGCCTTTCTGGGGTTCAGGCTGCGAGAGAGATCGGTCGCCATAGTTCAGTCTTCCAATTCCTCATCGGCACCTACCAACGGCTTCTTGCCCATGGCCTTCTCGATGATTTTGAGTAGCCGTTGCTTGCGCTGCTGGTAGAAGGCGTCGAAGTTGTCGGCGCGCAGAGCATCAGTGGGGATGCGGTGCCCCTCGAGGATGGCATTCATCGCCTCATCGTTGAGCTGGACCTGTCGATGATCCTGCAGGCGGGCCAGGTAAACCGAGGGGGCATCACCGCCAATCATGCGGTTGGCTTTAAAGGAGATCGGCGTCTTGTTGATAATGGAATCGTAAACCCTAGGTGGGATGCCCTGAGCTTCGCACCAGGCACGGGGGAAGATATGGTGGATATCGAGTTCGACCCCTTGGTTATCTAGCTCCTGGATGTTTCCCTTCCAGAAGAAATCTTCAGCGCCCTCGCGCAGGATCAGTACATTGACACCCTTGTAGGCAGCACTGAGGCGGCTCCTCAGGGATTCTAGGCGGGTGGGATCGAAGGAGGCATCGATCACGGTGCGAGGCAGCTCGGCGTCGCCCTCAAACCAGTGCATAAGCTCCTCGAGGTCGAGGGCGATGCGGGTCTCCACGGCGCCGCCATAGAGTTCGCCCAGCACCCCGCTCCAGTACCAGCGGGAGAGCTTGGCGTGGATGCGCGGCTCGCGCCAGCGATTGCCGAGCAGAGTGAGCACCGCGGCGAGGGGCACCAGCTGGGTGGCGTAGGGTAGCTCGCGGCGGCTGTAGAAGCACTCTCCCTTGAGGAAGTACGCCGCCTCGACGAAGCCCTTCTCCACGGCATCGGCCCAGCGCTTGTACGCTTCGAGGGGGAGGTCCAGCACCGAGGCGCGCTTGGCGCTGACTGGGCGCACCTGTTTGCCCGTCTTGCCGGCCTTGAGGTCCTCCAGCTTGCGCTCGCGGGTGTGCAGCAGGGTGATGGCCTGGAGCAGGTCGGTGCTCTGCACGTCTTTGAGCAGCTCGTGCTCCTCGAAGCGCGCCTTGCGGGAGGGCACGTCGCGGATATCGGAGCCGAACCAGTCGTCGCGCAGGTTGTAGCCCTCCGCGGCGTAGCTGGCGGTGATCAGCTCGAACACTGAGAGCTGCACCCCGCCGGTGTTGACCTTCTCGAACACCAGGCAGACCGCCTCTTTGGAGGTCTCCTTCTTCAGTTCGATCACCGGCAACTGGTAGGCAGAGAAGGCGCTGAGGATTCGCTTCTGAAACTCCAGAAAGTCACCCATGGCCTCCTGGTTGTAGCGGAACAGATCCTGCAACCATTCAGAGGAGTCGAGGATTTTATCGCAGGGGAAATGAAGCTGTTCGCACTCTAGCTGGCGGGTGGAGAGATCCAAGTCCACCTTGCGGCCGAAATCGCTGCGCTTCTGGCGGGTCTCGTCCACCGCCACTACGGCATCCTCCAGCCGATCCTCGCCTTCCAGGGCGGTACGGATGTCGAAATAGTAGTGGCGCTTGATGGCCTTGCCCTTGGCGGTACGTGTATCTACCGGGGTATCCAGGCCCACCGCCTGCGTCAGGCTGGTGAGGCGCTGCTGGCCGTCGAGGATCAACTGGTCCGGATCCTTGGTGACGCTGTCCGGATCGATGCCCTCCACCGGGCGGGTCTCGAAGCGCACCTCCCCGCCGGTTTCCATCAGCATCACCGCTCCTACCGGGAAGGAGCGGGCGATACTGACCAGCAGACTCTGCACGTGGTCGTCGTCCCACACCCAGCCGCGCTGGAAGTCGGGGAGCTGGATCTTGCCGGTGGTGATGTCCTTGAGCAGCTCGGGGAGCGAGCGCTTGGTGCTGTCGAAGGTGGTCATGGCGGTTCCCAGTGCGATGTGATCCTGATGTTGTTGTAAGAGCCCGGTCTATGCCGGCGTGGTGGCCTGGGCCTGGTCGAGCAGCGGGGTGACGCGGACGCGGCCGGTGAGGAGGTCATCCATCAGACCGGACTTATCCTTTTTCAGCTTTTTTGTTAAATCTCGTTCATAATTTATGCGCTCTTCTATTTTTTTAAGAGCTGTTGAAATCTTGTATTGTTCGAATTTCCTTGGCAGGGCCACCTCATAGGAAGAAAAAAACTTATAATCCAAGCTCTCCACGGTAGTCCCTGCCTTGACAGACTTCATAAGGATTCGATCTGCATTGCCCTGAAGCAGGTATTTTACAAACTCCTCAGCAATGCCGTCAGAAGGAATCAGGGCTTTTAGGTCTTGGTTGACGGTAAAGTCCTTTCCGGCCCTTACGACCGGCAGTCGCTTCCTCAAAATCCCGCTTCTGAAAACCACTAGAACTGATCCAGCGGGAAAAATAAAAAGATTTGAAGATTGAGCAGCCCGTTCAGAGATTTTATCTTCGGTTTCGTGAATTTCATCACTGACTAGATCTTTGGGAGAAACCCAAAGGATTCCTGACTCTGGCCAAAAGCCGGGGTTCGACTTTGATGGAGTGCTACCACCCTTCCATGAGCCAAGGCCACCAACTGTACATAGTTCCCACTCCCTCGGGATCAACCCCAGCGGTGACTCCTTATAGAGCTCCGGCGCCTGCTCGGGGCTGGGGCGGAGCCGACCGTTCTCATCGATCCCGCGGGTCAGCAGGTCGTGGAGCAAGCCCTCCTTAACCTTCTCTAGTTTGGCGATCAATGCCTCGGTCTTCTGGATCTGGGTGTCGAGGGCGTCGAGGATGCGGGCAATGAGCCGCTGCTCATCAACTTTGGGGAAGTGCAGTTTCATTCCTAAGAAGCTAGACTTAGGAAGATTTTTCATGCTTCCGCTCGTGCCTGTAGCATGAGCACCAAGAAAGCGTCGATAGCCCTCGGTCTGTAGCTGATACGACAGCCACCTCATATCCAAGGCGCATCCATTTTTCTTCTTGGCTTGCCATATTCGATCAGGGAGAAAAAGGTCCGGGTGCGGGTACTTGACATAACAAGCAATACCCACTAATTCTGGTGTGTTCATCCTGCTGACAAGAATTGTATCTCCAGACACCGGCTCTGCCACAAGCCGCTTCTCTGCGGGCAATACGGCTTTGTTCTCATTGGCATTGAATACACTGCCAGATAAGGCGCTGGTTTTCAGAACACCTACTTCACCTGCCCCATGGGGCCGATCTTCGGAATTGACGCTTACTCCAGCATCCAGCCTTTGGATGAACTCACTCAGTGGCAAAAGGGGCCATTCAGTAGCTGACTCTTCAAACATACCCCAGCCCCTCCAGATACTGCTGCAGCTCCCTGGCGGCGGCATCCCGCTCAGTCTCGATGTCGGCCAGCGTCACCCGATACTTGTCCCACCAGGTCTCGAAGGCGGCGATCACCTGCTGGCGCTGCTGGCGGATATAGCGCTCGAGGATGCCCTTGAGGTCGTTATGCAAAATGGTGCCCACCAGCTCGGCGGCGGCGGTGTCGTCCAGAGCGTCCACGGCGGAGTTAAGATGCTCCTCGAAGCTGGCCACCTTGACCTTGTGCTGCTTACGCACCTGGGTGCGCTGGCTCTTCCAGGCCTTGATCTGCTCCGGCGTCGGGGCGTCGTCATCCTCACCGTCGCTCGATTCCGCTTCGTCGCCGTCATCGCCCTCGGGCTTGGCCTCTGCGGCCTTGATCTGGGCGTCCAGCTCCGCCTTGCGGGCCGCGAGCTCTTCCAGCTCGGCGACGTACTCCTCCAGCAGGAAGTGGACCAGGCGATGGTCTAGCGGGTTGGCCTTACTCTGCTCGTCCTCCAGGAGGCTCACGATGCTGGTGCGCCAGGCGTCCACCACGCCCAGGCAGCCGCGAGCCTGCAGGGTGCGGAACTCGTTCTTGTTGTCGAACCAGAAGCCCGCGATGATGCCGCGCACCGCGAAGCGGTCGAGCATGGCGGTGGGCTCCAGAGCCGCCGTGAAGCTGCCCAGCAGCTCGTCGCGCAGCCGGGTGAGGCGACCGCCGTTGCCGGTCAGCCCGGTGATGCTCCCGCCGTGCTCGGCCCACCAGGCCTCGAAGGCGGCCATCACGCTGGCTTCCTTCTGCTGCAGGCCGGTATCTCCCTCGATGGCGGGCTTGAGATCGCGCTTCTCGCTCAGGTGCTCGGCGAAGTCCACATAGTCGGGGTCGTTCGTCCTGGGGATAAAGAGCGCCATGGGGTCGAGGCCCTGGGCGTCGAAGAGCGGGCGCCTGGCATCGATCTCGGCCACCGGCACGCCGCCCTTGAGGTGGGCGCGCACGTCCTGGGGCTCCGGCGGCGGGGTGTTGTCGGCGTAGCGGCGGATGTTGAGGTTGTAGTCGTTGTCGCGCAGCTCCGCGAGGGGCACCACCCGGGCGAAGCCGGGTACGTCCTCGAAGGCGTCATAGGTGCTGGCGATCTTCTCGATGTGCTCGGGCAGCAGGTGGTTCTGGGCGCGGCCCTCGAAGAACTCCCGGTCGGCGTTGATGAACAGCACCCGGCCCTTTCGCTCCTCGGGCTTGGCGCCCTTGGCGCGCAGCACCAGGATGCTCGCCGGGATGCCGGTGCCGTAGAAGAGGTTGGGGGCCAGGCCGATCACCGCCTCCACCAGGTCGTCCTGGAGCATGCCGGCGCGGATGCGCTTCTCGTCGCCGCCGCGGAAGAGCACGCCGTGGGGCATGACGGTGGCCAGGCGGCCGTCGGACTTGAGGCAGGCGACCATGTGCTGCAGAAACATCAGGTCGGCCTTCTTGGCCCCCTCCGGCACGCTGCCGTAGTGGAAGCGCTCCGGGAAGTGCTGGCTCGGCGTGTAGCCGATGGAGAAGGGCGGGTTGGTGAGGATGCGGTCGAAGTGCTTGAGCTCGCCGCCTTCGACGTGCTGCGGGTCGGTGAGGGTGTCGTCGTTTTGCAGGTCGGCACTACTCACCCCGTGCAGCAGCATATTCATCTTGGCGATGGCCCACACCGAGCCGGAGGCTTCCTGACCGAAGAGATTGAGCCGGCGCGGGTCGCCGCCCTGCTCCTCCAGGTACTCCTTGGCGAGAATCAGCATACCGCCCGACCCCATGCAGGGGTCGTAGACGCTGTGGTCCTCCTGGGGGTCCATCAGCCGAACCATCATGCGAACTACCGGGCGCGGGGTATAGAACTCGCCGCCTTTCTTGCCGGCGGAGTCGGCGAAGTCGCGGATCAGGTACTCGTAGGCGGCGCCGAGCAGGTCGGGGAACTCGAAGTCCTCGTTGCGCAGCCGGTACTCGCTGAAGTGGACGATCAGGTCCCGGAGCTTCTTGTCCGGCAGGGTGGTGGAGCCCACCTTGCGCGTGAAGTCGATATGCTCCAGCACCCCGTTAAGGCTTTGATTATGCTCCTCCAGGCCGGCCAGCGCCTTGTTCAGCGCATTGCCGACACCCTGATGAGCCTCCTTCAGCAGGTGCGACCAGCGCGACTGCGGCGGTACATAGAAGGTGGCGCGATACCAGTCGGGGAATTCAACCTGATGGGCCATATCGATCTCGCCCGCCCCGGCCTGCTTGAGCTGCTCGCGGACCTCCTCCCGGCGCTGCTCAAAGACGTCCGAGCAGCGCTTCAGGAAGAGCATGCCGAAGATGTACTCCTTGAACTCCGAGGCGTCCATGCGACCGCGCAAGATGTCCGCGGCCTTGAACAGGTGCCGCTCCAGCTGGTTGAGGGTGAGGATCATGTACTGCGGTTCCCTGAGTCGATGTGCCGGCTGTATCAGACAGCCGTAATAATTGGTGCCTATCACATCAAACTTGGGGAAGGAAAGCCATGCCCACATTGGGTAGGGAGTGGAGCAGTTCGGCGTGGCATGGCGTAGCAGCCAAGCGCATCATATTATGTTGGTGGGGTTGTTGGTAAATAACATAATTGTATCGTAAGTGATTGATGTTTAAATTACAGTGGCGGATTCAAAATCCGCCGGGTGCAAGCCCTTGTCGGTTCGAGTCCGACCGCCGGTACCACTTAAAACAGCAACTTATCTTCCTTCCTTATGGTTTGACGTGGCATGACCTAGCATCCAGTAACATATTTGATGTTGGTAGAAACCATACCCAGAAAAGCCCGCCCCCTTTTCTGCCCTTGAGGTGAAGCGACTCACCACCCCCCCCCCCCCCGGCTTTGATGCCGTGGGCGATGTTGCCGGCTTGCTGCTGCGTGTCGATAAGAGCGGCAGCCGCTCATGGATTCTGCGCTACACCACCGGCGAGACGCGCCTGGCTGCGAGTGGCAAGCCCTATAAGGTGCGCCGGGACCATGGATTAGGCGGCTACCCCGATACGTCTCTAGCAATGGCCCGCGAAAAAGCCTGCAAGGTCCGCAATATGTTGACTGAAGGCATCGCCCCTGGCAGAGCGCAAGGCAGCCAAGCAAGATAGGTTAGCGGCTGAGCTGGCGCGGCTGACGTTTTCTGAGGCAGACGAGGCCAGCAACCTGAAGCATGCCCAGCAATGGCGGCAAAGCCTAGAGGCATGCGCCCTACCAACATTGGGCGCCTACTGCCCGTGAATCCACAACGCGAGGTAGTACCCCATGGCGGACCTCAGTCGCGCCGTCACGGCGCCTTCGGCCTTCTAAACCACCTAGCCCGATAGGCGTGCCTTTACCGATCACCTGATAGCGAGGTGACGCGCCATGAGCAGATATTGGCCAATGTGTCCGGCTTCATTGAGCGACACGGTGATGCCCATTTTAGCAACATGAATATCGAACCGGCCCATACCGCATGGTTCACAGTCGCGCTGGTTGGTGGCGCGATGATACCCAGGGCCGAACCTACCTGATCAACGACGAGGGCTTGAGCGAGGCGCTGGGCGGCTTCGACTTGAAGCGCGGCATCGAAGCTCTGGTGGCGATATACCCAACTAGAAAAAGGCATTGAACTGGAGACGCTACCGGCTATCGACATGGACATCCTGTCGGCGCTCGACCTGGCACCGCCGACTATTGACCTGGCCCAAGAGACCGGAGAGGAGGGCGAACGAGGAGCAAGCGGCTGGAAAGAAGCGGCTAGCCGGCTCATAATGAATATGACCTTAGGTAAAATTAATATTCCTAAAATGCATAGTTAGCGTAGGCTAATTTGCGTTGACCTGAGAGGTAAAAGCGTGAATCTCCTCGATACTGTAGTGATGCGGGGTCTTGTTCGGCAGGGGGCGCTAACGCCTGAAGACAAGGCGTTGTTGCTGGGTCTCGAACTCGAGACCAGGCGCGTGTCAGCTAGTGAGGTTCTGTGGTATGAGGACACGGATGCGGACCTGTTCTGCGTGCTCAAGGAGGGTTGGGCATATTCTTATCGCCATCTGGAAAATGGCTCGAAGCAGATCCTCAAGCTCTATCTTCCTGGCGACATTATTGGCTTACGCGATTTTGGATTCTCCCGTCGCCTGGCCGGCGTAGCGATGATTAACGAAGGTGTAGTATGCCCCTTCTCCTATCAGCAGCTGCTTGAGCTTTTTGGACGTTCAGCCTTGGCCGTGGGGCTAATGGCTACGGCGGTGCGTCAGCAGGCACTACTCACCGAACGGCTGGTCTATCTTGGCCGGCATGACGCCCAAGAACGATTAGCACATTTTCTCTACGAGCTTTACCTGCGACTCAAGCGGATCGGGGCCGTGGAGGACAATAGCTTCTTGATGCCGTTATCTCAGGAGCAGATTGGTGACGCGCTGGGGTTAAGCCCGGTTCATGTCAGCCGGACCTTCTCGATGCTGCGTGATGATGGACTGGTGACCCGCGACCGTCAGCAAATAACGCTGCCGGACCCCGAAGCGTTAGCGCAGCTAGTCGAGTTTGACGACAACTATATTAACGAATCCCTACCCACCGACCTCTCTGTCCTATCAATAGCTAGTTTAGCAGTCGATAATCGTAAGGAACCTGGAGTCCACTCAACCGTGGACAAATGAATTACCATGCTACACCTAGGCCGCTAAGGAATGACACTATGCCGGCATCAGGTGTTTTCTGACCCGATAAGGCCAGAAAGCTTGAAAAGCAATCAGCGAATATCTATGGCGCCTCGGGCTGGGCGCCTTTTCTGTGTAGGCGTCTGTTGATTTTCGAACCAATAAGGCACGTGCCGTTTCTAAAGTGGCTGAGATTAAAAAATGCCAGCGCAAGGTGGATGCGAGCGTTAGGGAAGCCATCCATGGCCAAGCTACTAAGCAGTGTCCATCCGTGGCCAAGCTGCCTCGCAGTGCTCCGTTTGACACACTCGGCGACCGAGCCGACGACCGAAGGTGCTCTTGCATCTAAACAAAAATTTACATTCCAAGTTAGACGGTTTTGCTCAGCTTGTACGTATTGGAATCCTCGCCCTCTCCACCAAGGTTCCTAGTGCCTGGCAAGTTTTGGCGGGTCGCAGTCAGCGACACTTTCTTGACCACGGCGCGGAGACCCCGGCCAGCGGCATTTTTTCGTGCTTGTATGTGCTCTACACCACTTGGCTTAAGCCAAGTGGTTGCTGGGGGAAGGTCACCCGCTCCGGGATCCTACCCGAACCACCTTGCCAGCGTGGCCTTGGCCTGCTCACGATGCTTGTCGTTGATGCGGGCAGCGACGATGGCAAGTGCGCCGGCCAGCACGCCCATGTCGTCGGTGTAGCCGAGAAAGGGAGTGAGATCGGGGATGGCGTCGAGGGGCGAGATGAAATAGCCCAGCGCACCATAGATGGTCGTTTTCGCCCACAGTGGCGTGTTGGGGTCCTGGGCGGAATAGTACATCTTCAGTGCTGGTGCGAGGGTCTTCCTGCCTGCCCGGCGGGCATTGTAAGACACCTTGTCCCAGAAGCCCTCTTCGGAATAATGGGCCTTGTTCTCCTCGAGGGTGCCCAGGATGGCGTCCGACCCGACATCGTCACGGTGAGTGTCGTGTGGCTTCATGCGAGATCGATCCTATGGTTCCTTGCCTTTCGCTTTGACAGCGTGGCTTGCCGGCACGTTCGCGCTTTTTCCGCCACGTCTTGGTGTGCAGGTAATGCTACTTGCCGTTTTCTTGATGTACCTCTCCTTCCGCTGCATGCTGAGTGGCAGAATCTAGAGAGGTGGCGATATGAGTGTAAAGCGGTTTGCCTGGGCGCTCGGCGTCCTGGGTGTGGTGCTGGCGCTGTTCGGCTGGCAGCAGCAAAGCCCGGGCGCTTTCGTCGGCGTTGCGCTGGTCGCGCTGGCCGGCGTGCTGTTGGTGACTTTGCGGCGTCGACCGAACAGCTAGCAGGTAGTCGGCAGGCCTGACATTCCCCAGGCTTGGGCTTATGATAGTGAGAGCCACAGTCCTTCTCCCCGTCGGGGCGAAGGGCTGTTTTCGTTGCACGGCCAGCAGCACGCTTCGCTGCCGGTGCCAAGGAGGTCGTATGCCACCCCGTCCCCCCATTCTCATCAACCGCCTGGATGCGGAGCGGCTGCAGCGATTGATCGACAACGCCGACGGCAAGGATCGCTTCGTCGCCGACTGCCTGGAAGAGGAGCTGGAGCGCGGCGAGGTGATCGATCCGCAAGAGATCCCGGCGGACGTGGTCAGCATGAATAGCCAGGTACAGTTCACCGATCTGACACGCAACCGACAGATGATACGGACCTTGGTCTATCCCCACTCGCTGGCTGCCACCGAGGACGGTATTTCGGTGATGGCGCCCATCGGCGCCGGGCTTATCGGCCTGCGCATTGGCGACGAGATCGACTGGCCGTTACCCGAAGGTGGCGAGACACGTCTGCGCATCGATGCGATCCTATGGCAGCCCGAGAGGGAAGGGCAGTTCCACCGTTGAACTGACGCATCGCAGTAATCGAAGAGGAACAGGTAATGCCGCTTTCACTCTGGATATCGCTGGTGGCCGTGTGCGCCATGGGTGCGATGTCGCCGGGGCCAAGCCTGGCCCTGGTGCTGCGCCATACGCTTGGCGGCGGACGGACGCCCGGTATCGTGGCGGCACTCTCCCATGCCTTGGGCGTAGGTTTCTATGCCCTGCTCACGGTGCTGGGACTGGGGGCACTGATCGTGCGCTTTCCCACGCTGTTCCAGCTCATCACCTGGGGTGGGGCGGCTTACCTGGCCTGGCTCGGCGTCAAGGCGCTGCGTGCCGGCAGTGCGGCAGCGCTGGAAGCGGCCGGCGTGGCCACCACCCGGCGCCAGGCAGCCCGCGAAGGCATGCTGGTGGCACTGGGCAACCCCAAGTTGATTCTTTTCTTCGTCGCGCTGCTCAGCCAGTTCGTCACGCCGGAGATGTCACTGGCGGCCAAGGCGGTCATCGTTGCCACGGCCATGGTCATCGACGGCGGCTGGTACGTGCTGGTGGCAGTGTCATTGACCCATTCTCGCGTCCTGCCCTGGCTGCAGGCACGCGCGCACTGGATTCATCGCATTACCGGCGTGATGCTGCTGGCGCTTGCGTTGCGGGTGGTAATCGGCCCCCTCGGCTGAGGGGCAAGCGTTGACAATCGAGCCGGCTGGTCGTCAGGGATGATGTTAGCCTCAGGATAATTCGAGAGCGGGATCCCCTGATGAACCTTTCCACGGAATACGAAGAAGAAGAGCGAGCCCTGGCCCTGGTGCTCGACGAGGATCCCGACGTGGTGGCGATCTTGTCGCTACAGCTGCATGTGCTGGGGCTGGAGAGCCGCTGTTATCGGCGCGCCGATGCGCTGCTGGCGGAGCTCGACGAGTGTGCGCCGCAACTTGTGATCATGGGGCTCGAGTTCGGCGCTCCGGATGGCATCGAGCTGCTGCGACTACTGGCGGAGCAGCGCTTCGCCGGTTGGGTGCTGCTGCTGGGCGGGGTCGAGCGCAAGATATCGCGCATCGCCGAGCGGGTGGGGCAGACCCTGGGGCTGCAGATGCTCGGCTCGCTGGACAAGCCGATGCGGTTGGCCGAACTCAGGCAGCGCCTGGACCGGCTGCGCCCCGGCTGCAAGCCGGCCATCGTGCCCGAGGACAGCCCCTTCTTTTCTGCCGAGGAGCTCGAGTCGGCGCTCCAGCACCGCGAGCTCACCGTGCACTACCAGCCGCAGTTCGAGTTGACCAGTGGACGCCTGAGCGGTGTGGAAGCGCTGGTGCGCTGGGCGCATCCCGAGATCGGCCTGATCGGCCCGGCCAGTTTCCTGCCCATGCTCACTGCCGGACAGAGCCGGCGTCTGACTTGCCACGTGCTCGAGCAGGCACTGGCCGATGCCCAGCGTTGGCGCGAGCAGGGCGTGCTGCTGTCGCTGTCGGTCAACGTCACCGCCGATGACCTGATGGCGTCGCAATTGCCGGCGCTGACTCGTCAGTTGGCGCCGGACGACTCGCCGCTGGTGATACTCGAGATTACCGAGACGGCGGCCATGGATGACGAGCTGCTGGGCTCAGAGATTGCCGCACGGTTGCACCTGAGCGGCATGGAGGTGGCGGTGGACGATTTCGGCGTCGGCTTCTCGTCGCTCTCGCGGCTGCAGATGCTTCCCATCAGCGAACTCAAGATCGACCGCAGCTTCGTACGCCATGTCCAGCAGGAGAGCCAGGACGCGGCGATCGTCGAGGCCATCGCGCTGCTTGGCCGCCGCCTGGGTATCCGGGTAGTGGCCGAAGGTGTCGAGGAGCTCGACTGCCTGCCCACCCTGGCCCGCTTCGGCTGTACCCACGTCCAAGGCTTCGGCCTTTCGCGGCCGGTGCCGGCCGACGAGATTCCGCTGCTGGCCTCGGGTCAGTCGCCGATCCGTGCCAGTATCCCCCCCAGCGGCGAACCTGCCGGCAGCACACCGTAGGCCGGGCTGGCCTCGACGCCGAGGCGCGAACGACAGAAGGTCTCGGCCACCTCGTGTGGGCCATGTCGCAGCAGCAGTGCCGCCTGCAGGCTCTGGGTCAGGCGCTGGGCCAGCCAGCGTGCGCGCGACTCGAGCTCCTCGGCGGGAAGTGCCAGGTCGCGCTCCAGGCCGGCCAGTGCCAGGTCGAGATCCTGCTGCACGCCCTGAGCGGCACCGAGCTCCTCGCGCAGGGCGGCGATCGACTCGGGGTGGCGTGACAGCACCCGCAGCAGGTCGAGGCAGATCACGTTGCCCGAACCCTCCCAGATCGAGTTCACCGGCGCTTCGCGATAGAGTCGCGCCAGCGGTGTCTCCTCCACGTAGCCGATACCTCCCAGGCACTCCATGGCCTCGGCCATGAAACCCGGCCCGCGTTTGTTGTGCCAGTACTTGGCCAGGGTGGGCAGCACTCGCGCCAGGGCGGTCTCGTGGGCTTCGCCGCGGGCGTCGCCGTCGAAGGCGCGAGCGGTGCGCAGGGTTAGTGCCAGGCCGGCTTCTACCTCCAGCGCCAGGTCGGCGATCACTGCTCGCATCAGCGGCTGCTCGGCGAGCGAACGACCGAAGGCTTGTCGCTGGAGCACGTGTCGCCACGCTTCGACCAGTGCCTGGCGCATCATGCCTACCGGGGCGGTGGCGGCATCCAGCCGGGTCTGCTGGACCATGTCGATGATGGTGGCCACACCGCGGCCGGGCTCGCCGACCAGGGCCGCCCAGGCCTCGCGGTACTCGATCTCTGCCGAGGCGTTGGCGCGGTTGCCGCACTTCTCCTTGAGCCGCTGGATCTCGATGGCGTTGCGCTCGCCGTCGGGGGTGAAGCGTGGCGCCAGGAAGCAGGAGAGACCGGCGTCGGTCTGCGCCAGCGTGAGGAAAGCATCCGACATCGGCGCGCTGCAGAACCACTTGTGACCGGTGAGGCGCCAACCTTCGCCGTCGCGCTCGGCGCGGGTGGTGTTGCTGCGCACGTCGCTGCCGCCCTGCTTCTCGGTCATCGCCATGCCGAAGGTGAGGCCGCGCTTGTCGCCGGCGGGAAGCGGGCGCGGATCGTAGGCGCTGGCCAGCAGGCCTGGCGCCCATTCTGCCTCCAATTTCGGGCTGCGGCGCAGCACCGGCATGGCGGCGTGGGTCATGGTCACCGGGCAGCAGAATCCCGGCTCGGCCTGGGTCAGCAGGTAGAGGGCCGCGACATGCGCCTGGTGCCCGCCGCGCCCCTCCTCCCGCCAGGCCACGGCATGCCAGCCGCCTTCCAGCGCCAGGCCCATCAATTCGTGATAGGCAGGGTGGTAGCGCACCTCGTCCAGTCGCCGGCCATGGCGGTCGAACAGGCGCAGCTCCGGTGGGTGGCGGTTGGCGATCTCGCCCAGCTCCTGCACGCGCGCGCTGCCCATCTCGCGGCCCAGTGGCGCCAGGCGTTCGGCCACCCAGGCCGGGGCTTCACGCTCCAGCGCCTCGCGCAGTGGCAAGTCGGTGGCGAGGAGGTCGCGGTCGCCGGATGGCTCGGGCTGGTTGACCACCTCATGGGTGGCCAGGCAACTGCGGGGAGCATTGTCGCGCATGGCACCTGTCCTCGGAGCAAGTCGTGTGGCTGTTCATTCCAGCATGGCCAGTCGCCTGGAGGCGGTCAACGCGCACCAGGCGTGACGGCGCGGCCGCTTCTCGGTAGGCTTGGAGTGAGCGTGCAAAGAAAGCCTGGCTTGGGTTGGCCCCAGGAAAGGTTGCCTCGGTGCGCATAGTGGTGCTACGTGTAAAACGTGGCGTGGTGAGAGGACAGCGAGGCAAGCGAGACATGGCCATCCACGAGCACGAATGCCGCACCTTCCGCGGTGAGCCCTTCAACCTGCGGGCTTTGCAGGGGCAGGTGCTGTTGGTCGTGAACGTGGCCAGCCGCTGCGGTTTCACGCCCCAGCTCGGTGAGCTGGAGCGTCTCTATCGTCGCCACCGCGACCGCGGCTTCACCGTGCTGGCCTTTCCCTGCAATCAGTTCGCGCGCCAGTCGCCGGAGTCGGCGCTGGATTTCTGTGCCTTCGGCACGAGCCAGTACGGCGTGACGTTCCCGCTCATGGAAAAGGTTCGGGTGAACGGTACCGGGGCACATCCGCTGTTCGTCGAACTCAAGCGTGAGGCGCCAGGTGTGATGCGTACCAGGATGATCAAGTGGAACTTCACCAAGTTCCTGGTGGCGCGTGACGGCAGGGTGATCCGGCGCTTCTCGCCGCGCGCCAGCGGCCAGGAACTGGAGCGGGCATTGGAAGATGCGCTCGACGAGAAGTTCCAGCTCTAGGTTTTGGCAGAACGACGGTAGGTAGCGTTCTTGTCAACGCAGCCGGTTCAGGAGGGAGGCGACTCCCCACGTGCCATTATCACCCGGGCCATCAGCTCGTTCCAGCGATGCCGGGTCATCATCGTGGTCAGTCCCGAGAACAGCGCCCAGGTCTTGCGCCGCCACCCTTTGAGCCGCAGGTTGTGAGCCACCAATTGCTGCATCAGCCGATAGTCGTCAAAATCGCGCCAGTTGCTGGCGATCGACACCTGGTGGCGCGCCAACACCGGAGCAAGCTCCAGGCGAAAGATCCACTCCAACTGGTGCAGGGTCACGTCGTGGCGCTGGACCACCTCCACCATGTGCGCGTAATCGCGTTCGCTGGGTTCGCGGTCCAGCCATAGCGGAGCCAGCGCCAGCCACAGCTCGCCGCGTTCGTCCACTAGCGCCTGTGCATTCATACCCACCTCCTGCCATGGCATTGCCGGGGTTGCATCGTGCCCCAGGTACCATCGTCGCTCAAGTGCGGACAGACGCAAGTGTGGCCGCTAGAATGTCGCCACTGCCCATTCGTATCGATCCGGCGTCCGGCGCGGCGCTGCACCACCAATAACGAGGTCTGTCGTGATCATCAAACCCAAGGTTCGCGGTTTCATCTGTACCACCACTCACCCGGTCGGCTGCGAGAAGAACGTGCTCGAGCAGATCGAGGCGACCCGTATGCGCCAGCTCGACAAGGCCAACGGGCCGAAAAAGGTGCTGGTGGTGGGTGCCTCCAGCGGTTACGGCCTGGCGGCGCGCATCACCGCGGCGTTCGGCTACGGCGCCGATACTTTGGGCGTGTTCTTCGAGAAGCCCGGCAGCGAGAAGAAGCCCGGCACCGCGGGCTGGTACAACGCCGCCGCCTTCGACAAATTTGCCAAGGCTGAGGGGCTATACAGCAAGTCGATCAACGGCGACGCCTTCTCCCACGAGGCGCGCGAGAAGGCCATCGAGCTGATAAAGCAGGACATGGGCCAGATCGACCTGGTGGTCTATTCGCTGGCCTCGCCGGTGCGCAAGCTGCCCGACAGCGGCGAACTCAAGCGCTCCGCGCTCAAGCCGATCGGTGAAACCTACCGCGCCACCGCCATCGACACCAACAAGGACGCCATTATCGAGGCCGAGGTCGAGCCCGCCACCGAGCAGGAGATCGAGGACACCAAGGCGGTGATGGGCGGTGAGGACTGGGAGCTGTGGATCGATTCGCTGGACAAGGCCGGCGTGCTGGCTCCAGGTGCGCGCAGCGTGGCGTTCAGCTACATCGGCACTGAGATCACCTGGCCGATCTACTGGCACGGTGCGCTGGGCAAGGCGAAAGAGGATCTCGACCGCGCTGCCGGCGAGATCGATGCGAAGCTCAAGGCCAGTGGCGGCGGCGCCAACGTGGCGGTGCTCAAGTCGGTGGTGACCCAGGCCAGCGCCGCCATTCCGGTCATGCCGCTGTATATCGCCATGGTCTACAAGGTGATGAAGGAGAAGGGCCTGCACGAGGGCACCATCGACCAGCTCAACCGTCTGTTCGGCGAACGGCTTTATTCATCTCAAGGGCAGGGTGGGGAAATGAGGACCGACGAAGCCGGCCGTCTGCGCCTGGACGACTGGGAGCTGCGCGATGACGTGCAGCAAGCTTGCAAGGATCTGTGGCCCCAGGTGACCAGCGAGAACCTGTTCCAGATCACCGACTATGCTGGTTACAAGCACGACTTCCTGAAGCTGTTCGGGTTCGAGCGCGACGATGTCGACTATGAGGCCGACGTGAACCCGGACGTCAACTTCGATGTCGTGATGTTATAGGCCCGCCGTAACGGGCGAGTGTCCTCGGCGGGCGAATCCAGCGTCAAAGGAGATGCCCCATGGATACCCGGGAGAGCAAGACGCCAGAGGAAAAGAAGCAACACCTCAAGGAGGAGAAGCTGCCCGAGGACTTCTCGCACCCCGAGCCCGATGCTGAGCAGCCAGAAGCCAAGCGTTCGCCCAAGGGGGCTCACTGGTTGGTGCTGGGGGTGGCGATCCTGGTGGCGGGTTTCCTGCTCTTCGTGTTGCTCCCTAAGATCGTGGGCTGACTCGACCTCATCGGTTCGTCCAGGCTTCTTCGCCGGGGCGAACCGAGTACATGGTATGGCCAACGCTGCCGATCGAGTACCATTTCAGCTTCGTTCGGCAATGGCGTTGAGACATGCCCGATACATCCACCATCGCTTCCCGTGAGCCCCCGACCCGCTGGGTCGGGGTGCTGGCGCTGCCGGGCTTCTCGCTATTGGCGCAGGCGTGTGCGCTTGAGCCGCTGATGGTAGTCAATCAGTTGGCTGGCAGGCGGCTCTATCGGCTACAGGCCTTCGCGCCCGAAGGGCGTGAGATCGTCAGTATGGCCGACATCAGCCAGGCGGGCTGCACCCCCTTCGAACTGGCCTCGACCGAGCTGGACATGCTGGTCGTCTGTGCGCCCAGCCCGCTGCCCGCCATGCACGAGAGCCCGTTGCCCGGCCGGTTGCGTCTGCTGGGGCGCAGCGGTGTGGTGCTGGTCGGCGTCGGTGGCGGTACCGAGCTACTGGCCCGCGCCGGCGTGCTGGACGGCTACCGGGCCACGCTGCCGTGGCAACGCTTCGCGGCCTTCACCCGCGATTTTCCCCGCGTGCGCCTGACCCAGCAGCTGTTCGAGATCGACCGCGACCGCCTCACCTGTGGCGGCGGTACCGCAGCGATGGACATGATGATGACCCTGATCGCCACTCATCATGGCAACGAACTGGCCGAACGGGTCTCAGAGCACTTCGTGCTGGAGCGGGTGCGCATGGCCGACGAACCTCAGCAGGTGCCGCTACGTGCCCGGCTGGGGCATGCTCCGGCGTCGTTGATGGATGCCGTGATGCTGATGGAAGCCAACATCGAGGAGCCGCTGACCACTCACGAGCTGGCCGAGCACCTCGGCATCTCGCGGCGTCAGCTCGAGCGCTTGTTCAAAAAATATCTGCAGGCCGTGCCCGGGCGCTACTACCTCGACTTGCGCCTGAAGGAGGCCCGGCGCCTGCTACGAGACAGCGACCTTCCTGTCGGCGAGATCGCCATGAAGACGGGGTTCTCGTCGCCCGCACACTTCTCCACTGCCTACCGCAACCACTTCGGCGTAACCCCGCGCGAGGAGCGCCTCTAGGCGTTTCGGCAACCTTTGCTGCAGCCCTTTTATACAAATCGGGGTCCCATAGCTGAAAGCCGCCGGCGTCCAGGCTCTTTATACTCGGATGACATCATTGCGTTGTTGATCCCCCTTGCAGTTATGGAGACCGAGATGAGCCATACCCCGACCCGCGCCGACTTCGACCATTACATGGTGCCGAACTACTCTCCCCAGAAGGTCATTCCGGTACGCGGCGAGGGCAGCCGTCTGTGGGACCAGGAAGGGCGCGAGTACATCGACTTCGCCGGCGGTATCGCCGTGAACTCCCTCGGTCACTGCCATCCGGTGCTGGTCGAGGCGCTTACCGAGCAGGCGGGCAAGCTCTGGCATCTGTCCAACGTCTACACCAACGAGCCGGCGCTGAAGCTGGCGAAATCCCTGGTCGAGCGTACCTTCTCCGACAAGGTCTACTTCTGTTCTTCCGGCGGCGAAGCCAACGAGGCGGCGCTCAAGCTGGCGCGGCGCTGGGCTCACGACAACTTCGGCGAGCACAAGCATCGCATCGTTTCGTTCCAGCAATCCTTCCACGGCCGCACTTTCTTCACCGTCAGCGTCGGCGGCCAGCCCAAGTACTCCCAGGGCTTCGGCCCGGTGCCGGGCGGCATCGTGCACGGCGAATTCAATGATCTCGACAGCGTGCGCGAGCTGATCGACGATGACACCTGCGCGGTGATGGTCGAGCCGATGCAGGGCGAAGGTGGCATCGTGCCGGCCACCCAGGAATTCCTGCAGGGACTGCGCGACCTGTGCGACGCCCACGATGCGTTGCTGATCTTCGACGAGGTACAGACTGGCGTCGGTCGTACCGGCTCATTGTTCGCCTACATGGAGTACGGCATCGAGCCCGACATCCTCACCAGCGCCAAGGCACTGGGTGGCGGCTTCCCCATCGGCGCCATGCTGACCACCGACCGCGTCGCTCCGGCCATGGCCATCGGCACCCACGGCTCTACCTACGGCGGTAACGCCCTGGCCTGCGCCGTTGCCCTTGCCGCGGTGGCGCACATCGACACACGCGAAGTGCTGGACGGCGTCAAGCAGCGCCACGACCTGTTCCGCGAGCACCTCGAGACGATCAATCGCAAGCACGGCGTGTTCAGCGAGATCCGCGGCATGGGGCTGCTGATCGGCGCCCAGATGGCTCCCGAGTACGAGGGCCGGGCCAAGGACATCCTGCCGCTGGCCATCGAGGAGGGTCTGATGGCGCTGATCGCCGGACCCAACGTGCTGCGCATGGCGCCCTCGCTGGTGATTCCCGAGACCGATATCGCCGAGGGCATGGCGCGACTCGAACGCGCCGTGGCGCGCCTGGTGGCGGCCAAGTGAAGGCAGGCCGAGCCATGCAGGACACCACCGCCAACCGACCTGGAGATCCCGCCATGATGGTCGTACGCCCCGTCAGGCAGGCCGACCTGCCGGCGCTCGAGCGGTTGGCGGGCTTGGCCACGCCGAGCCTGACCAACTTGCCGGCCCATCGCGATCGTCTCGAGGAGCGTATCGCCCGCTCGCGGCAATCGTTCGGGCGCGAGGTGGACTTCCCCGGCGACGAGCATTACACCTTCGTGCTCGAGGATCTCGAGCGCGACGAGGTGGTGGGTACCGCCACGCTGCGCGCCGAGGCCGGCGCGCGCGAGGCCTACTACACCTACCGCCAGGAAACCCTGATCCACGCTTCGCAGCAGCTCAACGTACGCCGCGAGGTGCAGACCCTCTCGCTCTCCCACGAGGTTTCCGAAACCACCCAGCTATGTGCGCTGTCGCTCGACCCGCGCTATCGCGGCACCAGCGCCGAGAGCCTGCTGCGCCGCGCGCGGCTGATGTTCATCGCCCAGTACCCGGAGCGCTTCGCCGAGGTGCTGGCGATGGCGTTCCCGGGCTATCTCGACGAGCAGGGTGAGTCGCCGTTCTGGAACAGCGTGGGGCGCCACTTTTTCGTGCGCGACTACCACGACATCAACTACCTCGCCGGTGTGCGCTCGAAGAGCTTCATCGCCGAGGTGATGCCGCAGTTCCCGCTCTACCTGGCGCTGCTCACGCCCCAGGCGCGCGCCGCCATCGGCCGCGAGCATCCCGCCCATGAGGCGGCCATGACCGAGATGCTGGCCGAGGGGTTCATGCGCTCGCGCCACGTCGACCTGTTCGACGCCGGCCCGGTGATCAAAGGCGAGCGCGACCGCCTGCAGACCTTCCGACGTGCCGCCTGGCACCCGGTACGGGTGCGCCCGGCCCACGCCCTGCCCGATGCCGAACCGGCGATGATCGCCAACCAGCGGCTGGTCGACTTTCGCTGTGTGGTGGCGCGCTACGCGCTGTCGCCTACCGGTCAGTTGATGCTCTCGCCGGAGCATGCCGAACTGCTCGGCGTGGAGGAGGGCCGGGCGGTGCTGGCCGCACCGTTGACGCTGTCGGCGGCGGGCGAGGATGAACTGGGCTTCGACGAGGGGGAGCTGTGATGCGTATTCGACCGATTGCCGAGGGCGACCTGGGCGAACTGCAGAAGATCGCTCGCGAGACCGGTGTCGGCTTCACCTCGCTGCCCGACAACCGGGAATTCCTGACGGCAAAGATCGCCGCTGCCGTCGCCGCCTTCGAGCAGCGCACGCCGGTCGATCGGCGCAACTACTTCTTCGTGCTCGAGGACGAGGAGAGCGGTGAGCTGGCAGGTTGCTGCGCCATCGAGGGCCAGGTGGGCCGCGAAGTACCGTTCTACCACTACCGCCTGGGTACGCTGGCCCACTCATCGGTGCAGCTCGATCTGCACCGCACCATCGATACCTTGTTCCTCAGCTCCGACCACACCGGCGACGCCGAGGTGGCCTCGCTGTTCCTGCGTCCCGGTTTTCGCGGCAAGGAGCGCCAGCACCAGCGCAACGGTGCGCTGCTGTCGATGATGCGCTGGCTGTTCATGGCCGAATTCCGCGACCAGTTCCCCGACAAGGTGCTGGCCGAGATGCGCGGCGTTTTTGACGAGTGTGGCAAGAGCCCGTTCTGGGAGTGCTTGGGCAGCCACTTCTTTCCGTTGGATTTCGACGAGGCCGACCGTCTCACCGGGCTGGGCCAGAAGAGCTTCATCGGCGAGTTGATGCCCAAGTTTCCGATCTATACGCCGTTCCTCTCCGACGAGGCACGAGCCTGCATCGGCCAGGTGCATCACCACACCCGCCCGGCGCTGGCCATGCTCAAGAAGGAGGGCCTGCGCTGGGAAGGCTTCATCGACATCTTCGACGGCGGGCCGACGGTGGAAGCGTATATCGACGACGTGCGCGCGGTGCGCAAGTCGCGCCGTTGCCGGGTCGAAATCCGCAGCGGTAGCGAAGCGCCATCCGCCCGCCCACGCTGGCTGGCGGCGAGTACCGTGATGGCCGATTTCCGTTCCGCCTGGGTGGCCCACGGCCCCGACGAGGAGGGCACCCTCACTCTGAGCGAAGCGGAGGCGCAGCGCCTGGGCGTGGCGGCCGGCGACTCCCTGCGCGTACTGGATACCGAGGAGACTTCATGAAAGCGATGCAACAGCTGATGATCGGCGGCCGCTGGCAGCCGGGCGAGGCAACGACATTCACCAAGTGCGACCCGGTCTCCGGCGAGACCCTGTGGCAGGGTGCGGCGGCCAGTGACAGCCAGGTGGCGGCAGCGGTCGAGGCCGCCCGCGGTGCCTTCCCGGGCTGGGCCCGTCTCGCCTTCGCCGAGCGCCTGAACGTGGTGGAGCGCTTTCGCGAGAAGCTCGAGGCGCACCGCGAGGACCTGGCCCGCGCCATCGCCAGCGAAACCGGCAAGCCTCTGTGGGAAGCGCGTACCGAAGTAGGTGCCATGATCGGCAAGGTGGCGATCTCGGTGCGCGCCTACCAGGAGCGCACCGGCGAGCGCAGCCGCGACGTCGGTGACACCACCGCCGTGCTGCGCCATCGCCCGCATGGGGTGATGGCGGTGTTTGGCCCCTACAATTTCCCCGGCCACCTGCCCAACGGCCACATGGTGCCGGCGCTGCTGGCCGGCAATAGCGTGGTTTTCAAGCCCAGCGAGCAGACCCCGCTGAGCGCCGACCTGACCCTGCAGTGCTGGCACGAGGCGGGCCTGCCCGCAGGCGTGATCAATCTGGTGCAGGGCGCCGCCCCGGTGGGCCAGGCGCTGTCGTCGCACCCCGGCATCGACGGTTTGCTGTTTACCGGCAGCGCCCGGGTCGGGGGCCTGCTCAACCGCCAGTTCGCCGACCAAATGGAGAAGATCCTGGCGCTGGAGCTGGGCGGCAACAACCCGCTGGTGATCAAGGACGTGCACGACCAGGACGCCGCGGTTCTCGCCATCCTGCAATCGGCGTTCCTCTCCGGCGGCCAGCGCTGCACCTGTGCGCGCCGGCTGATCGTGCCCGAGGGTCAGGTCGGCGATCACCTGCTCGACGCACTGGTCGATGCCATCGCCCGCCTGCGGGTGGCGGGGCAGTTCGCGGAGCCGGCGCCGTTCTACGGCGGCCTGGTCAGCCCCGAGGCGGCCCAGGGCCTGCTCAAGGCCCAGGACGACCTGGAGGCGCTGGGCGGAGTGGTGCTGGCGCGCATGGAGTGCCTGGAGGAGGGCACCAGCCTGCTCTCGCCGGCGCTGATCGACGTCAGCGGCCTGCCGGTGCCCGACGAGGAGCACTTCGGCCCGCTGCTCAAGGTCTATCGCTACCGCGACTGGGACCACGCCCTCGAGCTGGCCAACGATACCCGCTACGGCCTCGCCGCGGGATTGATCGGCGGCGAGCGTGCCGACTGGGACGACTTCCTGCTGCGCATTCGCGCCGGCATCGTCAACTGGAACCGCCAGACCACCGGCGCTTCCGGTGACGCCCCCTTCGGCGGCGTAGGCATCAGCGGCAACCATCGCCCCAGTGCCTATTACGCGGCGGACTATTGCGCCTATCCGGTGGCCTCGATGGAGGCCGAGAGCCTCTCGCTGCCCGACAACCTGCCGCCTGGAGTCGTGCTATGAGCGAAGCGACGAATGCCGCCGACTACCGGGAAGTCAACTTCGACGGCCTGGTGGGCCCGACCCACAACTACTCGGGCCTGGCCCACGGCAACGTGGCCTCGATGAGCCACGGCGGGCTGGTCTCCAACCCCCGCGAGGCGGCACTGCAGGGCCTGGCCAAGATGAAGGCGCTGCTGGATGCCGGCTACGCCCAGGGCGTGCTGCCGCCGCAGCAACGGCCGGATCTCGGCGCGCTGCGCTCGCTCGGCTTCACCGGCAGCAACCGCGAGGTGCTGGCACGGGCGGCCAGCGAAGCGCCCCAGGTGCTGCGCGCGGTGTGCTCGGCCTCGAGCATGTGGACGGCCAATGCCGGCACGGTGACGCCGGGCCGCGACGCGTCGGACGGCCGGGTGCACTTCACTCCGGCCAATCTGCAGTCGAGCTTCCACCGTTACCTGGAGCCGGAAACCACCGGCCGGGTAATGGCGGCCATCTTCCGCCACGAGGCGCACTTCGCCCACCACCCGGTGCTGCCGGCCACCCCGGCCTTCTCCGACGAGGGGGCGGCCAACCACACCCGACTGTGCGGCGAACACGGCGATGCCGGCGTACACCTGTTCGTCTACGGTCGTCAGGCTTTCGGCGGGGACCCGGCTCATGAGCCCAAGCGCTTTCCCGCACGCCAGACGCTGGAGGCGAGCCAGGCAGTGGCGCGCCAGCACGGGCTGGCCGCAGCGCAGACGGTGTTCGCCCAGCAGCATCCCGATGCCATCGATGCCGGGGTGTTCCACAACGACGTGATCGCGGTGGGCAATGGGCCGGTGCTGCTCTATCACGAAATGGCCTTTCGCGACGAACAGGCCACGCTCGACGAGCTGCGCAGCAAAATGACCTCGCCGCTGATTCCTGTTCGCGTGCCCCTTGAGGCGGTAAGCCTCGAAGATGCCGTGGCCTCGTATCTGTTCAACTCGCAGCTGCTGAGCAATCCCGACGGCAGCATGACGCTGGTGGTGCCGGGCGAATGCCAGGAGCGCGAAGCGGTATGGCGCAGCATCCAGGACCACCTGCTGGCCGGGCACAACCCCATCAATGATGTGGTCGTCAAGGACGTCAAGCAGAGCATGCGCAACGGCGGCGGCCCCGCTTGCCTGCGCCTGCGGGTGGTGCTCTCCGACGCGGAGCGCGCCGCGCTGACCGGCCGGGTGCTGCTCAACGATACCCTGCACGGCGAACTCGTTGCCTGGGTCGGACGCCACTACCGCGACCGCCTGGCGCCGGACGACCTCGCCGACCCGCAGCTGGCCGACGAGACGCTTACCGCACTGGACGAGCTGACGCGCCTTCTTGAAATCGGTTCGGTCTATCCGTTCCAGTTGGGCTAGTTCGCCACGAGAGGCGCGTTACGGAGTCGCTGAGAGCTTCAATAGCGCTTGCGTCGTGCCGTACCGGTCAGCGCGGCGATACCGAGCACGGCGCCGGCGATGGCCGAGGCCGTCAGTGCCGGATGCATACTCGCTTGGGTGTAGCGGCTCCTGCTGGCGACTGATGTGTCGAAATCGGCCCGCTGCCAGACCCCCGGTGCCGGCCGGTGCAGCCCACCGATATGTCGCGGCGGCTGATCCGACCGCTGCTTGGGAATCATGCTGCGCCGCATGATGCGGTCGGCCAGCCGCGGTGCCAGGTGGCCGAGCATGGCGATGCCCTTGCTGGCGCCGCCGACGCGAATATCGCGGCGTGGATGCTCGGCGCAGTGCAGGATGGCTTCGGCCACCACGCTCGGCTCGTAGAGGGGTGGCGGCAGTGTCGGTTCGACGTCCATGTGGTTGCCCGCGTGGTGCGGGAAGGGAGTGGCGATGCTGCCCGGCTTGACCAGCGTGACCGAAACCGGTGCTCCCATATCCTCGAGCTCCATGCGCAGCGCATCGGTGAAGCCCTTGACCGCGTGCTTCGCGGCCGAGTACATGCCCTGCAGCGGGATGGCGCGATCCGAGACCACCGAGCCCAGGTTGATGATCGCGCCACCGTGGCGTTCGGCGCGCATGCCCAAGTGGCGGGCCGCCTCCAGGGAGCCGTGGACGACGCCCCAATAGTCGGTGTCGAACAGGCGCCGCTGGTCTTCGAGCGGCTGGTCGGTCATATAGCCGAACAGCGAAACCCCAGCGTTGTTGATCCAGGTGTCGAAGCCGCCGAACTGGTGGATAGCCGTCTCGACCACTTCACGGACTTGCTCGGGATCGCCGACATCGGCTGCCACGGCGACGGCAGCCGCGCCGCGCTGATCGAGTTCATCGACCAGCGCTTCCAGCGCGTTCTCGTCGCGGGCGACGACGATCAGGCGGGCACCGCGATCGGCGGCCAGACGCGTGGTTGACAGGCCGATACCACTGGTGGCTCCGGTGATGACGAGGGTCTGGTCTGCGACTTTTTTCAATGACACTGCCATATCGCTCTCCTTGCCTGCGTTCCGTTAGGCGCTTGGCGTTCTGCGGTCCATGTCATCTCAGGATAGAATCCCTGTGAGATCTGCCAAAGCGAAGCGGCAGCCATAGCTGCCGCACGAAGGAGAGAGCATGTCCAAGCTGGATCCGATCAATATCGTTCGACTGAGTCCCGACTCGGACCATGTCCCTACCGTGGCGAGCTGGACCTACGCCGAGTGGGGCCACCTCAATCCCGGCTATACGGCCGAGTCTTGGTGCGAGGCCTTTCGCCGCGAGTGCGGCATCGCTGGCGTACCGTCGGTCTTCGTGGCGATGGAAGGCGACCAGCCGGTGGGAACGGCGGCGCTGATGGCCGAGGATATGGACTGTCGCCGCGAGCTCACGCCCTGGCTGGCCTCGGTGTTCGTGCTGCCGGAGTGGCGTGGCCAAGGCATTGCCTCGACGCTGATTCGGCAGGTCGAGGAGGAGGCCAGTGCATGCGGCACGACCCTGTTCTACCTGTTCACGCCCGACCAGCAGGCGCTCTATCGCCGGCTTGGCTGGCACGATCATGAAGAGCTGAGCTATCGCGGCGAGGAGGTCACCATCATGCAGCGCCGGCTCGCAGAATGACGGCAGCCGCGCCGCTCGACTTCTACCGCGAGGCGGTGGAGCGCCAGGGTTTCGCCCCGGACGAGGCCCAGCGAGTTGCCGCCGCCCGGCTGGATGAATGCTTCCATGCGCTGCACGACGAAGCTGCCGCGACCAAGCGCCGCTTCATTCCCGGCGTCTATCTCTGGGGCCCGGTGGGGCGCGGCAAGACCTGGCTGATGGATGGCTTCCATCGGCATCTCGACGTGCCGTCCCGTCGCCTGCACTTTCACCACTTCATGCGCTGGGTACACCAGCGCCAGTTCCAGCTTGGCGGTACCCCCGATCCGCTGACGGCGCTGGCGCGGGAGCTGGCCGCAGAAGTCCGCGTGTTGTGCCTCGACGAACTGTTCGTCAGCGACATTGCCGACGCCATGCTGCTCGGCCGCCTGCTGCAGGCGCTGTTCGAGCAGGGCTTGGCGCTGGTGTGCACCTCCAACCAGGCGCCGCACCAGCTCTACGCCGACGGCTTCAACCGCGAGCGCTTCCTGCCTGCGGTCGCGGTCATGGAGCGTCACATGGAGGTGGTGGAGCTGGACGGCGGCTTCGATCATCGCCTGCACCCCGGCCAGGCGTGCCAGCGCTACTGGGTGGTCGAGCCCGGCCGGCCGAGCGTGCTGGACGAAGTTTTCGCCCGGCTGAGTGAGGGTGAGTTGGCAAGTAATGAGCCCTTCGAGTTGGGGCATCGCCGCATAGCGGTGGTGCGACGTAGCGAAAGGGCGGTGTGGTGCCGCTATGCCGAGCTGTGCGAGCAGCCCCTGGCGGCATTGGATTTCATTGCCCTGGTCGACGGTTTCGAGCAGATCCTGCTGAGCGAGGTGCCACGCTTGAGCGATGCAAGTGCGGTGCGAGGCATTGCCCGTGGTACCGAAGATGGTGCCGAGCGCATCGAGGCCGGGGAGCGAGAGCTGCCGCCGCTCTCACGGCGTGACGATGGCGTGCGTCGCTTCATCGCGCTGGTCGACGAATGCTACGACCGCCGTGTGCCGCTCTATCTCGAGGCCGAGGTCGCCATGGACGAGCTGTATGCCCATGGCTACCTGGCGTTCGCCTTCCGCCGCACTCTCAGCCGACTGCGCGAGATGCAGCTGGCGCGATTCGGCGCGAGTGGCTAGCCGGCGCTGCCCGCACCGCCGAGGATGCCGCCGCGCACTCCGCTCTGCTGGTCGCTGCCGCGCAGGTGCTTTGCCACGGTGTCTTCCGGCGAGCCGGCCATCTCGCGGAACATGCCCATGGAGCCGAGCAGGGCGGAGGACTCGTAGGGCACGAAGACTCGCTCGCCGTCCTGGGCCATGTTCGGCAGGACCTTGATGTAGCTCTGGCCGAGCAGATAGCCGACCACGGTGCGCTTGTGCTCGTCGCTGTCGCCGATGGCGTTGAGCACCAGCTTGATCGATTCCTGCTCGCCCTGGGCGCGCAGGATGGCGGATTCCTTGTCGCCCTGGGCATTGAGGATCGCCGATTCACGCTGGCCCTGGGCCTTGGCGATGGCGGCGGCCTTCTCGCCCTCGGCCTCGGTCACGGTGGCGCGGCGCTTGCGCTCGGCGGCCATCTGCAGGCGCATGGCGGTCTCCACTTCCTCGGGCATGGCGATATCCTGAACCTCCACCCGCGAGATCTTCACGCCCCACTTGGAGGCCGGCTCCTCCATGGCGGCCTGAATCTCGTTGTTGACCTCGGCGCGCGACTCGAACAGCTTGTCGAGCTCCATCTTGCCCACCACCGAGCGCAGCGTCGTCTTGGCCAGCACTTCCACCGCCTGGCTCATGTTCTCGATTTCGTAGACGGCGCGGCGCGGGTCGATGATCTGGTAATAGAGCGCCCCGTTGATGGTCACCGTGACGTTATCGGTGGTCACCACCGGCTGGCCGGGAAAGTCCATGACCGTCTCGCGGCGGTCGATGCGCGCCTCGTTGGTTGTTATCGGGAAGTACTCCTCGCCGCGCTTCTGATAACGCACCATGGTGATGGCGCGGGGCTGCTCGATGAAGGGAATGATGATGTTGATGCCGCTCTCCAGCAGCCGGTTGAACGAGCCCAGGCGCTCGATCACCATGACTTCCGACTGGCGCACGATCACCAGCCCCTTGGCGATGATCAGGATGCCGATGACGACGACGATCAGGGCCAGCAGCAGCCCCGGGTTGAGGGGTAGATCCATGTGTACGTTCCCTTGTGTAGTGGCGTAGGTATATTGGCGACGTCCTGCAGCGCCAGGTGTTGTCTCGTTCGGTTCAGTGCGGCTGGGTGTGGCTGACGACGGCGGTGGTGCCGTCGAACGCCTGGAACACCACGAGCGTGCCTTCGGGCAGCTCGGTCCCGCCGGTTTCGGCCACTCGCAGGCGATAGAAGTCGCCGTTGATCTTGATGCCGCTGGCGCCGTCGAAGTCGCGCTTCAGGGTGGTATAGCTGCGCCCCTGTTCCACGCCGGTTCCCGTGGTGCCGTAAGCCACACCGCTGGGCGAGAACCAGGGGCGGATCACCTTGATCGCCAGCGGCAGCAGTAGGCCGGAGAACACGCCCATGGCGAGCAACTGCCAAGGTAACGTGATACCCAATGCTGCCAGAGCCGAGGTGAGTGCCGCGGCAATGCCCAGCGCCAGCAGCAACAAGGCGCCGGAGGAGAGTTCGGCCAGGCCCAGCAGCAGGGCGATGGCCAGCCAGATCAGGGCAGGGTTCCAGTCCATGGTAATCTCGTGATGAGTTGTTTCCCGCGCCGGTACGATGACCTGCGCGGCGCTTGGTTCTATCGTTTGACGTACGATTCTCATGTTATAGGAGAGCACCATGCCGCACACCCTGCTGTTACGCCCCCTCTCGACGCTTGCCCTCATTCTGGCCGCCCTGCTGGCGGTTCCGGCGCTGGCCACGGAAGAGGAGGCCCAGGCACAGGGGCGTATCGAGCAACGGGCCGATGCACAGCAGGATGAAGGGGAGAGGAACGGTGCCGAGGGCGGGGCCAACGGGGACGAAGCCCAAGGGGAGAAAATGGGCGCTGAGGAGAACCCGGAGGGACATGACGAGCATGTCGTGGAGCCCGAGGAGGACGAGCATGCTGATAACCCGGCGGTGCAGGCCTACCGCGAAATCGCCGAACGCATGCATCGCGACATGCTCACCGAATTCAGCGGTAATGCAGACGTCGACTTCGCCAGGGGTATGGTTGCCCATCACCAGGGTGCCCTCGATATGGCCCGCGTGGCCTTGGAGCATGGCGAGGATCCGGCGGTTCGCGACTTGGCTCGCGAAGTCATCGAAACACAGGAGGAGGAGATTGCCTTCCTGCAGGACTGGCTGGCCCGGCACGGCCACGATGAAGCAACCGACTAGACCGGGCTGAACCCATCGGGCGGCATCTTCGCGCTGCCGCCCGCTTCTTTTCCCGCCGAGGTGCCCACCGCCTCGCCGACGCTACTCCCGCCCTACGCCCTTCACTTACGCCGCTGCTACGCCCTACGGGGAGGAGGACGCCTGCGCCGCGATTGGCGAGGCTGGACGGGTTCGCTTCGCCGCGCCGCAACGGCAGTGGCATCGATAACAACAACCCGGAGGTTCTCCAATGCCTTGGACACGCCACGCTGTGAGCGTTACCTTGCTGGCCGCGCTCGCCGGCGGCCTCTCTCTCTCCGCCCACGCCTTCGACGATGACCGCCTGACCATCTGGATGGGCGAAAACAAGGGCGACGACGGCATCCGCGAGGTGGCGCGCCAGTTCACCGACGACACCGGCATCGCCGTCGAGGTGGTCAATCCCGATAACCTTACCGACCGCTACCAGCAGGCCGCCGGCAGCGGCCAGGGGCCGGATATCGTGATCTGGGCTCACGATCGCATCGGCGAATGGGCCCAGAGCGGGCTGCTCGCTCCCATCTCTCCCGGCGATGATTTTCGCGAGCGTTACTTCGAATTCACCTGGGATGCCACGCTGTGGAACGGCGAGCACTACGGTTACCCGATCTCGGTGGAGGCATTGGGGCTGATCTACAACAAGGCGCTGGTCGAGACGCCGCCGCAAAGCTTCGCGGAGCTCGCGGCGCTAGACGCCGAGCTGGCCGGCCAGGGGAAAAAGGCGATCCTGTTCGACTATAGCGAACCCTACTACGGCTGGACACTGCTGGCGGCCAACGGCGGCTACCCGTTCCGCCAGACCGAGGCGGGCTTCGACGTCGACGACATCGGCGTCAACAACGCCGGTGCCATTCAGGGCGCCGAGCTGCTGGTAGAACTGATCGAGAGGGACGTGCTGCCGCGCGGCACCGACTACAGCATCATGGATACGCGCTTCAACCGCGGCGAAGTGGCTACCATGATCAGTGGCCCCTGGGCCTGGAGCAACCTCGAACGCAGCGGCATCGACTACGGCGTGGCACTGCTGCCCAAAGTGGGCGACGAACGCGCCAAGCCGATGTTCGGCGTGAAGGCGGCGATGATCAACACGGCCTCGCCCAACGACTTCCTCGCAGTGGAATTTCTCGAGAACTACCTGCTCAGCGAGGAGGGCATGCGCACCTTCAACGGCGACGGCACCCTGGGCGCCGTGGCGCACATCGATTACCAGCAGGAACTGGAGAGCGACCCCAACATCGCTGCCACGCTGGAGAACGCCGAGCTCGGCATGCCGATGCCCAACATTCCCGAGATGGGGGCCTTCTGGGCGGCCATGGAGCCGGCACTGCAGAACATCGGCAGCGGTCGCCAGTCGCCGCGCGAAGCGCTGGACGCCGCGGCGCGACGCATGCGCCAGTAACCGCTTCGCGCTCAATGTCCGGCCGGCGGCAGTATTGCCGGCCAATAGCAGGACCTGCTCATGTATACCACCAATGCTTCCCGGGGGCTGCCGCGCCACCGTTCCCGCTATCCGGCCTAACGCTATACCCGCTGGGCGCTGCGTGGCCTGATCGCGGCCCTAGTGCTGGCCCTGCTGTGGTTGGTGCTCGCCTTCCACCTCAACGGCCAGCCGATTTTTGCCCTGTTGTTTCTGGTGTTCGGCGCCGCCCTGGGCGTGGTCTTCACCCGCCGCCAACTGATGAGCCATCGCTACATCTTTCCCGCGGTGGCCGGCATGGCGCTGTTCGTCATCTTTCCGTTGCTCTATACCATCGGCATCAGCTTCAGCAACTACAGCTCCAGCAACCTGCTCAGCGAGGAGCGGGTGCGCAGCCAACTGCTCTCGCGAACCTACCAGGAGGAGAGCGCCACCTTCGGCTTCCAGCTCTACCGCACCGACCAAGGCGTGCGACTCTATCTGGAGCGTGAGGGTCGCCCGAGCGAATCTGGCATGAACGCGGGCCAGGACGCGGCGGGAGCCGAGGCAGCGCTACGTGGTGTGACGCATTTCGTCACCGGACCGATCTCGCTCGAAGGTGATGAACGCCGTCATGTCGCCGTCCAGCCGGCAGAAGACGAGCCGGCCGGTGAGCCACTGGCGATGCGCGATGTGATCGCCAGCCGCGCCGCGCTGCAGAACCTGGTGCTGACGACACATGATGGGCTCGAGCTGCACATGGCCGGGCTGCGCCACTTTGCGCCGATGCTAGAGCGCTATGAGATCCGCGCTAACGGTAGCCTTTACGACCGGCGCGACGACCGGCTACTGATCGCTGATAGAGAGACGGGTTTCTTCGTCGTCGACGACGGCGAACGCATCACCCCGGGCTGGCCGGTGGCGGTGGGCCTCGACAACTACGCCCGGATCTTCCTCGATCCCCACATTCGTGGCCCCTTCCTGCAGATCTTCGTCTGGACCTTCGTCTTCGCCGGGCTCACCGTGGTATTCACGCTGATGGTCGGCTTCGCCCTCGCTTCGCTGCTGCAGTGGGACCAACTGCGTGGCAAGGCGCTCTACCGTACACTGCTGATCCTGCCCTACGCGGTGCCGGCGTTCATCTCGATCCTGATCTTCAAAGGTATGTTCAACCAGCACTTCGGCGAGGTGAACCTGATTCTCGATGCCCTGTTCGGCATTCGCCCCGACTGGTTCACCGACCCCTGGCTGGCCCGCAGCATGCTGTTGATCGTCAATACCTGGCTCGGCTACCCCTACATGCTGCTGCTGTGCATGGGCTTGACCCAGTCGATCCCCAGGGATCTCTACGAGGCTTCGGCGGTGGATGGCGGAGGACCGCTTACTAACCTGTTTCAGATTACTCTGCCGTTGATCCTCAAGCCACTCACGCCACTGCTGATTGCCTGCTTCGCCTTTAACTTCAACAATTTCGTGCTGATCGCCCTGCTTACCGGGGGCAACCCCGACATCCTCGGCGCCAGCACGCCGGCGGGCACCACCGACCTGCTGGTGAGCTACACCTATCGCATCGCCTTTCAGGATGCCGGGCAGGACTTCGGTCTGGCCGCCGCCATCGCCACACTGATCTTCGTGCTGGTGGCGGGGCTGGCGCTGCTCAACCTGCGCCTGGCCAAGGTCAGGGTCTGATTCGCAAGGTCACAGGAGAATTCGTCATGGCCATGGTTCAACCTCGTTCGATTCGTGCCCGCAAGCTGGCGGCGCATCTTGCCCTGATCGGCTTCCTGGTGCTGATTCTGTTTCCGCTGCTGCTGGTGATGTCGATCTCTTTCCGCGAGGGCAACTTCGCCAGCGGCAGCCTGATTCCCGAGCACTTCTCGCTGGAACACTGGGCGCTGGCACTGGGCATTCCCTGGGAGCGCGCCGACGGCAGCGTGGTGCAACCGCCCTTCCCGGTGTTGCTGTGGCTATGGAACTCGGTGAAAGTGGCGTTGGTGTCGTCGCTTTTGGTCGTGCTGCTCTCCACCACCAGCGCCTACGCCTTCGCCCGCATGCGCTTCGCCGGTAAGGCGCCGCTTCTCAAGGGCATGCTGATATTCCAGATGTTCCCCGCGGTGCTCTCGCTGGTGGCGCTCTACGCCCTGTTCGACCGCCTGGGGCAGTTCGTCGGCTGGCTCGGCATCAACACCCACGGCGCGCTGATCGTTGCCTCGCTGGGGGCGGTGGCCCTGCACATCTGGACCATCAAGGGCTACTTCGAATCCATCGACGGTTCGCTGGAGGAGGCCGCCATGGTCGATGGCGCCAGCACCTGGCAGGCGTTCCGCTACATCCTGCTGCCGCTGTCGCTGCCGATCCTGGTGGTGGTGTTCATCCTCGCCTTTGTCATGAGCATCATGGAGTACCCCATGGCCTCAGTGCTGCTCGTCGACGAACACAAGCTGACGCTGGCGGTAGGCGCCCAGCAGTACCTCGCCGACCACAACCAGCGCTGGGGCAACTTCGCCGCCGCCGCGGTACTCTCCGGCCTGCCCATTACCATGGCGTTTCTGATCTGCCAGCGCTGGATCATCGGCGGGCTGACGGCGGGCGGGGTGAAGGGTTAACAACAAACGCGAATCGAATACTGGTTGCGCTCGGTAGCAAGGCGCCCCGACCTCTGACGAGATCGGGGCGCCGTTGGTAGCCGTGGTTGCTGGTGCTAGTGGGTAACGCCTGGTATTCGCACCTGCCGCGGGCAGGCCGTGCCGTCGTTCGCGAACAGGTGGCAGCGCTCGCCGGTGAGGCCAAGCTCGATTCTTTGTTCCTTTTCCAGCACGGCCAGGCCGTCCAGGCGTTGAGCCAAGGTTTCCTCGACGCCTTCCACTTTCAGGTGGACGAGAGTCTCGTAGCCGAGCTTCTCGGCCACCATCAGCCGCGCTGCCAGGCGTGCGTCGGCTTCCTGGGGCTCGACGAAGTCCTCGGCGCGTACCGCCAGGGTGGCACTGTCGCCGGCTCTGAGACGGGTGCCGTCCACCGCCACTGCGAGCGTCTCGCCATTGGGCAGGCGTACAGCGGTGCGCTGGCGGCCGGGGTCGAGCACCTGAACCGGCAGGAGATTGATGCGTGGTGAGCCGATGAAGCGCGCCACTTCAAGGGTGGCGGGATAATGGTAAAGCGCCAGCGGTGCGCCGACCTGGGCGATGCGTCCGCCGGCAAGCAGCACGATGCGATCGGCCAGCGTCATTGCCTCCACCTGGTCGTGAGTCACGTAGATCATGGTGGCGCCCAGTCGTCGGTGCAGTTCGGCGATCTGCACGCGCATGTCGACCCGTAACGCAGCGTCGAGGTTGGAGAGCGGCTCATCGAACAGGAATACCGCCGGTTCCTTGACCAGGGTGCGGCCGATGGCCACCCGCTGACGCTGCCCGCCGGAAAGCACCTTGGGCTTGCGCTCGAGCAGCTCGCCGAGGTGCAGCATTTCCGCGGCGTGCTGCACCCGGCGGCGAATCTCGGTCTTGTCGGTGCGTGCCAGCTTGAGGCCGAAGGCCATGTTCTCGGCCACCGTCATGTGCGGGTAGAGCGCGTAGGACTGAAACACCATGCCGATGTCGCGCTCCTGCGGCGGTAGCTCGTTGATGCGCTCGCCATCGAGGCGCATCTCACCGCGGCTGATCTCCTCGAGCCCTGCGATCATGCGCAGCAAGGTCGACTTGCCACAGCCGGAGGGGCCGACGAAGACGACGAACTCGCCGTCTTCGATGGTCAGGTCGATGTCGCGGGAGACCACGACCCCCTCGTATTCCTTGCCGATGCCGGCAAGCGTCAAACGTCCCATATGATCTCCTCCTGCGCCGGGCAGCGGGCGATGGCGATCCCGTGGGGCGGTAGCTGAACCTTGCCTGCACTCCAGGTGCCGTTGACCAGGGCGGGAGCGTCATCGAGCGGGCCCGCCTTGCGTGGCGCCGAAAGTTCGCGGTGGGCGTCGCTGAAGTTGAGAGCCACCAGCAGCCGCTCGCCGGGGTGCTGGGTCGGGTGGTGGCGCTCCAGGCAGAGTACGCCGTCGCGCACCGGATGGTAGCGGACCCCGCCCTGCACCAGCGCCACGTGCTCGCGGCGGAAGGCGAGGAAGGCGCGGTAGGCGTTGAGCAGCGAATCGAGATCGCCATCCTGCTGCTTCATGGCCAGGTCCAGGTGCTCGTCGGGTACCGGCAGCCAAGGTTCGCCGTGGGAAAAATCGCCGTGAAGCGTGTCGCCGCACCATGGATGCGGCGTTCGGCAGCCGTCGCGGCCCTTGTAGGCCGGCCAGAAGGTGAGGCCGGCCGGGTCGACCAGTTGCTCCAGGGTCAGCTCGGCTTCGGGCAGGCCCAACTCTTCGCCCTGGTACAGACAGACGCTGCCGCGCTGGGTCAGCAGGAAGGCCATATAAAGGCGCAGCTTGGCCAGATCGCCTTCGGCTTGCCAGCGCGTGGCGACCCGGGAAACGTCGTGGTTGCCCAGCGCCCAGCATGGCCAGCCGTCGCCGATGCGCTCTTCCATGGCGGTCATGGTTCGGTGCAGGAACTCGGGGTCGTGGCGCTCACCCAGCAGGTCGAAGGAGTAGGCCATGTGCAGTCGGTTGCCGCCCTGGGTATAGGCCGCCATCACATTAAGCGAGTCGTCGTCTCCCACTTCGCCGACGCTGGTGGTGCCGGGATATTCGTCGAGCAGGGCGCGCAATTTCTCCAGGAAGTCCAAGTTCTCCGGTTGGGTCTTGTCGTGGAGATGCTGCTGGAAGCCGTAGGGGTTATCCGGCCGCACCCCGAGGAAGCTCTCAACTGCCTGGGTACGCGGTGGGTTGTCCTCGAGTTCGCCGTGGGTGCAGAAATTCACTGCATCCAGGCGGAAGCCGTCGACACCGCGTTCGAGCCAGAAGCGTACTTCGCCAAGAATGGCGTCGACCACCTCGGGATTGCGGAAGTTGAGGTCCGGCTGGCTGACGAGGAAGTTGTGCAGGTAGTACTGGCAGCGGCGGGTGTCCCACTGCCAGGAGCTGCCACCGAATACCGATTGCCAGTTGGTGGGCGGCGAGCCATCGGGCTTGGCGTCGGCCCACACGTACCAATCGGCCTTGGGGTTGTCGCGGTTGGCTCGGCTCTCGGCGAACCAGGGGTGCTGGTCGGAGGTGTGGGAGAGTACCTGGTCGATGGTGACCTTGAGTCCGCGAGCGTGGGCCGCCTCCACCAGGCGGTCGAAGTCGTCGAGTGTGCCGAACATGGGGTCGACGCCGCGATAGTCGGATACATCGTAGCCAAAATCCTGCATCGGCGAGGTGAAGAAGGGCGAGAGCCAGATGGCATCGACACCCAGCGAGGCGATGTAGTCGATCTTTGCGGTTACTCCCGGCAGGTCGCCGATACCATCACCGTTGCTGTCCATGAAGCTGCGCGGATAGATCTGGTAGATCACCGCGCCGCGCCACCACTCCTGCCCCTGCTTGCCGAGTACATGCTGTGCGTTCATCTGTTGTCCTTGTCGCCATGGTGTGGATACGTGAAGCATGCAGGCGATGGTGACGCGACCGATGACGGGAGGAATCCTCTGCCCACCGAGGAGGATAGGCGTAGGAGGGGGGATGAGGCGCAGGCAGCCGGTCGCTCTACACCCCCTGGATGCGCGAGAGCAGCTCGCCAGCCAGAGCGATGGCCTCCTCGCGGCGTCGGATGTGCTGCTTCTGGTAAAGGCTGCGGATATGCGTCTTGACCGTGGTCGGCGCCACCGCGAGTTGCTCGGCGATCTGTTCGTTGGAAAGTCCGGCGTGGATCAGGCCGAGAATCTGCCATTCCCGGCGGGTTAAGGGCGAGGTGCGGATAAGCTCCGGCACGTCGGGGCGGGAGACGATGTCGGCGATTACCGAGTCGTCGAGCATCAGCCGTACGGCGCGACCGAACTCGCGCTGGCGCCTGGTCAGGCTCACCAGCCGTTCGGCATGACCTCGGGCCAGTGGCTCCAGCGTGTCGTCGAGGAGCAGTCGTTCGAGCATCTCGGCCAGCGCCTGGCCCAGGCGCAGGAAGCTGCCGGTCAGCGCGGTGCGGGTGGCCAATGCCAGCGCCTGGCGCAGGTGCTCCAACGCTGCTTCGTGCTGTCCACGCTGCCAGGCCAGCGCCGCCAGGCACAGCCGATTGCGGTTGGCATCGGTGACCAGCCCCAGACGTTCGGTCTGTCGTTCCAGCTCGACGAGCAGCGCTTCGGCTTCGTCGAAGCGGCCGAGCAGTGTCAGCGCACGGGCGTGGTTGCGCAGGTTGCACTGGGCGAAGTGGTTGGTGGCTCGTGCCGGCTCGCCGGGCGGTGCTTCATGCAGCCAGCGGGCCACGGCGTCGAGGTCGCCGTTGGCCTGCCACCAGGCGATCAGGGTGGCATGGGCATTGGCCTGCCAGTCGATGTGGTAGTCGCCTTGTACGAGAATTTTGCGCAGGCGACGGACCTGGTCGGCGCACTGGGCTTGGTCGCCGCGCGAGAGCGCCACCTTGGCCAGGCTGATGTGGCACTGCAGAGTCCAGCATTCGCCTTGGGTATCGAGCACTTCGATTCCCTTCAGCGCCGCCTGCTCCGATTCTTCCAGGCGCTGCCACTCCCACAGCAGCTGGCTGCGGATGCGATAGAGAAACTCCGTCACCGGCAGGCGATCGAGCCCACAGCGTTCGACATGAGCGATGGCGCGCTCCTGCACGTCGTGGGCGGCTTGCAGGCGCCCCTGTGCCACCAGTGTCTCCGACTGGTGGCACAGCGCCCACAGCAACATCTGGTCGTCGCCGAGGCGGCTTGCCTCGCGTTCCACGTTGCGAATGCGCTGTAGCGATTCTTCGAGTTGCCCCTGAACAAAGCGGGCCTCGCCGAGAATCGCCGCGGCGGTCAGCGGCGTGGTGGCCAGATAGCGGGGTGGCAGGGTCAGCGCCCGTTCGGCGAGGGGCGCCGCCCGCTCGGCGTCGCCCTCGTTGATCGCCAGCTGCGCGCGCAAGGTGGCGAACTCGGCGGCCAGCGCCGCCCAGTCGGGTTCCTCGAGCTGCGACTCGATCCAGTCGATGGCCTGGCGGGTGCGGTCGAAGTGGTATTGGGCGTGGGTGGCCCAACCATGCAGCAGTGTCAGCCGGGGTGAACCGACCAGCCGCGTAACGCCGAGTGCGGCGAGCCCGCGTGCTAGCAGCGAGAAGTGGCCGTTGGCCAACAGGGCGGGCCCCTCTTGCCCGAGCAGTTCGGCCAGCGGCTCGGGTGCCTCGGCCTCGATGGCCTGGGCCAGTGCCAGGGCCGGGTTGCCCAGGCGCAGCCAGGCATTGCTAGCTCGCTGGTGCAACTCGTGCTGGGTCGCCAGGCTGAGTTCGTGGCGACGATGACGCAGGTAGCCGGAAAACAGCGGATGGAAGCGAAACCATTGGGCATGAGGCTCGACTCTTTCGAGAAAGACGCCGGCCCGGACGAGCGCCTCCAGGCGTTGCGAGAGTCGTTCGCCCTCCAGTAGCCGGGCCACCAGGTTGGGCGAGAAGCGCTCCAGTACGCCGAGCTGCAGCAGCAATGGGTGGTCCTGGGCATCGATATTGGATTCGAGCAGTTCGTCGAACCAGGCGACGAAGTCTGGATGGCTGCCATCGAGGCGCTCGAGCAGGCTATCGAAGGCGGCCCGGGTAGTTGTGCGCTCGATCAGCCAGACCAGCGCCAGTGGCCAGCCCCCGGTGCGACGCAGAGCGCGCTCCAGGCTGACCCGGGTGGGTGGGAAGCTGAGCTGCTCGGCACACAGCGTCTGCGCCTCCTCGGCATCGAAGGCCAGCTCGGCCAGGCCGATCTCCTCCAGTTCACCGCACAGCCGCAGTTCGGACACCCCCAGGTCGGGACGGGTGCGTGAGGCAAGCGTCAGGGTCAGCCAGGGCGGTTGGTGGCGTAGCCAGTGGCGAAGGCACTCCAGAATCTGCGGATGGCGCAGGTGCTGAAAGTCATCGAGCACCATCCGGCCGGGATCGGAACGGGGCGGCAGGGCAGCGAGCCAGCCTTCCATCGCCTCGGCCACGGGCGCGTATACGCGGGGCAGCTCGACGTCCAGGCCGAGTTCACGACACAGGCCGGCCAGGGCTTCACGAAAATAGGCGGCGAAGCGCCCGGGCTCGTCGTCGCGACTATCCAGGCGTAGCCAGGCCGCCGGTTGCTCCAGCCGCGGCAAGCGCTCGGCCAGCAGGGTGCTTTTGCCATAGCCAGGCGGCGCCTGAACCACCTGCAGGCGTACTCGCTCAGTGAGTGCGAAGCGATCATTGAGCCGTTCCCGGGCGACCACGGTGGCGGGCAACGCAGGTGGGACGAGCTTTTCCATGAGGATGTGCATGTTCAGGTCGGCAACTTTAACGATTAAGTTCTGCAGTATGCCGGCTGTTGCGCTGCGTTTGGGTAGTGTTCGACCAAGGATGTAGGGAAGAAGCATGAGCAAAAGCCGGACCCCTTTGGGTCCGGCCGGATGCCCACTGAAGCATTACCCGCTACAGGCCGAGGCGTTCCTTCACCCGGCCGAAAGCGGCGAGGGCGAGCTCCAGATCGTCGCGGGTCAGCGCAGCCGACATCTGGGTACGGATGCGTGCCTTGCCCTGGGGGACGACAGGATAGGAGAAGGCGATCACGTAAACGCCCTCCTTGAGCATCTCCTCGGCGAAGCGGCCGGCGAGGCCGGCGTCGTGCAGCATCACCGGCACGATGGGATGCTCGCCGGGCAACAGCTCGAAGCCCAGCCGTTCGAGCCCTTCGCGGAAGAAGGCGGTGTTCTTGGTGAGGCGATCACGCAGCTCGCGGGATTCCGCGGCCAGCTCGATCGCCTTCAGTGCCCCGGCGACCACCGGCGGCGCCACGGTGTTGGAGAAGAGATAGGGCCGTGAACGCTGGCGCAGCAGCTCGATCACCTCGCGCTTGCCGCTGGTGTAGCCGCCGCTGGCGCCGCCCAGCGCCTTGCCCAGGGTGCCGGTGGTGATGTCGATGCGGTCCATGCAGCCGCGGTACTCGTGGGTGCCTCGCCCGCCCTCGCCGAGAAAGCCGGTGGCGTGGCAGTCGTCGAAGTGCACGAGTGCCCCGTAGCGCTCGGCAAGGTTGCAGATCTCGTCGAGCCGGGCGATGTAACCGTCCATGGAGAAGACGCCGTCGCTGGTGATCAGCTTGAAGCGCGCACCGTCGCGGTCGGCGGCTTTCAACTGCTCTTCGAGGCCAGCCATGTCGTTGTTGCGGTAGCGGTAGCGCTTTGCCTTGGAGAGCCGTACGCCGTCGATGATGCTGGCGTGGTTGAGCTCGTCGGAGATCACCGCGTCCTCGGCGCCGAGCAGGGTCTCGAACAGCCCGCCGTTGGCGTCGAAGCAGGAGGGGTAGAGAATGGTGTCCTCGGTGCCGAGAAAGTCGGTCAGGCGTTGCTCGAGCTGTTTGTGCAAACTCTGGGTGCCACAGATGAAACGCACCGAGGCAAGCCCGTAGCCCCACTCCTCGAGGCCTGCCTTGGCCGCGGCGTTGACCTCGGGGTGCTGGGCCAGGCCGAGGTAGTTGTTGGCGCACAGGTTGAGCACCTCCTGGCCGGCGTTGATGCCGACGTGGGCACCCTGAGGTGTGGTCAGCTGACGCTCGTGCTTGTACAGCCCTGCCTGGCGGATGGCGTCGAGCTCGCCACGCAGGTGCTGTTGAAAGGCTCCGTACATGTCATGACTCCCAGTTGAGAACGACCTTGCTCGCTTCTCCGCTCAGCATGGCATCGAAGCCACGCTGAAACTCGGTATAAGGCAGGCGATGAGTGATCACCGGCGAGATATCGAGGCCGGACTCGATCATCACCGACATCTTGTACCAGGTCTCGTACATCTCGCGGCCATAGATTCCCTTCAAGGTCAGCATGTTGAAGATCACCGTGTTCCAGTCGATGCCGATATCCTCGGTGGGAATCCCGAGCATGGCGATCTTGCCGCCGTGGCACATGTTGGCCAGCATGTCACGCAGGGCGGCGGGGCTACCGGACATCTCCAGGCCCACATCGAAGCCCTCGGTGAGGCCCAGCTCACGCTGCACGTCGGCAAGCGTCTCGCGTTGCACGTCCACCGTACGGGTAGCGCCCAGGCGCTTGGCCAACTCGAGTCGCCCCGGGTTGAGATCGGTGACCACCACGTGCCGCGCGCCGGCATGGCGGCAAACCGCGGCGGCCATGGCGCCGATCGGCCCGGCCCCGGTGATCAGCACGTCCTCGCCGAGCAGGTCGTACTGCAGGGCGGTATGCACGGCGTTGCCCAGCGGGTCGAACAGCGCCGCCACATCGAGATCGATGCCCGGCTTATGCTCCCATACGTTGGACATCGGCAGGGACACGTACTCGGCGAAGGCACCTGGGCGATTGACGCCTACGCCGCTGGTGTGAGCGCACAGATGACGGCGCCCGGCCAGGCAGTTGCGGCAGCGGCCGCACACCACGTGGCCCTCACCGGAAACGATCTGGCCCGGGTGGAAATCATTGACGTTGGATCCCGCCTCGACGATCTCGCCGACGAACTCGTGGCCCACCACCATGGGCACCGGAATCGTCTTCTGCGCCCAGCTGTCCCATTTGTAGATATGCACATCGGTACCGCAGATGGCGGTGCGCTTCACCTTGATCAGCACGTCATTGATGCCGATCTGCGGTTCCGGCACCTCGTCCAGCCACAGGCCGGGTGTCGCTTCCTTCTTGATCAGTGCTTTCATGTCGCTCCTTCCTGTACTTGTTCGTTGGTCGATTCAGGTGGTGGGCTGCGAGCGGATTCTGGCAATTCACAACGAGAGGTTTACTATAGGGGAATGAATTCCAGTATTGCAGAATATTTCTTTTATACAAGAAAATATTCTCTTATATTGTATTTTCAGTTGCCCGGCGAGCCTCGCTCTGCTGATCCGGTTGGACTGGGTATCGAGGAGAAGTGTAGGTGGACGACACGACGATAACTGCATCGCAGGCCGAACCCGGTAGCCTCTCCACCCGCGTGATCGAGTTGCGCAAGCGGCGCGGGCTCACCCTGGAGCAGCTGGCAGCGGCATCGGGGGTCAGCCGTTCGATGCTGAGCCAGATCGAGCGCGGCAAGGCCAATCCCACCCTGGCGGTTACGCTGCGCATTGCCCAGGCCTTCGACATGAACATCGGCGACTTGGTGGACCAGCCTTGGACGGCCTCGCGCATCGAGGTGGTACGCAGCGACGACGCCAGCCAGCTGTTTCGCGACGATCACGATTGCCGCATTCGGACGCTCTCTCCGCTGCACATGGAGAAGAACGTCGAGTTCTACGAGATCCGGCTTGCGGCGGGAGCGCGCCTGCAGAGCGCTGCCCACTTCGAGGGTACCCGGGAACTGCTGACCGTTACCCAGGGCCACGCGCGGATCGAGGCGGGAGAAAATCGCTGCGAACTGAACTCGGGCGATTCCGCTCACTACCATGCCGACCTGGAACACACCATCGAGAACGTTGGCGAGGGGGAATTGGTGAGTTTTCTCGTGGTGACCTATCAATGAGGGGACGGCACTTCGGCCGTCAGCATGGCTAACGCATGACTCGGGAGAGTGTTTTGACGGGGCTGGTGTATTGGCTGGACATGGCGGGGGTGATCGTCTTCTCCCTCTCGGGCGTGATATTGGCCTGTCGTTCGCGGATGGACCCGTTCGGCATGCTAGTGCTGGCGGCGGTCACCGGCATCGGTGGCGGCACCCTTCGCGACCTGGTGCTTGGCGTAAGGCCGGTGTTCTGGATTGCCGATCCCACTTACCTGTGGGTGATAATCGCCACCGTGGGTCTGTCGATCGTCGGTTTTCACTACATTCACCGCCTCTCCCGCGTCTTCCTGCCGGTGGCCGATGCTTTCGGCCTGGCCCTGTTTACCGTAATCGGCGCCCACAAGGCGCTTCAACTGGAGGCGTCCGGGGTGGTGGCGGTATTGATGGGGCTTCTGACCGGCGTGGCCGGCGGCATGGTGCGTGACGTGCTGGCACACCGGGTGCCGATGGTGCTGCGCCAGGAGGTGTATGCCACGGCCTCCATCGCTGGCGGTATCGCCTACGTGGGGCTGGGAGCGTTGGGCGTACCGGCCGGGATCGCCATTGGCCTGGCGCTCACGCTGACGCTGGGCTTGCGCCTGTCGGCTATCCACTGGCGGCTCTCGCTGCCGGTGTTCGCCTGGGTGGTCATCCCTCCGCCGGCCGATCCAGCACCGACTGGCGGCGACCCAGGGGCTGATGACAGCGAAGCTGAAAGGCGGGTGGCACGCCCCAAGGCCAGGGTACGCATGATCTCACCCCGGCAACGGAGCAGGAAAGATGGCTGAAGGAATTCTGCATCGCCTGGCGGCCAGGCATTGGCCCATGTTGCTTTTGCTGGCGTGGCTGGCAGGCTGCGCCCACGAGGCTTCGTCACCGAACGATGAGCATCGAGCCGCCGGTCAGGCGATCCAGGCCGTCTATGAGGCCGCATTGCCCGAGTTGCCTGCCGACAAGCAGCGACATTATGCCCAGCGGCTTTACCGCATCAGCGGTGATACGCGCTATCTCGGTCTCATCGAGGCTCATGGCCGCCGGCTTCTTGCTCAGCTCGAGCGAGACATTGCCGGTCTCGAGCAGCCGGGCTATGCCTCGTCACGGGCGCAGGAGATCGTGGCGAACTATCCACGCCGAACGGCCAAACAGCGTGCCAGGCAAGCGATGCTGGCAGAGTGGGGCGAGATCGCGTTCGGTCGCCAACTGCTCTTTCGCCTGATCCAGGCCGACTACTACGGGCTGCTGGAAGCGGTGCCCGACCATGAGCGCGCGCTCGACTATCTGGCGGGTCTGGCGTGGCAGCGTTTCCTGACCGACCCCGAGGTCGTGCGCCTATATACCGCACAGGTGGCGAACCAGGCCTGGTTCTTGTACCAGTTGGGTGTCGTCGACCTGCGCCAGGAGATGCACGGGGCATTTCTTGCCGTCTTCCCAGGGGAATCGGTGGCGGAGCTGGAGGATGCGGACTATCGCAACCGGCTTTATGGAATGACGCATATCGTGATCGCCGATAGCCGCTACTATCAGCGCTGGGTGTCGGCGGAACGACACGCTTGGATCCTCGAGGCCTTCAGCGCTGAAATCGAGCGCATCCTTGACGAGGCAACGGCCGATATCCAGGCCGAGATCGCCCTCAGCTTTCTGCTGACGGGCCGGGAGAAGCACCCAGTCGTGGCGCGGATACGCCAGCGCCTGGCCGAGGCCATCGACCCTGCCACGGGCATCATTCATTCTCCGAAAGGCGAGACCGATCTTGCGCGCGGCGAACATCGCAACGTACTGGCGCTCATGGTGCTCAATTGGCCGGGCCGACTGCATCCCGGGCCTGACTTGTCGGCAAGGGTGCGGCCGGTCACAGGCACGCTGCGCCTGCCGTGCGTACATGCCGGCACGGGACTTGCCGTAAGCCTTGCTAGATCTAGGTGGTGCCCACCATTTGCGGAGCCAGTGTCGACTTGATATGGCGATAGAGCGGCTGGAGGCTCGACTGGAGATCCCGCTCGGCCTGGTGCTGGTCGATGTAGTACGCCGCCCGGGGGCCGCAGTAATCAATGACATCGCCGACCTGGCGGAACTTCAGCCCCGAGATTTTCAGCAATCGAGCGAAGCGTGGCTCCATCATGGAGAAGACGTGGCGCCTGCCTGACAGGCCGACGATGGCAGTGGCGGCCAGGAACAGACTCAGGGTCACCAATGGGGACGGAGGGGGTAGGCGATTCTCTTCCAGTAGCTGCAGATCCTGTTCGCGCAGCCCCAGGGCGCATTCGCGTGTGCGGCGAAAATCGGGGTGCACGGCGAGGCGCGAAACCTCGCACAGCGAGCGGCGTTCGAACCGGTCCGGATGCAACTGCGGATCGGTCAGGCCGTGGGCGCAGCTCTCTTCCAGCGGCAGGGACCTTGGCTGCCCATCATTGTCGATGGGCAGAACCACTCGCAGACAGCCTGCATCGCGTTCGCTCCCGGCATGGTGGAGCAGGCAGAGGATCGAGTGCTTGTCGTGGCCGTCTTTCTCGAAGGGCGCATCGACATCATCACCCAGCGTGTACTGAAGCTCCTCGCGAAAAACCTTGTGGCGCAGAGCGTAGGCTCGGTAACGGTTTTCCCGGCTATGAGCGATGATGAAGCGGTATTGCTCGACGAACTCGCGCACCCGGTCACCCTGGGGTACGTCACGTTCGCAGGCATTCGACTTATGACGAGGTGTCACCATGCGAAACTCCCGGAATGGCCTCAGCCAGAGGGGTGGGACGACCAAGATGGTAGCCCTGGCCGTAAGAGATGCCGTAGGAAATCAGAATTGGTATCAGTCCTTCCTGGTCGACGAACTCGGCGATGGCCAGCTTGCCGAAGCCTGCCGCGATGTCGGCAATGGCCTTGACGATGACCTGGCTGTCTCTGTTCGTGCTCAGTGTGCGAATGAAGGCGCCATCGATCTTGATGAAGTCGACGGGTAGCTCACCGAGGTAGTGGAAGCTGCTGAAGCCGACGCCGAAGTCGTCGAGGGCAGTGCGGCAACCCAGGTCACGCAGGGCCTGGAGAACCCCGCGAGCGCTGGAAAAATCGGTGACGGCTGCCGTCTCGGTGATTTCGAGGATAAGGTGGTGCGGATCCGCACCGGAGGCCGACAGCTCTTCCATGAGGAATTGCTTGAGCCCCTCGTCGTGCAGGGTCTGGCCCGAGAGGTTGACGGCCAAACTGATGCCCTGGGCCTGAACGCGACTCAGGGCACGCAGGCTTTGGCGTAGCACCCAACGGTCGATCTGGACGATTTGGCCGCTGCGCTCCGCCACCGGAATGAAGTGCGCCGGGGAAATGAGAGCCCCTTTGGGACCACGCATGCGCAGCAGCACTTCATAGTGGCGCACGTCGCCATCGCTCAGGCGCACGATCGGCTGCACCATCAACTCGAATCCCTCTTCGTCGATGGCCTGGCGAATCCGCTCCACCCAGTAGACCCGCTCCTGCAGTTCGTCCTTGGCGCGCTCGAGCGTCGAGAGCAGGTGCCAGCGCTGGGAACCGCCCTCCTTCGCCTTGTACATGGCCAGGTCGGCATTGGCCATCAGGTCGGCGGGGTTGTCGCCATGCGCCGGGAACAGGGCGATGCCGAGGCTCGAGGTTGCCCGGTGACGTTGACCTCCGGCATCCAGGCCGGTGCTGTCGAGCAGCGGGGCGATCTGCTTGGCAATGCTGATGGCTCGGCGGGTGTCGGCACCCTCCAGCAACATGGCGAACTCGTCGCCCCCTAGGCGCGCGATGATGCCGCAGTGGCCGAATTCCTGAAACAGCGTATCCGCCACCATGCGCAGCAGCTGGTCGCCGGTGTGGTGGCCACTGAGTTCGTTGACGTCCTTGAAGTGATCGAGGTCGAGCAGCAGCACAGCGCCGCAGCGCCCGCGGCGCATGACAAGGCCCAGAGCCTCCTGGAAGTAACGCCGGTTGTACAGCTCCGTCAGCGGATCACGCTCGGCCAGCCAGGTGAGACGCGCTTCGGCCAGCTTACGTTCGGTGATGTCGAGCCCGACCGAAATCCTTGCTGCCCGAGAGTCGTTGTGTGTTGCCAGGGGTGCATGGTACCAGGCGATAGTCCGTTGCCGCCCATCCGCCGTCACCAGGCTGCGCTCCTCCTGGGGAATTTCCTCTATGGATTCAGTACCCTTGCGCGGTGTGAAGACCTCATCGAACGTACGGCCCAGCAGGCGCTCCTCCTGCATGGCCAGGGTCATCAGGGCGTAGTCGTTGACCAGCGTGATATGACCTTGCGCATTCTGGGTAACGATGAAGACGCGAGCCGTATCCAGCAGGCTGCCGACGAAGTCGCGCTCCCGCGCCAGTTCGTCCACTCGCTCGGCAAGCTGAAGCCCTCGGGCCGTGACCTCCTGCTCCAGTGCTTCCAGTTGATCGGAGAGGGCCAGTGTCGTGCCCTCCAAGACTTCGATCTCGTCCTCGAAGCGGCTGTGCGGAACGGGTATGGTGCTACGAGCCTTGGCGAAGCCGCCTTGGGCCAGGACCGGAAGGACACCGGCCAGCCGGCGTAGCCTAGCCATCGGACGCAGCAGGATAGCCAGCAGTAACAGCTCAGCGGCAAGCCAGCCGCCTATGCCGACCAACAGCAGGTTACGCGTGTTCTGCTGAATAGCCTGGATCTGGGCGGTAATGTCGGCCGCCAGGAGAAAAAAGCCGCTACTGCGTCGGCTATCGTCGGCTTCCATGCGCACGGCGGACAACTCATAAGCGCGCCCGTCGTGCTGCAGGCGCAGCGGTGTGGCCAGAATGTCACTGAGCATGGCCATTTGCGCCGCTCGCTGCAGCATTGCCTGGTAATGTTCCGGGTGCGTCAATGCTACGAGAAGACCGTTCCAGCTCGTCAAGTGTCGCTCTGACGGCACCTCCGCTTCAGAAGCTCCGGTGATCAACAGCGCGACATCGCTGCCGGAAACATGCTGTGCCTGGCGGGTTACATCGGCCAACGAGCGTGACAGAACCACGATGCCGACGCTCTCGCCTTCGACCAGGACGGGCACGGCGGCATACTGCCGACAGTCGTTGGCACAGCGCAGCGCTGAGAGCGGATACTCGGTTTCCATAACCTGGCTTACCCAATCCTGCACCGGGCGCTCCCTGTCTGCCTGGGCTTCGCCCCACTCGGCCAGCTGGCGGCCCTGGGCGTCGAATACCAGGATCTCGTCGACGCCGGCTTCGAGCTGTAGCGTGGGCCATTGGGATGAGAGAGAGCCGATCAGTTCCGCCTGCTCGTCGTTTGCCAACGCCGGCCCCAGGTCTGGGGAGGCGGCCGTCAACGCTGCGATCTGCTGCAGGCTCGCCTCGGAGCGCTGTAGCGCGAGCTGGATTTCGCGCGCTTCCCGCTGGTTGCTCTCCCTGCGGCTCTCTTCGAACTGGTGGGTCAGGGTGGCGTGTCCAAGCCAGGTGAACAACCCTACCAGCACCAGCAGCAACAGGCTGCTCAAGGCAAGCACTCGCCAGGTCAGGCTCAGTCGTGAACGAGGTGCTTGTGGGGAGGAAGCGCTCATACAGGCAATCCCTGGCCGATTCTTGAAGAGTGGTTTGACCGTCGATCAGAAACGCAATGAGAGTTGAAAAAGCACCATGTTCCAGCTCCGCTGGGTTTCGGCGGGGTCAGGCTCGTCGCGCAACGGCAACCAGCCGGTGCCGTCGATGTGGTGGTATTCGGCGGCCAACAGCACTCGGGGATTGACCCGCCACTGCAACCCGAACGTGATGTCGTCGGCATAGCGAGCATGGGCGGGGCCGCGACCCTGGGCTTCGTAGGCTCGGCCCGAGCGATCGTCGCGATCGTTCACCAGGCTGTCGTAGCGAACCAGCCACTGCCAATCATCGAAGAAGCGACGAGTATACTGTACATACCAGCTTTCGCCGGTAACGTCGGACCCAGGCAGTGGGCCGGTGGCGGTCGTCGATACCTGGCGCAGGGCAAACTCCCCCGTCAACGCCCAGCGCTCCTTGTCATACTGTAGCGAGAGGATCCACGGCTGGAAGCTGAGCTCTCCTTCATGCGGGCCGAGCCCCAGGTCAAGGTTGACGTCCGCGGCGCTGAGAGCAGCCGTGAAATGTCCATCGGAGTGCTCATAGCGCAACTGGGCAATGGAGGAGGTACTGCCGTTGACGTCCACTCCTAAGTGGGCAGGGTAGAGCTGGCTATCCAGATCGCGTGTGGTGGGGGTGCCGACGCCACCGGTGAAGCGCAGTGTACCGTGTTGCATTCGCTCCTCGGCATACAGGCTGACGCCGTCGGCGGAAAGGCCGAGCGAGCGGGTGCGGTCGAAGTAGATCGACTGTGGCAGCAGTATGCTGGGGCGGGTGAAGGCGACGTCCCGGGTCTGGTTGTAGAAGCCGAAAGGGTTCTTGAAGCGCCCCAACTGGATGCCCAGGGTGCGTCGTTGGTCGGAGTACGGCTGATAGTCGATTACACCGTAGTCGAGTGCCGGACGGGCATCGCTGCCGTCGCCGCCAGCGCGTCTGCTCAGTACCTGAGCGGCCACGAGCACATCGTGGCGGGGCCGGAACGAGGCATTGGCACCAATCTCGGTGTACTTGAGGCTGCCGTCTCCGCTACTGCTGGGGCCGAAGAAATCGTTGTCATCGGTAATGACGAGCGCCTGGCTGAGAAAACCGTGTACCTGCAAAGTGTCCATGACGCCTTCCGCCGTGGCCATGGGAGCCCAGGCGGCAAGAGCCAGCGCCAGGGGCACTGAGCGTGAACGATGGCGTCTACTCCATGGTAATGACTTGGACTCTCTCATCCAGGTACTCCCTTTCCAGATACCCAAGGGCGCCAGGCGTCGTGGCGACGCGTTCCAGCATCTCTGATTGGCTGTCGACCTGGCTGGGCGCCTGGCCTGTCCCCGAAAACACCATGCGATCCCACGCCAACTGCAGCTGATGGGGGTACACGCTAAGACGCTCCTTGGCGAAGCGTGCATGTACGGGATGGCCACTGGGCAGCACGAAGACCCGCACGGCCTGGCCATCGGGCCAGCTGCGCTGACGCATGGCAAAGATCGCCCGGGTGGTGTCGCGGGTAAGAACGGCATCGGCCACATTCGGATGAGCAATCAGCACGATCTGACGCTCATTGGCCTGCACGGGCAAAGCAAGCAGTGCCAGCACCAACGGCAGAAGCAGCCAACGTGTCAATCCAGCCACGCGCCAACTTCCCGAAGGTATGACTGCACCGCACCCGTTCGACTTGGAAAAACGGTTCCCATGCCTGGCTCAACGAAGACGATAGTTGGCCAGGGCTTCCTGCGCGTATCGATAGTGTTGTCCCCCGATCCCTTACTGTGCTGGAGCGGCTGTGTCCGTCGCGTCATGCCAGCTGATGATTATGTATCCCACTTTAGCCGCCAAGCTTTGTTGTACGATATAGATATATCACAAGAATGACGAATACGGGCAAGGGGTGCCAAAGGCGATGAGCTCAGCCGTGCTTCGTTTCAGCGGTATCAATAATTCAATGGCTTATGTTTTGGGTGCGGCGAGCAAGCTGAGCGAGTCGGCCGACGGTCGCTACGCCCGTCGAAACGGCACTTCCCGGACCGAAGTGGTCTCATCAATGAAAAAAATGGCATTATCGCCGACTTGAGCAATTCCAACCAAGGACAGGCCAGAACACGAATGTTTCTCGACTCTTACCATACGCAAGCGGGCGCGAGCTTCCGCATCTCCGCGAAGCAGGCCAGCGACTTCGCCAAGCGTGTCGCCGGAGACTTCAATCCCATCCACGATCCGGGAGCGCGGCGATTCTGCGTTCCCGGTGACCTGCTGTTCGCCCTGGTGCTGAGTCGGTTTGGCCTCTCCCGGCACATGGACTTTCGCTTTCGCAGCATGGTAGGCGATGGAACCCTGTTGAGCCTGGATGAGAACGAGGCGGGGCAGCTCGTGGTCAGGGACGATGAGGGCAAAGGTTACCTCGAAGTGAGCCGGGAGGGTGATACCAATCTCGATGCAGCAGCCATAGAAGCCTTCACGCGCTGTTATGTCGCCTTTTCGGGGAAGAATTTCCCACACGTACTCAAGCCGCTGCTCGAGGCGCAGGGCGTGATGTTCAACCCCAAGCGTCCGCTGGTGATCTACGACAGCATGGGGTTTTCACTCGACCGGCTCGACCTGACCGCCCCTTCGTTGGAGCTGGTCGATTCTAGCCTCGAAGTCGTCGGTAAGCGCGGTGACGTCAGGCTCGAGTTTCGTATCATCGACCGAGGCGAGTCTGTCGGCAGAGGCTCGAAGAAGCTGGTCGTCAGCGGCCTGAGCGAATACGACCCTGCTGCCATGGATGACATCGTCGCCGAGTTTTATCGCTTGAAGGCGGCTTACGAGCGCTCCCACTGAGCCTCTAGCGCGCTTGTGTGGCCGTAGTATGCCGCTTTTCGGACACATACAGGGTCTTGCCGAACAGCATACCGCCTCCAGGGATACCGTTTGCGACCCGGTTCAATGCGATGGAACCGACCATGCCCACCACAATCAGCAACAGTGAATAAACGAACAGCGAGAAGGGAACGAATTCATGGGCGAAATCTACCATGGCGAAGAACATGGGGTGCGCTAGATAGATGCCAAACGAATAGCGGTTGATGAATTTGACCAGCGGGGTGGCCCGGACGTTACGCAGCCGGGTCACGGTATACAGCGTGAACAGGATGAAGAGCGGCACGACCCAGGCCTCCTTGGAGGAGTGTTCCAGCCAGCCGAACCAGGTGAACAGAGCGATAATGCCGACATAGGCCAGCAGCAGCTCTGGCCTCGACAGCCGAGCGATCCACGGGATCTCGTGCATCCGCTGCGGGACGAGTTGCGGGTAATGACGTACCACCAGCATGGCCAGGAAGAACAGGTAGATCCAGCCGAGCGGGGCGATCCAGTGCAGATAACCCGGCGGTTCGAAGTCGAAGAAACGGATCAGGGCCCAGTAAGCGATACTGATCAGGCTGCCGAGCGCTAGCCAGGGGACGGGCGGCAGCCAGCGTTCCAGGCCATGGCGGGAGTAGACCCAATAGAAGGCATAGAACTGCATCGCAATGATCAGGAAATAGCCGTGCCAGCCAGCGTAGATCAGGTACTCGACCAGGATGTCTACGAGGTCGACCGGCACGCCCTCCCGGCGCAGGTTCAGGTATTTTGTCAGTGCATAGGCCAAGCCATAGACGACATACGGCAGCATCACGTACTTCAGGCGCTTGATCAGAAATCCCGAAGGTGGCCGATCGCCATAGCGGGACGAAAACAGGAAGATCGAGATGAAGATGAAGATGGGCGTACCAAGCACGGTAGGGATGCGAGCCAGGTCGATATAGACGCTGTCGACGTATTGGTTCAAGCGATCGAAAAAGTGAAAGCTGAACACGGCCAGGCAGCCATAGAAGCGCAGCCAGTAGATTTCTTCGATCCGCTTCATGAGCGCCTTGCCTTCCTTGGTGGCAGGAACATCGATCGTCGATAAGATGTCGGACCATGACGAGACGGAAAGATTCCACTATCGAGGGAGCCAGTTACATGGCTTTCAAACGCACCGTAATCGCTCTGTTGGCAGCGTTGTGGTATGGACCGACTGTCCAGGCCGGCGAGGTCACCTACCATCGTTTTGCTTCGGAGATCCTGGGCCGAGAATATCGCTACACGCTCTATGTGCCCGACGGATATCGCGAGACGAACCAGGCCTACCCCATCCTATATCTGCTGCACGGCTCGTTTGGCAGCGAACGGGACTGGGTCGAGCGCGGTGGCATCGAACGGACCGCCGACCGCATGATTCGCGATGGCATCATTCCGCCGATGGTCATCGTCATGCCCGGCAGCGAGAGTTGGTGGATCGACGGCCATAACGAGGCGGCGCGCTCGGCCTTTCTCGAGGAACTGATGCCCTATGTCGAGGAGACCTGGCGGGTCGTGCCCCAACGTGAATGGCGCTCCATCGCCGGGCTCTCTGCGGGGGGGTATGGCACGCTCAACTTTGTGCTCGAACGTCCGGATCTGTTCGCCGCCGCGGCGGCTCTCAGCCCGGCGAGCTATCATCCACTGCCGCCCCGGAATTCTTCGGCCTGGCGGCACCCCGCTTTTCTCAACGCGACGGGCGACTTCGATGAGGCGTTATGGCAGCGCCGCAACTATACCGTTTATCTGGATGACTACATGGAGCGAGATACCGTCGTACCGCTCTACCTGAGTGCCGGCCACCGCGATGCCTACAATGCGGAACACCATGCTCGGCTCGTGCGCGAGGCGCTGGCGCCACACCAACCGGGCCTGGTGACGATGGAAGTGCTCAGCGGCGGTCACACCTGGCGCGTTTGGCGAGCAAGCCTGCCCAGTGCCCTGGCCTGGATGGGGCGCTTCCTGCAAGGGCCGGTGTCGTTCGAGTCCCTGGTCGAAGAGCAGGCCGCGCAGGAAAAATTCGAGCGGAACGCCTCCATCGGCCCCTGATGCGACCAAACGACGGCACTTTCCCTTCGAAGGTGGGGTTGGCGGCGCCGCGTTTAGACCTTAGTCTCAAGGGCCGACCATTCTTCAGGCCTTTGGCATGCATCCCCAACGAGAACGATTGCACAACGAACTGCACGCACGCCCCTCGATCTATTTCTCCGAGCCAGCGCACCTCTACCACTACGCCTTCTTCGCTGACGTTCAAACCCACACCGCCATGCTGGGACAACTGGCTGAAACGACCGGCGCCGCCTGCAATGCCGATGCGGCTCAGCAGATTCTTACTTTCGAGGGCATGGTGTTGAAGTGGGAGCGTCATACCGAGTTCTCCACCCTGACCCTGATGGTGCCAAAGGCCGAAGGAAGCGAGGCGTGGAGCACCCCGCCAGCATGGCTGACGAAGGTCGTCGAGGCGCAGCAGGCTGCCCTGATGAATGCCACTCTGGTCTTGGTGGAAAGCGTCGATACCTGGCGGGGCAGTGCCGAAGCGTACGGCTTCAACGACCCGGCCGGTTCGCAGGTGGGCGGCGGCGACGCCACGGTGTGGAGCGATTTCCACCTCGACAGCGCGGGCTTCAATCGTCTGCTGATGCTCAATGAGGGGCTCAATGCCTTCCGCCTCGGGCGTATGGTGCGCCGTCTGTTGGAGATCGAAACTTACCGCATGATGGCCTCGCTATCGCTGCCCCTGGCCAAGGAGCTGGCGCTGGAACTGGAAGGCTACGAGGTCGAGCTGGGGGAGCTTTCCGATCGCAACGCCGAGAAGGAAGAGGCCAGTCCGCGGCCGCTGTTGACGGCACTGTCCCAGCTTTCTGCGCGACTGGAACGCAGCGGTGCCCGCTCGCGCCAACGCTTCAGTGCTACGGAAGCCTATGCTCGCATCGTGTTTTCCCGTATCGAGGAGCTCCGGGAGGCGCGGGTCGATCACTGCCCCCGGCTGGGCACCTTCATCCTGCGGCGCTTTCGCCCCACGGTGCACTACTGTGCCGCCATTCATGAGCGTCAGGAGAGCCTGGCCGAGAGCGCTGCTCGGTTGAACGACCTGTTGCGAACCCGCGCCCAGGTGGAAATCGAGGAGCAGAACATAAGCATCCTCAACAGCCTCGACGAGCGGGCGAGCAGTCAGCTCAAGATCCAGAAGGCGGTGGAGGGACTCTCGATCATCGTCATCAGCTACTATGTCTTCAGCCTATTCAAGTTGGGCCTGGATAGCTTGGAGGCACTGGGCGTCGTAGTCCCGCCCCACACCGCGGCGGCCGTCCTGGGACCGCTGGCAGTATTGATCGTCGGCCTGCTGGCCTGGCGAATCTGGCGGGTGAAGCAGCACTGAAGCGTTATCGACCGGAACTGCGCTTCACTCTGGCGCGAAGAGCGATGAGCCCTAGGAGCAACAAGCCGACCAGGGTCACAAGCAACACGGGAAAGGCTTCCGTGCCGGCGCGTTCCAGCAGTGGGCCGGTCAGGGAGGGCAGTGCCATGCCGCCGAGCCCGCTGGAAAGGAAGATCCAGCCGGTGGTGCGCCCGCTGATGGGCATCAACTGGTTGCTCAACCCGAACAGGGTGGGAAAGATCGCTGACGCGGCGAGACCGAAGAGCAGGGCAATGAGCGGTAGCGGCAACCACTGGCCGTGCAGCGCCAGTGCGCTGAACAGGCCCAGCGCAAGACAGCCGCGCAGGACTTTCCAAGGTGACAGCAGGCGAATCAGCGGTATGGCCAACAGGCGCCCGGCGGATAGCGTCAGCCAAAACAGCGTTACCAGAAGGGCGGCCTCCGTGGGTGCCAGGCCGCTGAGCATGCCATAGGCGGTGATCCAGCCGGCGAAGGTGACCTCCATGCCGACATAGAGGCCGAACATCAGCAGGAAAATCGCCAGCCGCAAGCCATCCTGAGGCGGTGGGGCGGCGCGGTCGCCGATGGTGATGTCGGGTGACCGAGGGCTGGCCTGGCTCAGCAGCGGAAACAGCAGGACTACGACATACAGGGCGACGAGCCAGAATGCCCAGGCAAAGGAGAACTCCAGGCGCAGCACTGTCACCAGCACCAGCGGTACCAGCATGTTGCCGAGGCCGAAGCAAAAATGCAGCGCGCTGATCCAGGGCGGCGACGCTGTGCCATGGGTCCACAACAGCAGTGTATTGGCACCGGCATTGACCGACACCTCGGTCAGGCCGAGCAACAACATCAGGGCAGCGAGCAGTATCAACGTCTGGCTGAACGGTACCGCGGCGAGGCCGACTGCCAGCAGCAGCAACATCGCCGTCAATACCCGGTGTCCGTCGAAGCGATCGATCAGCACACCGGAGAGCACCGAGCCCAGCATGGTGCCCATGGCGCGAGCAGTGAACAGAATGGCAATCTGGCCCATGCCCGATCCCGTCATGTCGGCGAGGTAGGGCAGGGTCGGGCCGAGCAGACCGACACACATACCGATGGCGATGAAGGCGAAGAAATAGATCAGAGAGACCCGTCGTCCGTGATCGAGCGTCAGCGTCGGCATGCCATCTCCAGCAAGCAGAGGAAAGGAGCGTGCAGTATGCACGCGCGCTTATACTCTCCGAGAATGGCACTTGGGGAAATACCCGCTGCCATTGGCGGCGCAGAGACATCACGAACCCGGATCGCCAGGAAAATCCCGAGACACAATTTGTGAGGTCTTATGACCCGTATCGCGAAGACACCGGAGCCGCCCTATTACGCCGTCATCTTCACCTCGCTGCGCACGGTGGGAGACAACGGTTATGGGTTGATGGCCGAGCGTATGGCCGAGCTGGCTGCTCAGCAACCGGGTTTTCTCGGGCTGGAATCGGCACGCGAGGAGTTGGGCGTGACGATTTCCTATTGGGAGAGCCTCGAGGCAATCCAGCAATGGAAGCAGAACGTGGAGCACCGCGAAGCACAGCGCCTCGGACGCAATGACTGGTATGCCGCCTTTCAGGTACGCATTGCCAAGGTCGAGCGTGACTACGCTTTCGGCAATCGCAACGACTCTGAGGGTTGACACATCCCGGCGGGAGTACCGGGACGCGCCTTACTCCTCCCCATCGATGCGCTTCAACAGGTCGTCTACCGCCGCCTCGAGCTGGCGGTCGCGACCGGCCACCTCGTCCTGCGGCGTCTGCTCGACCAACAGGTCCGGTATGGCGCCGTTGTGTTCCATGTCGGTGCCATCCGGCAGGTACCAACCGCGAAAGGGCAGGCGTACTGTGGCCCCGTCGATCAGCGTATGGCTGAGAGTGGAGATTACCCCGCCGTACGTCTGCTGACCGATCAGCCTGCCGCGATCGAGCGTGGTGAAGGCATGTGCCAGGATCTCGGCGTTGGAATAACTCTTCTCGTTGGCCAGCATGTTGATCGGCAGCGTATAGCGCGGCGCATCCAGGCGGTCCTGGGGATAGTGGCCGGTCTCGTTGCGATCGGCGCCCGCGGGAATCGTGTAGGCGTGTTCTCCCGCCATGATAGAGGTCAGGATGCGATCTGTCGTATTGCCACCGCCATTGTTGCGCACGTCGATGATCAAGCCATCCTTGCCTTCTGCTGCGGCGTAGAGATCGCCCTGGAAACCCTCCAGCGAGGTCTGGTTCATGGCTTGGATATGCAGATAGCCGAGCCGACCGTTGGAAAGTTCGTCGACGCGGCGCCGGCTCTCCTCGCGGAAGGCGTCGTATTTCAGGCGGGCGAGCTCGGAAAGACCCACCGTACGTAGCATGGTGCGGTATTCGGTATAACCATCCTCGCCCGGACGATCGATAGTGACGATCACCTCCTGGTCCACCTGGCCGCTCAATCGCTGTAGCAGGGTCTCGTGCTCCTCGAAGGGCTGCAAGCCGATCTCGGTAATGATGTCACCCGCCGCCAGAGGCATGGGGCCGCGGCTCGCCGGTCCCTCCGGTATCACCTCGGTGACGCGAAAGCCGAGGCGGCCGTCTTGCTTCGAGACGATGCTTTCGTACTCGATACCCAGCCTTCCCGAGGGTTCACGCAGCGCCGACACCGGGCCGGGGTTGGACACGCCCATATGCGACGCCGCCAGTTCACCCATCAGTCGGTTGGCGATGTCACTGAACTCGCTGGAAGTACGAGCACGGCGAATCAACGAGGCGTAATCCGCGACTACGGCAGGCCAGTCCAGCCCCTTCAGATCAGTGCGGTAGAAGTTCTCGCCGATGACGCGGGCCGCCTCGTAGAACTTCTGCAGCGCCTGCTGGCGCAGGTCAATGCGCAGCCGGTCGGAGATGTCCAGATAGCGGGGGGAGCCGTTGCCGGAGAGATTGGCCACGCCAACCCGGCCATTCACGATGTAGACCACTTGCTCGCCGGTAATGTTGAGCTGCTGCACGTTGGCCCTGGGGCCGATGCGGGTTCGGTTGCTGCCGTCCCAGTTTGTCGCCACTAGCCCTGCGCTGCCGTCATTGAAGACGTAGCGGTCGCCCCCCGGGGTCATCTCGTTGGCTGTCTGGTGGGTCGGGGAGGCGGTGATGCGCTCAATGCGGCGCCAGGCGTTCTCCAAGTCGAGCTCCGCAGCATCCTGTGTCGCTGCTTCAGCATCGCCGTCGACCGGCAGCGGAGAGCGATCTCGCGCTTCCTCACGGGCATTACGGTAGTAGGTGCTGAGTTCGCGTGGCGTATAGGTCTCGATCTCGCGGTCCAGGTAAACCCGGTACAGGTCGTAATTCTCTCCGGAGCGGTTGGAGATGAAGGTCAGCTTGCGGCCGTCCGCCGACCAGCGCGGATTGAGGTCGTTGCGTGGATGCCGGGTAATGTTGACCGGCTCTTCCGAGCCGTTCGCCGGGACCACAAAGATATTGGCACTGAAGTCGAGGTCGTTCTGGGAATAGGCAATGTAGCGGCTGTCGGGGGACCAGCGCCATCGCATGAAGCTGTCCCAACCTTCGACCAGAGTGCGCTCTTCTCCGCTCTCGAGATTGAGGATAACCAGGTCGCCACGGCCACGGCGGAAGGCCAGGAAGCGCCCATCCGGTGAGGGTGACACATCTCGATCGTTAGCGTCACCGGCGACCACCGGGCTGACATTGAACTGAATGGCATCGTGCCAGCGCGTCGGGTCACGGTTGGTGGGAAAGTCCTCGGGCGGCTCCTCCTCCAGGTCCTCTTCGGGGATGCTCTCGATTTCCACCTGGGGTTCCTGGGTAGTGGAGGGAACGTCGTTGGGATCGCCGGGTTGCGGAATCAGAACGGGGTCCAGGATGAAACCTGGATCCTGCGGGGCGAAGGGATCCTCCGGCTCCTCGCCGCGTACTGCCAGGTCGGGGTCGTAGTCCGCCTCGGTGTTCTCTTGGACGTCGAGCTCGGGGTCGACATCGGGGCCCGTCGAGGCCAGCGAGACGGTGGTGTTGCCATCCCAGTGACGGGCGGAGACACGGCTTCGCGCACGCTGGCGTTCATGGCTGCGACGCACCTCGTCCCGAGTCAGTGCTACCCGTGCCTCGTAGATCGACTCACTGCCGTCGGCGTCGTTGACGAAGTAGAGCCGCAGGCCGTCGGGCGACCAGGCCAGGCTGTGGTGCCGGGCATGGGTGCCTGACGTGACCAGCCGGGTCGGGCTCTGCTCATCGACATGACGCACGTACACGCGGCCATAGGCGATATAGGCCATGGTCTGTCCATCCGGGCTCAAGGCCGCCTCGCTGACGTCTCGATCGACACGCCGCAGGGCATGTCTGTCGCGACCATCGTCGGGCGCGCGAAGAGTGATGGGCTCGGGTTCGGCGTTCGGCGTCTCCAGGTCGAGAGTGAGCAGCGTGTCCCACACCTGCAGTACGGCAGTGCTACCGTCGCGGGAAACATCGAAATATTGCAGATCGCGCTGATCTAGCTCAGTGAGCCGCTCGATTGTACGCTCGGCATCGAGTTCCATGCGGTAAAGATTGACCGTCTGGTCTTCGCGGTCGGACATGAACAGCAAGGTGTCCTCATCGACCCAACGGGCCATGCCGTCATCGCCGTTGCGCTCGGTCAACGGCTCGAAACGCTCGGTGCCGACCTCGTGCAGCCAGATGTTCATGGCATCCGGGCCGCGGTAATGTCGACGGTTCCAGTCGTGGTAGGCCCCGCCGCGGGTGAAGACGACCTGTTGGCCACTCGGCGAGAACTGAGGCTCGGAGCCGAAGGCATCGTGCAGCCGGGAATAGTCGCCACCCTCCGGGTCGATCCGGTAAGGGCGCTGGTCGCGGTAGACGTCGGCCTCGAGCATGCCCGAGAAGGTGATTACAGGCTCGCCGTTCTGGTCACTGGCATAGGAAGGGCTGCGCAGGTGCTGGTCGCCATGGGTCAACTGGGAGAGTTCGCTGCCGTCTCGGCGCATGCGCCACAGGTTGAGGTAGCCGTCGCGCATCGAGGCGAACACGATCCACTCGCCGTCCGGGCTCCAACTGGAGTGCAGGTCGTCGAGGTTGTGACGGGTCAGGCGCACCGCCTCGCCGCCGTCGCTCGATGCACGCCACAGGTCGCCACGCCAACTGAAGATAAGTTCTGAACCATCGGGGCTGATCGAGGGGAAACGAGGTAATCCGACCTGGCCGGATTGCGCCAGCAGGGCACTCGACGCGCTGAATGCCAGGCCGGCGATGAGTGCCAGGAGCGAGAATTTAAAGACCAAGGGCTTGGCGGGAGTGAGGACGTGACGGGTGAGAACCTTCCTCATACTTTTCCTTTAGTGTTGCCATGCCTTCCCAACGTAGCAACAAACCCGTATCCCATCGAACCGTCTGAATGCGTCAGTTTGGCACGAGGTGCCATCGCCAAGTGACTGAGGATGGCGCCTCGGCCTTATTTCGATGTGCCTGCGCTTGCAAGATCGAAGCGGGAAGCAGCGGCAAGCACCATGTAGCCACGCCCTGTTACTCTGCAGATGTCTCGATCACCCAAGGCTCCCGGGCGGTTTCATCGCGACAGCTGGCGTCGACCGGGCTGTGCGGATCGTCGAGAAAGGCCTGGATCAGGGTCGAACGGCATTCGTTGACCGGACTGTGGCCGAGTGCCTGCAGTTCCACGTATTGCAGGTTGGGCATGGTGCGCTGGAGATGACGGCTCCAGCGCGTTCCGCAGCATGGGTCCATCTCGCCGTGAATCGCCAGTGCCGGCGTCTCACTCACTGGCGGGTCGTTATGTTCGGCCGGCACGTCCCCATCCTCGCCCCACCATGCGCACAGCCAGGGTGGCTCGAAGCCGAGCACCGCGGGTTCGCGCTCCACGGCGGAAATGGAGTCATCCCGGCTCGGGCGGTTCGTGCCCATATCGCTGCAGACATGGGCGAGGAAATAGCCGAGTGCATAGTTCGGTGCCTCGGGCTCGGGATCGTAGTCATCGGTACGGAAGAATGCCTCGAGCCGGGAGTAGTCGCCGGCCCCGACTTCGGCGAGAAGGCTCGGCAGTTCGGCATAATCGGAGGCCAGCGTCAGGTACAGCGTGTCGAACAAGGCTGCACCATCGAAATAGAGCGTCTCGGTGCGGCCGTAGGGTGTGGCGACATGGGCGACATAGGGGCGGGCATCCAGCATGCGGCGGGCGCGGTCGAAGGCCTGCATCCAGTTGGGTAGCATCTCCCGGCATGCCTCGTCTTCAGCGGCGCACAGGGCCAGGGTATCGGTGAATGTCTGCTTGGCGGTATAGAGCTCGTCCACCGGCGGGCGGTTGCGCAGGTGGTTGAACCACGGCCAGCCGAAGATGGCGGCGCGGATGCTCTCGGGATGGTACTGAATGAAGGAAGCAAGAGTACCGCTGCCTGTGGACGAGCCAAAGCCGTCGATCCGCTCGTGACCGAGCAGCTGGCGGAGCTCGTCCACGTCACGCGAGACGGTATGGCTATTGTACTGGCTGACATCGTGTCCCTCCTCGGTCAGCTTGCGATAGCACGCTTCCACCGCCGAGGTAATGATTCCCAGCCGGTGCATCGGCTCCAGCGAGGCGGTAATGGCCGGGGTATGGATGATGTTGTGGTAAGGCGATACCTCGGCGTAACCAGGACACTCGAGTGCCGGGTCGGCATGGATGAAGCCGCGGTGATCCATGGTCACCAGGGTGCGGTTGCCGACGTCTTCGAGCAGCTGTTCCATGTACTCGAGTTCTCCCAGCGAAGAGTAGCCCGGGCCTCCGGGAAAGAAGAATACCGGAAGTGTGTCCTCGTCCTGTTCGCCGCTCTCCGGCTCGATCACCGCCACGGGCAGGGAGATAGTCTTGCCGTCGGGTGCTTCCCAATTCTCGGGTGCGTGAAAGGTATGGCAAGTCGCGCCCAGCTCTCGGAGGGCCTCGGTCGGGCACTCCGCACTTTCCAGACGCGGCGGCTCGTCGGTCGTCTGTGCCTGACCTGGCGTCGTGGAGAGAAGCAGCGTCAGCGGCAGGGCGCCCAGCAAGTGCCAGGCGCGAGAATCCGTTATTGTCATGGCGGCCCCCATTGTTGTCTTCGGTCGTTGTGGCCGGGCTTCGCTAGTCAAGCTAGCAGCCGCGAGAGGGTAGTCAATGGCCGGGAAACCTCATTTAACCGACGGCAATTAAACCAAGACAGAGTTCGTTTTGATGCGTGCACTCGAGCGAACTATTTTTTAAGTAGCAAGAGGCAAGGCATTCAGCAGGAAGCAGTGCGGCCTTCGCCGCGCAACATTTAAAATAAGGAGGTGCAATCATGCAGGTACGTGAAGTGATGACCAAGCGTCCCGATTATTGTCCGGCCGACGCGACTATTCGCCAAGTTGCCGAGCGTATGCGCAAGGATGATTCAGGCTTCGAACCGCTGGTTCAAGGTGACCGGATCATGGGCACCGTCACGGATCGCGATCTAACGGTTCGCGCTCTCGCCGAAGGCAAGAACCCGGACGACAAGGCGAGTTCCATCGCCACTTCCGAGGTGCTTTACGCCTTCGAGGATCAGGACGTGAAGGACGTATTGCGCAACATGCAGGAACAGAAAGTGCAGCGTCTGGTGGTACTCATCAACCAGAGCGACAAGAGCCTCGTCGGTGTGGTGACCTTGAGCGACATTGCCGATCGTTGCGAGGACGACGAAATGGCGCGTGAGATCGCCAACTGCAGTAAGCATTACCATTGAGCAAGCACTGATGCCGGCAGATCGCGCCGGCACGTTTCAGTGTGAGCATACCGGGGCATCGTCGAGGCGATGCCCTTCCAGGTTCGAAAGGTTTCATGTTCGTAAGCAATGCCCTTGGCCACGGTGCCTAGCGGCCGGCTTCATCACGTCCCTGGAGCGGGTTGGGACGCACCATGGGTGCATCGAATCCGGGAGGCCTGTCTTCCGCCGGGTGTAGCGTGGCCAGTTGGGACGCAACAAGGGGATGGCAGGCGACACGGAGCACGCCGCGTCGGGTAAATGCCGAGACGTTGCTCATGCGTCCGAGCGTCTCGCCATCGGCGGTCAGGGTTCGGGCCTGCTGCAGCTGTATATGGCACTGGGACGACTGCAGGTGCTCCAGAGTGTCATCGTGATGCGGCGTATGTCCCATCAGGCGAGTCGCGAGAAACGCCATTACCACCCTGAACCATGAGCGGTGTCGCACCGCTATCACGTCCAGCCGCCCATCGTCGATGCGGGCCTCGGCAATGCTGTGACCGCCGCCGAAATAGGCGCCCGAGGCGATGGCAATGGTCAGCCAGCGTCCTTCGACCACCCCATTGTCGCATTCGATCCGTCCGGAAAAGCCACGCTGCAATCTTGCCCGCTGGGCCAAGGTGATCAGGTAGCTGAAGCGCCCCAGGCGCTGCTTGCGCTCATGCGTGGCCTCGCGAGCGGGCATGGTGCCGAGCCCGATATGGGCGACATTGAGATACAACCGGTCGTTGATCCAGGCGACATCCACGCTGGCCGTATGGTCGGATACCGCCAGGCGGCACAGCTCGGCCGGATCCTCGGGCAGAACCAGGTTGCGTGCGAAATCGTTTGCCGTACCGGAGGGCAGCACGGCCATGGTAGCCTTCCGCTCGATACAGACCGTGGCGACCCGGCCCACCGAGCCGTCGCCGCCGGCCACCAACACCCGGTCGCCGGGCTCGACCTCCCGCTCCCAGTCGGTATCCTTGAGTTGGCCCACCCGCAGGTGCTTGAGGCCGGCTGCCTCCAGATGCTCCCGCCAATGGTGCTCCCCACGGCGTCCATCGCCGGCGGTGTCATTGACGATAAGCCAATAGTTCATGGTGTTTTCCTTCACCTCAGTCCAATCCTGTGTGTAAGGATAGCGAGCAAGCATTTGTTGTGCCTTAGCCCAAGTGATGTCGGTTCGTCTCGTTGACGGGGCAGGAAGTTCACGCGGAAGAAAGAACACCCACTCGAAGCTCGCTAAAACAGAAAAAAATCCACTGGCTCAACGGTATGCAGCCCGGGGCAGGGCATGATTCAATCTGCCTCATATCGACACGCCGGTCAGGCTGCTCCCACCTCATTCGTCTTCCTCGTTCCACCGCGACGCCTTGTCGGCGCAAACAGCGCTGGCTTTTCGGCATGTCGTTGCCTGGAAACTTCGGGGCGATTGAAGGCGAGAGGAACTCATGATTCGGGCGTGAAATGCGACCGCCATCGAGGCTCAGCCAGGAGGACCACCGTGCCTATAGAGAACGTGCCGACCATCCCGGCCACCATGGACGCCATGGTCCTGACCGGCCACGGCGACATCGACAAGCTCGTCTATCGCGATGACGTCGCCACTCCGCGCCCGGGGCCGGGCGAGGTGCTGGTGCAGGTTACTGCCACGGCCAAGAACAACACCGACCGCAAGGCCCGCGAAGGGCTTTACCCGACCAAGGACAAAGGTGAGGTGACCTCGTTCGCCATGGGCGGCGAGCCGACCCTGACTTTCCCCAGAATACAGGGCGCCGACGTGGCCGGGCGCGTGGTGGCAGTGGGCGAGGGCGTGAGCGCTGCGCGCATCGGCGAGCGCGGCCTGCTCGACTTCAACCTCTACGCGGACGAGCGTCGCGACATCAACCTGACACCCGACTATTACGGCCATGGTGCCGATGGGGGCTATGCCGAGTACATCGCCGTGCCGTCGGATCAGTTCCATCACGTGCCCAATCCGGAGCTCGCCGACGCCGAGCTGGCGGCGATGGGCATGTGCTCCTACCAGACCGGCTATCACATGATGACCTCGGCCAAGGTGGCAGCGGGCGAACGGGTGCTGGTCAGCGGCGCCAGCGGCGGTGTGGGTGCCGCGCTGATCCAGATGTGCCGCATCGTCGGCGCGATTCCCTATGCGGTGAGCCAGCCCGACAAGGCGGACTCGCTGCTCGCGCTGGGCGCCGAGGCGGTGATAGATCGCGGTGACCTGCCTACCTTCGTCGAGCGCGTGCTCGAGGCCACCGGCGGCGCTCCCATCGATGCCGTGATGGACCTGGTCGGCGGTGAGATGACCGATCTGTTCATCGACACCATGATCCAGAACATGAAGGCCCGCACCACCTATCCGCGGCTCTCCATCGCCGGTGCCAGCGGTGGCAACCTGAGCGAGATCATGTGGACCCGTGTCTACCTCTACCAGGTGCAGATCTTCGGCGTCTCCCACGGCACCCGCGAGGAGGCCGAGCAACTGGTGGAGTGGATTCGCGATGGCCATCTGAAGCCGGTGCTGCACGCCGCCTTCAAGCTTTCCGAACTGCACCAGGCGGAGCGCTATTTCGTCAATCGCGGCAGCAACTACCTGGGCAAGATCGTCATCGTGCCCGATTCGCAGTGGGACGAGCACGGGGCGCCCTTCGCGCTCGAGGGTAACGCATGAGCCACGAACTCACCCTGCAACTGCTCGACACCCACGCCGGCGGCGACGTCAGCCGTATCGTGATCGGCGGCATCGATCCGCTACCCGGCGGTACCGTGCGGGAACAGATGGAATACCTGGAGAACGACGCTGACGGTCTGCGCCGGCTGCTGCTGGGCGAGCCCTACGGTATCCCGGAAATGTCGGTGGATCTGATCGTGCCGGCTTGTGATCCCAAGGCGCAAATGGGCTATATCATCATGGAAGTGATGGGCTATCCGATCTATTCCGGCTCCAACACCATCTGTACCGCGACGGCGCTGCTCGAGACCGGGCTGATCCCCAAGCGGGAAGGCATACAGCATTTCACCCTCGAATCGCCCGCCGGGCTGGTGCAGATCGAGGCCAGGGTGGAGAACGGGGTGGTGGAAGCCATCACCTGCGGTGGCCTGCCGAGCTACATCGACACTCACCGGGCGCGCATCCATGTACCCGCCGTGGGTGACGTAACCTACAGCATCGCCTACAGCGGCGGCTTCTATGCCTTGGTGGACGCCGCCGAGCTGGGCTTTTCACTCAAGCGCGAGGAGGAACGGGCACTATCCGAGTGCGCGTTTCGCATCGTCGAGGCGATCCAGGCCCACAGTGGCTTCTCGCACTACACCTTGGGCGACGTGGGGCCGCTGCCGTTCCTGCATTTCATGGGGCCGGTGGAGCAAGTGGCCGACGACTTCTACCGTTCGCGTTCGGCGACCTACGTCCATCCGGGCGTCATCTGTCGCAGCACCACCGGGACCGGCACCTCGGCGCGACTGGCGCTGATGCACTACGAAGGCGCCATCAAGCCGGGCGACAAGCTGGAAACCATCTCGCTGCGCGAGACCGGTTTCATTGGTGAGTTCATCGAGGCTCGCGAAGCCGGCAGTGGACACCAGGTGGTGGAGAACACCATCACCGGCAAGAGCTACGTGATCTCCCGCTCGGATATCGTCGTCAACTGCGAGGACCCGATGGTCGACTGTGGGGGGGTGCACCATATCCTCAGCGCGAGGCATCCGTAACCATTGCGCTTGCGGTTCAGTCGTAGCGGTTTCGCCACTGCTTCACGGCGATCTGCTCCTTGGTCAGCTCGAGCATGTCGACAAGCACCTGTTCGGTCACCCGTTCGGTACGCTTGTCGACCTGCACCCAACTATCGAAGCCGCTCTCGGTGAGGCGCTCCAGCAGCGTCTTGAACTCTGGCGAGCGCAGCCCTTCCATCGCCTCGTGTACCAGGCGGCAGGCCAGATCGGCGAGGCTCGTTTCCATACCGCGGGCGACGAGCTCGCCCATCGGTAGCCTGCGCAGGCGTTTTATCTCCTGGCTCTCGGCCACGGTGCGCCCCACCAGTGCGCTGACGTAGCGCATCGTATCGTCGCGGTTGTGCGCATAGGCATTGCCGGTCATCTCCTCCAGGCGGGAGGTGATCTCCTGGATCAGCTGCTGCTTGCGCGGCATCACCACCCGGTCGATGACCCGAGTCGACAGCGAATCACCGGAGCGGATCTGTTCCTGCATGTTGCTCAGCAGGCGTAGTGCCACCCGATCGGAAAGCTCCTCGAAGAAGACGTCGTAGTATTTGGCATAGAAGGCATAGAGCTGCCAGCGGCGAACGTCGATCAGCCCCAGCCGCTGCAGTCGGAACAGCAGCGAGAAGATACGCAGCACACGCAGCAGGCGAAAACCACTCAGCGGGATGCAGCCCAGTACGTCGTACCAGTGCACGAAAGGGTAGAAGAACCAGCGGTGATAGCGGCGCTCGGCGATGGCTGCGGCCCAGCCCAGCAGCACGTCGAGAACGAAGACAGCGACGAAGACGAGGTCGATCTCGATGAAGTTGGCATGCACGTGGCGATCGTAGGCGCTGTGCAGGGACGGTGCGACGGCGGCGAAGGCATCGTTCAATGGCGGCAGTAGAAACAAGCTGTCGAACAGCAGCAGTGCCAGGTTGGCCACCACCAGCACGATGATCAGCAGATCCCAGGCCAGGTGCAGGCGCTCCAGCATCGGGCTCAGCGGGCGCGACGACGTTCTCGATGGCATGGCGGCTCCTTGGCGTTGAGTGCGCAGCGTTGCGTTAAGCCTAGCAGCCGTCCACGAGTTAAATCTTGGGCTTGCCGCGCAACGCCTTGGTCTGCCCCTTCTTCGTCTTGCTATCCATGCGTCTGCGCTTCGCGGCGCGGGTCGGTTTGGTAGGCTTGCGCGCCTTGCGCGTCTTTACCGCCTCCTGAATCAGCGATCTGAGCCGCGTCAGGGCATCCTCGCGGTTCTGCTCGTAGGTGCGGTAGCCCTGCGCCTTGAGCACCACGACGCCCTCCTTGGTGATGCGCTGGTCGGAAAGTGCCAGCAGTCGCTCCTTGTAGAAGGGCGGCAGGCTCGAGTTGGGAATGTCGAAGCGCAGGTGCACGGCGCTTGCCACTTTGTTGACGTTCTGGCCGCCCGCCCCCTGGGCGCGGATCTGGCTGATCTCGATCTCGTGGTCGGGCACTTCCACGTTGTTGGAGAGTCGCAGCATATCGGCCTCGTGCGTGCTGAATGGGCGCAGGGCAGCACAGGCTAGCACACAAGGCGCTTGGGTCGCCTGGACACCCGCGTTGGCAGCGGCTATGCCTCGTCGCCGTAAGCCTGGAAGATCTCATCGAGCAGCCACGCCTGGAAGGCCTCCATGGTGGCGCTCGGAGTGCGCGACTTGAGCCGCGTGAGCCAGTAGCTGCCCAGCGCGGCATGGATAGGAAAGGGCTGCATGACCTCGCCGCAGCCCAACTGACGGGCAAACATCCGCGGCGGGGCGAGGGCCACGCCCGCGCCCTGCACCGCGGCTTCCATCATCGCCAGCGAAGAGTCGAATACGATGGCGTGAGTTCGTGCAGGCGGATGCGCTATACCGGCCGCGGTGAACCATTTCGTCCACTCGTTCTCACGATAGGAACGCAACAGCGTGTGATGCACCAGGTCTGCCGGGGTGCGCAGTCGGTTGGCGATGTGCGGCGCGCACAGCGCCGACAGGGGAGCCTGGAACAGTCGGGTCGCTTCGAGGCCATGCCAGGCGCCATCGCCGAAGCGAATCGTATAGTCCAGGCCTTCGGTGGCCTGATCGACCCGGTTGTTGTGAGTCGATAAACGAACCTCGATCAGTGGATGCTCGGCCTGGAAACGCGCCAGGCGTGGTAACAGCCAGCCCACGGCGAAGGTGCCCACCGTACCCACGTTGAGAATCTCACGTAGCTTGCCGCCCTCGAGCCGCTCCAGCATGTTTGCCATGCGATCGAACGCATCGCGCATCACCGGCAGCAGCGCCTCTCCCTCGCTGGTAATCATCAGCCCGCGAGGCAGGCGCTTGAACAGCGCCACGTCGAGGCGTTCCTCCAGCAGCTTGACCTGATGGCTCACTGCCGCCTGGGTCACGTTCAGTTCGTCGGCGGCGCGGGTGAAGCTCAGGTGGCGGGCCGAGGCCTCGAACGCACGCAGGGCGTTGAGCGGCAGGTAGGGTCTGGTCATAAGCCCTAACTCAGTTTATGGCTCAGGCAAGATAACATGGTTTGTGAGCCCCGGTAGCGTACCGCTAATCTGCCATCCGACGCGTCGCTTAACCAATCACGACAACTCAAGACGAACGGATGGAACCATGACCCCGAAATACATGAGGCTGACGCAAAGAATCTTGATGGGGGGTGCCATGATGCTGGCCCTGACTCCCCTCGCGGCCGTGGCCGACGCCTGGCAGGAGCGCGCCGATTGGAGCGAGATTTTTTCTGCCAACGAGGCCAGTGGCACCCTGTTGGTGGTCGACAAGCGTGAAGGTGGCGAGGACATCCTGGTGCACGACGAGGAACGTGCCCGGCAGCGCTTCTTGCCTGCGTCCACTTTCAAGATCCCACATAGTCTGTTCGTCCTCGACGCCGATGTGGTGGAGGACGAGTTTCAGGTCTTTCCCTGGGATGGCGTCGAGCGAGACTTTCCGCAGTGGAACGCCGATCATGACCTGCGCTCGGGCATGCGCCTCTCTGTCGTATGGCTTTATCAACGCTTCGCCCGCGAACTCGGCGAAGAGAGAGAGCAGCGCTACCTGGAGGCGATCGACTACGGCAATGCCGAGATTGGCGACGACGTCGAGAACTTCTGGCTGGAGGAGGGCATGCTGGAGATCTCCGCTGAGGAGCAGATCGAGTTCCTCGAGCGGCTCTATCGCAACGAACTGCCATTCGACGAGGCCGACCAGCGATTGGTCAAGGATCTGATGATCGTCGGCGCCGGCCGCGACTGGATCCTGCGCGGCAAGACCGGCTGGAGCGGCAAGCTCGGTTGGTGGGTGGGCTGGGTCGAGCGCCCCAGCGGCCCGGTGTTCTTCGCCCTCAACATGGAAACGCCCAACCGCATGGCCGATCTGCACAAGCGTCAGGGTATCGTCGCTGAGGCGCTGCGTACCATCGAGGCGCTGCCGCCCGAAGCGTGATGCAAGCGGTCCCGGCCGGGCGATTCCGCCTGGCCGGGAGTCATGCTGCGTAGCAACTCAGCATTTTTCCTGGGCTTCGAATTCCAACGCTTCGAACTACCTCAGCGTTTCGAGATAGGCCGCCATGTCCCGCGCGTCCTGTTCCGTCACGCCCAGGTCCGGCATGGCGGTAAGCGGGTCCACCTCGGTGGGATGGCGCAGCCAGTGCACCATGTTCTCTTCGGTATTGGCCAGGACGCCAGCGATGTAGCGGCGCTCGCCGATGCCCTTGAGCGGCGGGCCGACGTCGGCATGCGGTCCCACCGTGCCCGGAATACGATGACAGGCGATACAGCCATAGCCATACAGTGCCAGCTTTCCTCGCTCGGAGTCGGGCTCCGCAGCGTTGCGTACCTCAGCGGAAGTGCTGGCGGTCGTCACGTCGCGAGGCGGTGCAGGATCCTCGCTGTCGTTGGCGTTCATCGCCTGGTACTCGGCCACAGACATTTCCGGCATCTGCTCGATAAAGGCGACGATGGTCCAGATCTGCTCGTCTGTGAATGTGAACTGCCAGCTCGGCATGCCGGTCATCTTGATGCCGTGCTTGACCGACCAGAAAACCTCGGCGGCGCCCTTGGCCTTCGCCGTATGCGCCAAGTTGGGTGGCACCGGCGTCATGCCCTTGCCCACGTCGTCTCGGCCCACGCCGGGCGCACCATGGCACTGTACGCACTTTTGCTGGTAGATAAGCCGGCCCTGCTCGGCCATTTGCGACGTCAACGATGGTGGCTCGATCTCCTCGGCTCGCTGGCGTATGGAGCGGTCCAGCGCCAAGTTGAGGATGGTGAAGACGGGCTCGGTATGCTGTTGCAGCGCCGAGACGTTATAGGCGCCCCAATAGACGAAGCCGGCCGCGCCTACCCCCATGGCGACGACCAGCGCCGCAATGGCGATGCCGACATGTATCTCGATCCGCTTGCGGATCTTTCGGACTGAATCTTGGCGATCCTGGTTATTCATTTCAATGTGTACAAGTAGGCAGTGATGTCTCGTGCGTCGCTTTCGCTGACGCCCATGTTCGGCATGGCCGTGCGCGGGTCGACCTCCTCCGGCTCGCGAATCCAGCGCGCCATGTCGTCGGGTGTGTTGGGTAGTACCCCCGCCAGGTAGACGCGCTTGGCAATGCGCTCGAGCGACGGCCCCGTGCGACCGTCCGCTCCGCCGATGCCGGGTATTACATGACAGCTGCCGCAGCCGTATTCGCGAATCGCGGCCCGGCCATGTTGTGGATCGCCCGGCGTCGATTCGACCTTGTCACCGCCGCAGCCGGTAGTCAGGAGTGGTAATAGCAGCAGGCAGCACACGGTTCTCGCTGTCATAGGCACGGACTCAGGAAAAAGTTGGGAATGGCTTCGGCCACGATAAGCAGTGCGGACAGGGCGCTGAGAAGCAGGCCCATGACGGCCATGAAGCGTACTCGCCCCGCCTCACCATCGCCGGAGGCCGGCCAGCGCCTCCCGGCGCGGCCCCACTGTCGCCAGGCCACCGCGGCGCCAGCCAGGCTCAGCAACAAGGTGAACAGGGTCGCGCCGTGCAGCAACCACATGGAGCCGGATTCGCAGGCCCTGGAAACCAGCAGGTAACTGCCCAGCAAATGCAGCGCCCAGGCGCCGGGACCGATCAACCAGCCGGACCACATCATCACGGGATGCAGCAGCACGCCGCGATTCGACTCACTGGCCATAAACGCGAGGCCCCCAGTACAAGAGTAGATAAAAGGGAATCCAGGCGAAGCAGACGAAATACCAGTAGTTGGTATCCACCACGACGCCGATCTGCCGTTGCTGGGTGAAATAGCCGCGCCAGGCGAGGATGGCCACCACCGCACTGCCGAAGACGATCGACGTTACGTGAACGTAGTGAAAGCCGGAAATGGTCCAGACGATCGAGCCGTAGGCGTGATCCTTCCAACTGAACTCGTAGGCCATCAGCTCCAGCGAGCGCAGCACCAGCACCGCTGACGCCAGCAGCACGCTGGCGGTGACCCCGATGGCCAAGCCGCGTTGATTGCCGCGCTTGATGGCGCGTCCACCAAGATACATGGTGAGGCTGCTCAGCATCAGCAGCCCCAGATTGATGCTCGGCCACAGCATGGGGGGAGCCGACTCGCCACTCGGCGGCCAGGCTTCGGCGTAGGCCGCCAGATACATGTAACTGACGCAAAAGGTCAGGACCACCGCCGATTCGATGGTGATCAGGCCGAGAATGCCCCACCACAAGGGTGCGCGCTGGTCGGGGTTGAAACGGGTCATGTCCGAGACGTCTATACCCTGCACAACTTTCATCAATCGTTCCTCCAGGGCCGGCGTGGCCAGAACCAGGCCACCAGGGTGAACGCCACCAGGAAGAAGGCGATCACGAAGAAGATCGGATGGAAGATGATGCCGATGAAACCCATCGAGGCGGCGACTGCCGAGACGAACGGCCAGATGGTCGGTGCGGGAAGCACCTGCACCCCCACGGGCTTGGCATCCAGAATGCTGGTGAGCACCACCTCCCGGCGGTCGTTGCGCAGGCCGGTCACGACTGCACGTTCGCGATCCGTGTCCCAGTCCCACAGCGGCCAGCGACTATGCACCACGGGTATATGGCGGAAATTATAGGAGGCCGGGGGCGAGTCCGCCGCCCACTCCAAAGTGGGCGCCCCCCAAGGGTTCGGCTCGGCCCGCCGGCCGCGAAACACGCTCCAGACGGCATTGATCAGCGTAATGCCGAAGCCTGTCGCCAGTACCAGGGAGCCGATCGTCGCCAGCAGGTTGAGGTCGCCCCAGCCCATCTCTTCGACGTAGGTGTAGATACGCCGCGGCATGCCCTCAAGTCCCAACTGATGCATGGGGAAGAAGGTAACGTTGAAGCCGATAAACGCCAGCCAGAAGCTCCACTTGCCGGCCGCTTCGCTCATCATGCGGCCGGTGATCTTGGGCCACCAGTAGTAGGTCGCGCCGATCAGCGGGAAGACCGCTCCGCCGATCAGCACGTAGTGGAAGTGGGCGACCAGGAAAAAGGTGTCGTGCACCTGGGTATCGAAGGGAATGGAGGCCACCATGACACCAGTCAGACCGCCGATGACGAAGATGGCGAAAAACCCCAGCACCCATAGCATCGGCGTGGCGAAACGGATCTTGGCCCCCCACAGCGACGCGATCCAGCAGAAGATCTGCACCCCGCTGGGAATGGCGATGGTGACGCTGGCGGCGGTGAAGAAACTCATGCCGAGCTGGGGCAGGCCGGTGGTGAACATATGGTGCACCCACAGGCCGAAGCTGACGAAACCAATGGCGACCACCGACAGCACCAAGGCCGTGTAGCCGTAGATCGGGCGCCGGGTGAAGGTGATGATGATGGTCGAGATCATGCCCAGCGCCGGCACCAAGATGATGTACACCTCAGGGTGACCGAAATACCAGAACAGGTGCTGCCATAGCAGCGGTTCGCCGCCGCTCTCGACGATGAAGAACTGGGTGTCCACCAGCCGGTCGAGGATCAGCAGCGTACTGCTGACGATCACCGCCGGCATGGCGAAAACGATCATGAACGACATTACCAGCGCCGCCCAGACGAACAGCGGCATGCGATTCAGCGACATGCCCGGTGCGCGCATTCTCAGCGTCGTGACGATCAGCTCCACCGCCGCGGTCAGTGCCGAGACCTCGATAAAGGTGATCATGGTCGTCCAGACGTCGACGCCGTAGCCGGGCGAGTAGAGCTTGCTCGACAGCGGCACGTAGTTGAACCAGCCTGCGTTGGGCGCCATGCTCAGCAGCAGCGAGCCGAACAGTACGATCCCGCCGATCAGATAGACGTAATAGCCGAAGGCGTTGAGCCGGGGAAAGGCCATGTCGCGCGAGCCGACCATCAGCGGCACGAAGTAGATGGCGAAGCCCTCCATCACCGGAATGGCGAAGAAGAACATCATCACCGTGCCATGCATGGTGAAGAACTGGTTGTAGAGCTCCGGCCCGAGCAGCTTCTGCTCGGGGCCGGCCAACTGCAGGCGAATCAGGATGCCGAGGATGCCTGCCAGCAGGAAGAAGCAGAAGGCGGTAATAATGAAGCGCTTGCCGATCATGCGCTGGTTGACGTGAGTGAACCAGCCAAGCAACCCACCGGGCGAGTGCCAGGTGCGCTCCAGGCGCGAGGTCTCCTCCGGTGAATCGATCACGTCGCGAGAGTTGGTGGGTTTCTCGAACGTCATTCCAGGCTCTCCAGGTAGCCGAGCAATGTCTTGAGCTCCACCGGTGAAAGGTCGCTCGGCGGCATCCTGCTGCCCGGCTTGACGTGCTGCGGGTCGGTGATCCATCCGCCGAGATGTCCGATACGGTTGGGCACCGTGGCGCTGGCCAGCGTTCGCCGGCTGGCGATATGGGTCAGGTCGGGGCCCAGGTCGCCGGAAGCCGATGTGCCGCGAATCGTGTGGCAGCCGGCGCATCCGGCCTCGAAGAATACGTCGCGTCCGCTTGCCTGGGCCTCCGTCTGCGGCATCGTTGCCGGCTGGCGCTGTCCGTCCAGCCAGGCGTCGAAGGCTTCCGGCTCCTCGGCCACGAGCATGAAGGCCATCAGCGCATGCTGCGTGCCGCAGTATTCCGCGCACTGACCGCGATAGACCCCGGGTTCGTCCGCCGTCACCGAGGTAACGTTGGTACGCCCCGGCATCATGTCCGTCTTGCCCTTCAGGTTGGGTAACCAGAAGCTGTGAATGACGTTGTCCGACTTGAGCAGAAAGCGCACCGCTTCGCCGACGGGGATGTGAATCTCGTTGGCGGTCGTGGCGATGCGGTTGCCCGCCTCGTCGAGGTAGTGGACTTCCCACCACCACTGCTTGCCGATGACCTCTACGGTCATGGCGTCCTGAGGCAGGGGGGCATCCATCGTGCGCCCGATTGAGAAGCTCGACAGGGCGAAGGGAATCGTAGCCGCCAGCGGCAGGATAATACCGCCGGCAATCACCAGGTTACGGCTCTGACGGGCATTCAGCGGTAGCGCGGAACGCTGGCGATGGGCACGGAAGATGGCCACCGCCAGCAGGGTGAGCACCAGCAGCGTGACGAGGGTGGCAACGAATAGCGTCGGCCACCACAGCCTGGTAATCAGCTCGGCGGCCGAGCCCGCCGGATCGAGGGCCGACTGGGGGCCTTCGCAGGCGGACAAGAACGGGGCGGTGGCACCGAGCAGTACTGTTGTCCGAACGTGCTGGCTGAAGGACATCGTTAACAATCCATTGCTACGTGCGTGTGCGCAGCGGAGGCTGCGGTGCATTCCATGCAAATAACGACAAGCGCGTCTTGCCGCGCGCTATTCGGCCCGGCTTCCCGGACGAGCACGCCACACCAGACCCCATTCTGGGTCTGAGTCGGCTCGTTGACCATGTTTCGGCTTCAACCTAGTACAGGTGGAGGCTTCCTGCTCGTCGTTGCCAAGGATAGTCACGGTTTTTTACGTTTCTTTATGCAGTCGCTACCTTGCGTCGGGCCAAGGTCATTCGTTCTACCTTAAAGTCCTCCCTGTGGTTCATGGCTGGCCAAGTTCGCTATGCTTGAGGATCAATTCACCAGGCGGAGACATGCCGCCTCGGTTAAGGAAGAAAAATGCTCGAGCTTGAGCGAGTCGCCGGCTACCTGCTGCCCTGGGAGTTTTCGCCGTCCTGGGTACTTTTCTGCCTGGTGGCGGCGGCGGTGTATCTGCGCGGCATGCAGCGGCAACGACATCAAGGTCAGAGGGTAGGCTACTGGCGCCCGTTCGCCTTCCTGCTGGGCGTCGGCGCGATCTATGCGGTGACCCAGACCCACTATGACTATCTGTCCCAATACATGTTCTTCACCCATCGTGCCCAGCACTTGGTGCTGCACCACGCTGCACCGTTCCTGATCGCCCTGGCTGCGCCGCTGCCGGTGCTGGCGGCCGGCATGCAGAGTCGTCTTCGGCAACTACCGGGGCGAGCCGCGGCGGGACGAGTCATATCCCCTCTATACCGCCTGCTGCAGCATCCCGTCATTGCCCCGTTGCTGTTCGTCGGGTTGATTTACTTCTGGCTCATCCCGGAGGTTCACTTCGATGCCATGCTCAGCCATCGGCTTTACCAGATCATGAACTGGAGCATGCTGCTGGATGGCTTGCTGTTCTGGTGGCTGGTGCTCGATCCGCGAACACCGAAGCAGGGCGGGCTGGGGTACGGCGCGCGAATTCTGGCGCTGCTGGTAGTGATACCGCCACAGATTCTGCTGGGGGCCTATCTCACCTTCAGCGAAAACGTGCTGTTCGACGTCTATGCCGTCTGCGGTCGCGCCTGGCCGATCTCGCCACTGACCGACCAGCAGCTCGGCGGCTTGATCACTTGGATACCCGCATCGATGATGAGCGTGATCGGCGTACTGCTCGTGATTCGCTACATCCTCTCCGAGAAGGGCGACGTGGATGGGGGCAAAACAGCACATGAACGGAGGGTGCCACAGCCATGAGGACCAGGATGAACACAGCCAGCCCGATGAGACGACGTCACTCGCGCTTCTCGGCAGGTCTCCTGTCGAAAGCAACGCTCGTGGGGGGATGGTTCGCGCTCGGTGCACTGCTGAGCGGTTGTTCCGACCCCGGCTGGCAGACCAAGGATATTTCCGGCCTCATGCCGCCGCTCGAGTTCCAGCTCACGGGCGAGTCGGGAGAGCAGGTCGATGCGCAGACCTTTCGCGGCGATGCGACGCTGCTCTTCTTCGGTTTCACCCACTGTCATGACGTCTGTCCGGCGACGATGGCGCATCTCGACTCGATCATGGGCGAGCTGGACGAAGAGGCACGCGACGACCTGCAGGTGCTTTTCGTCTCAGTGGACCCAGCCCGTGACGATCCCGAGACCCTGCGTGAGTACACCGAGAACTTCGGTCCCGAGTTCGTCGGCCTCACCGGCAGTGAAGACCAGTTGGATGCGCTAACGCGCCGCTACCGTGTGACCTACGGCTATGGCGAGAAGGATAGTGAAGGGTACTACATGGTCTCCCACCCCAGCGCGATCTTCGCCTTCGCTCGCAACGGCGAGGCGCAACTGCTCATCCGCCAGGACGATGAGAGAGAGGATGTGCTGAGCGATCTGCGCAGGCTTCTGGCCCAGGGCTAGAAAAGCCCCTGGTAGACGAAGATCAGCGTGGCCAGCGTCACGGCAAATGCCAACGCCGCCAGCAGACCGTCATGCGCCATGAGTGACAGCGCGAATAGCGTGAGGGCCAGGCCGGCGCCGTTGGCCGTGAACGGCACGACCTCCATCGGCGGCATGGCCAGGGCAATGACGATGCAGGCCAGGGCAACGGCCACGACTCCCGGCCCGTGTGTCAGGAAGGTTAATCGCGGCTTGAGGAATTTATCCAGGAACCGAGCGGGTCGACGGCTCCAACTGACTGCCTTGTCGAGCTTTTTCTTTGAGACGGACCGGTTCAACAGGAACTTGGGAATCCAGAAATGGTGCGCTCGAAACAGAAGTTGTACGGCAACCAGCAAGACCAACAGCGCCATCAGGGTGGGAACGCCGGGGATGTCCCCAACCACAGGAAGCACGGTAATCACGCCGGCTACCAGCAATAGGGGGGCAAAAGACCGGCGGCCGACTTCATTCAATACATTGCCCAAGGTGACTCGGTCGCTGTCTTCGACACGCTTGGCCTGCGTGAATCGATCGAGCATCTGCTCGAGATTGTGCGGCTCTTGTTGCTGGTCCGTTTCTGCCTGGCTCACACTCGCCTCCACGCCTCCCTGCGACGGATCAATATCAACCCGTCAGCGGCTTCAACATAGTTGGCGATGTGAATGTCAGCAAGGCAACGCCTTCAGCACGAGCCTTAGCCGGTGCGCTGTTGCAGCGCTTCGAAATAGTCGCGAATCCGTTGCGCATTGGCGCCCGCATCGCCGCGCCCCAGGCGCGAGGCCGAACGCACGTCGACCCGGATGCCGTCGGGCTCCTGGGTCAGGCGGACCACCACGTCGTCTGTGAAACCGAACCAGGTAGTCGTTGCGGTGGCCTCGATGGTATCCACCTCGTCGATATTGATGTCGGCGATTTTCCAGCCCATGTCCAGTACGGCGGCTTCGGCGGCGGCGCGCACCGTCGCCAGGGGCAGGGGGAAATGACGCGATTGAATGTCGGGGTAGGCCTCGCGCTGACGACGCGCGAACGATTCGCCGGGATAGTCGACGGCGTTGGGAGCGGCCTCGCGAGCGGGGGCCAGGGCCACGAATTCCGGGGGATTCTCCAGGTCGGTGGTGATGTCGTGGATCGGCGGCGCCGATTGGGCACGCTGCCAATACATCCAGGGTATCGCCAACAGCGCCACGGTGGCGGCGGTCGTGAACAACGCCATCCAGACGACGCCCTTGCGACGACACAGCAGCGCCACTAGCAGTGCCAGCAGAGCGACCGCGATGGCGCCCAGCCCCGCCAGGCCGCCTAAACGCAGCATTTTGAAGGCGCCACCCAACGCCAGCAGGTCCAGCCGGTAGGCGGGGCCGGCACCGGCCAGCAGCAACGCTGCCAATACCAGCAACAGTACGCTGAACCCGGCGATGCGTGTCGGCCACCGCCCGCCGCGTTGACGGCGTTGACGATTCAGAGCGGACATGGCTTACCCCGTTAGCATTAGAACGATACCCCCTAGCATATCCATGTAGGCACCGGCCTGCCGCATCTGGAGATGCATTTTGCAACATCTCGCAATGCAGGTGGCTGCTATCGTTTCCTCAAGGCTCACCAAGGAGGAAATAGCATGACCATGCAGGTCGATTACATGGCATCGGCGCCAAGCCTCGAGGAGGTACGTTCCCTGGCGGGAGTTACCGTTCTCGAGTTCGGCACTCCCTGGTGCGGCTACTGCCAGATAGCCCAGCCTGGGCTCGAGCGGGCCTTGGCGCGTCGCCACGACGTGCATCATCTCAAAGTCGAAGACGGACCGGGGCGGCGTCTGGGACGGGCTTTTCGCATCAAGCTGTGGCCCACGCTGGTATTCCTTCAGGACGGCGAAGAGGTGGCTCGGCTAGTGCGCCCTGCTAGCGGTGAAGCCATCGAACAGACTCTTGAAGGTGTAGCAGCATGAGAGCGCTGGCATCGCTGGCATATTGCCAGGGCACGGCGGTGACTTGACGAAGCCCACTACCAGGGCCAGCTTGAAGTCATGGAAGATCACTACAATGGTGAGCCAAGGAGGCGTGAACATGAGCCGTTATCAGCAACCCCGGGTAGACGAACTGGAGACCGATATTCGTCAATCCCGCACCCATCTTAACGACACCCTGCATGAGCTCGAGAGCCGGCTCTCGCCAGCTCAACTCAAGCGTAGCGTCTCGGCCTATATGCCCGCGCGCAACGGAGTAGGACAGGGCTTTTTCGATAGCCTGAGCCGTTCGATCCGCGAGCATCCCATGCCTGTGCTGGTGACCGGGGTCGGGCTGGGCTGGCTGATGGTCTCCCAGCTACGCTCCGGCTCGTCTGGACATTCCCTTGCGGGCAACGCTGGCCTGCCGGTGCCGCGTGGTACGACGATTCCGGCTCGTCAGGAGGCGCCGCAGCGCATGGTAGCCACGCATATGGGCACCCGGCAGGGACGTGGCATCGTATCGCCGCATCGGCCGGATGTTATCGGCGAGGCCACTCATCTCGGTACCGGCCAGGGGTGGCGCGGTTATGTCCATCCCGAGGCATGAGCCAGCATCCCTTCGTTAACGTTTCGCTCCGTTATGTTCCGGCTGCTTGTAATCGGCGCTGCCTAATCTAAACCAATGGCCCACCCAAGGAGGAAAGTGCCAATGAAAAAGACATTACTGGCTATCGCCATCGGCGCTCTCTCCGTCGGGCTCATCAACGGCGCTCTGGCTCAAGACCACGAGGCTGACCTCAGCGACGATGCCCGAGGCTCCCAGGCCGAGGCCGGCGGTGAGGGCGACCAATCTACCGGGGAAACCCAGGGAGCCAATGACGATGCGGAGATTAAGACCGACCCCGGAGAGCAGGCGACTTCAACCGAACCCGATGCGGAGCAGGCCGCCGAGGACGAGCAGGCCGCCGCCGACCAGCAGGCGGGCCGGACCGCTGGGAATGATACTGCGTCTGGCTTCGAGGAGATGGAGCCGGAAGCTGCAACACTCGATTCATCAATCGCTTCCATGCAGGTCAGTGAGGTCGAGGGCAAGACCATCGTTAATGCCGAAGACGAGACACTCGGCAAAGTCGAAAAGGTACTGCGACACAAGGACGCCGGCGACCTGCATGCCGTCGTCTCGGTGGGTGGCTTCTGGATCTTCGGCGCCTCCGATGTTGCCCTGCCGCTGAGCAATATGCAGTTCAAGGGCGAGCAACTGGTACTGCAGGACATCATCGGTAAGGATGAGCTCGATGATCTGGCCACCGATTACGATGAGGGCCGCTACAGCGAGGTGGACGGCGACATGACCCTGACGGAAGCGATGGAGCGCTAGGCTTTCCCGTTTGGATAGACAACGCCGCTGGCGATCGCGAAGGCAAGGCCACCAGGCCTTGCCTTTATCATGGGTTCGAAAAGACGGCAGTACCGCCTTTTGTCGCGACCGGCGCTGCCGGGCCATGCCGCACGACATCTGGCAAACTACGCTGAACGTATCCTGAACCGTCGAGAAAGGAAGCCATATGAGCGAGACGCAAAAGCCTTGGGCCGAGCCCATGCCGCAAACGCAGTTCACCCTGATGCAACGCATCCTGGATGCGCCCAGCCCCGTGGGGCTGGAGGGGGCAATGACATACAGTGTGCTCAAGCCCCATTTCGAGAGCTTCGCTCCCGAGGGTTGGCACATGCACCAGTACAAGGGGCATGCCGGCGTGGTGTGGGATACCCACCCGGGCCGCGACGACCTGTTCAAAGTGATGCTCATCGGTCACGCCGACAAGATCCGCATGCAGGTGCGCAGCATTGGCGACGACGGCAAGATCTGGATCAACACCGATGCCTTCCTGCCCAACGTACTGGTCGGTCACGAGGTCAAGCTGTTCAGCGAGGACCCGGAGCGGCCGGGCCGCTACCGCATCATCCAGGGCGGTACCGTGGAGGCACTGGGTGCCATTCACTTCTCTGACGCGGCCCAGCGCGAAGGCAGCAAAGGCATCAAGAAGGAGCAGATCTACCTCGACCTGCAGATCCACGGCGAGAACAAGAAGCAGCAGGTGCTCAACCTCGGTGTGCGACCCGGCGACTCGATCCTCTTCGACCGCCCCATCCGCCACGGCTTCAGCCCCGACACCTTCTACGGCGCCTACCTGGACAACGGCCTGGGCTGTTTCGTCACCGCCGAAGTGGCACGGCTGATCGCCGAGGCCGGTGGTACCGAGAAGGTGCGAATACTGTTTGCCATCGCCAGCTACGAGGAGATCGGCCGCTTCGGCAGCCGCGTGCTGGCCGGTGAGCTCGAACCCGACGTAGTGATCGGCGTAGACGTGAATCATGACTACGTGGCCGCCCCCGGCATCGGCGAGCGGCGCATGCAGCCGCTGGAGATGGGCAAGGGCTTCACCATGTCGGTGGGCGCGATTGCCAGCGAGCAGCTCAACCGTATCGTCGAAGCCAGCGCCAGAGAACACGGTATCCCCATGCAGCGCGACATCGTCGGCGCCGATACCGGTACTGATGGGATGGCCGGCGTGCTGGCCGCCATCGATTGCGCCGCTACCTCCATCGGTTTCCCCATTCGCAACATGCACACCATCTCCGAGACCGGCAACACTCAGGACGTGCTGGCCGCTATCCATGTGCTCAAATACACTCTCCAAGCGCTGGACACCTTGCCGGACCCGCATCGGGCGTTCCTCGACAACCATCCGCGGCTCGATCAGGCTGAACGCCTGACACACCAGGGGTCGGCCAAACCCGAAGAGGGTCTCGACGGCAAGGGCCAAGAAGAGGGTCAGCAGCGACACCCTTCCTGAGTGAAGACGGCCATTCCATGTCGGGTGGATACTGCTTCACGATCCAGGAGTAGGCGATGGTTGGGACAGCATCGCTCGACATGGACCCATGGACGGTCGGTCATGCTATCGCCCTGACGGGATTCTACGCCTCGGCACTGCTGGCGGTGGGAGGCGTGCTGTTTCGCAACATTCGGTTACCGCACGCAGATTGTATTCCTGTCGGCTCGGGCTAGGGTCTTAGTGAGAAATCGTCGCAACTGCACGACAGGGAGGTGCCGCAATGCCATCCGATCAAGCTTTCGACCCCACACGCCGGCACATCGTCGGTGGCCTGGCCTCGGGAGTGGCCGCCGCGGCAATGGCCGGGCCGGCACTTGGCCAGCAGTCGTTGCCGTCTACTTCACGAGCCGAAGGGCAGGGCGCCGCAGCCGGGGGCGGTTCCTTGCTGCAGAAGCAGGACCCCACCGAGCAGTATCCCAGCCCGCCATTTCCCGAGCAGCCGCAGGAGTGGCCGGGGTTGGCCAGCGAGATGGAGCCGCGCCCGGACCATGGCGAAGAGAGCTACCGCGGCAGCGGCCGGTTGACGGGGCGCAAGGCGCTGATCACCGGCGGCGATTCCGGCATCGGCCGGGCCGCCGCGATCGCCTATGCTCGAGAAGGAGCCGACGTGGCGATCAACTATCTGGAAGCGGAGGAGTCGGACGCCCGCGAAGTGATCGAACTGGTCGAGGCGGAAGGACGCACGGCCGTGGCCATTCCCGGCGACATCCGCGAGGAGTCCTTCTGTCGCGAGCTGGTCGAATCTGCGGTGGAGCAGCTCGGCGGACTCGACATTCTGGTCAACAATGCCGCCCGACAGCAGTGGAAGCCCTCGATCAGTGACATTACCACCGAGGACTTCGACGCCACCCTGAAAACGAACCTCTATGCCATGCTATGGATCACCCAGGCGGCCATGCCGCATCTCGAAGCGGGAGCCTCGATCATCAACACCGCTTCGGTGGTAGCCTACGATCCACCCGAAATATTGCTCGATTACTCGATGACCAAGGCGGCGATCGTCAACTTCACCCAATGCCTGGCCAAGCAGGTCGCCGGCCAGGGCATCCGAGTAAACGCCGTTGCCCCCGGTCCGTTCTGGACCCCTCTGCAGCCGAGCGGCGGCCAGCCCCAGGAGAACGTGACCAGCTTCGGTAAGGAAACGCCAATGGGCCGCCCCGGCCAACCGGTGGAACTCTCCGGCGTCTATGTGCTGCTCGCCTCGCAGGAGTCCAGCTACGCCACCGGCCAAGTCTATGGCGCCACGGGCGGCAGCGGCGGCCCGTAACGAGGTGACACATGACAACGTCTTCACACGATTCGAATCACGACCCGAAGGGACGTATTTCCCTGCACTCGCACGACCGGCGAGTGCAGGTGCGGGTCGGCGATGTGCTCCTCGCCGACACCCGCAATGCCCTTGAGCTGCGCGAAACCGGCTATCCGCCCCGGCTGTACCTGCCGTGGGAGGACGTGGACATGGCGCGTCTCCAGCGTACCGATACCGTCACGCACTGCCCGTTCAAGGGCGACGCCAACTATTTCTCGGTCGTCCTCGACGGTGAAAGCCTGCGCGATGTCGCCTGGAGCTACGAAACGCCATTCGAAGCCATGTCGGCGATAGCCGGGAAGCTTGCCTTCGATACGCAGAAGGTCGATCAGCATGTGCGGGATTAACGCACGCCAGGCCCGCCATCTGCTCGAAGCCGCCCCTACGGCCTCGCTGCCGATGACCTACCAGCAGCTCGCCGAAGCGCTGGGATTCACGCCGCCGCGTACCATCCAGCGTGTCGCCCAGGCGCTCGAAGCACTGATGCGCGAAGATGGCGAGCTGGGACGCCCTTTCATCGCTGCACTGGTAGTAAGCAGGCAAGGCAACCTCCCGGCGCCAGGCTTCTTCGAGCTGGCCGTGGCATTGGGCCGCTTCCCTGTCGACCCCTCCCGGCATGCCGAGGCGTATCGCGTGGAGTTACAGCGTGCGCTGGCCGCTCGAGATGGGCGCTAGTCACGCTGTTCGTCTCGGCGCAGCGGATCGAGCAGCGGGCCAAGGCCATTGTGATCGATCTCGTGCATCAGATGCAGCAACTGGCCGATCTCGCCGGGTGGGAAGCCCTCCCGGGCGAACCAGTTGAGGTAGGGCCCTGGGAGGTCGGCGATCAACCGGCCTTCGTACTTGCCGAACGGCATCCTGCGGATGACCAGCTTTTCCAAGTCTTCGGGCTTCACTCGCTCACTCCTTCGTCGGGCGACGGCTCGTATCCCACCAGCAATTTCGGACAGGGGCAAGTCGGAGTGAAGAGAGCCATCGGATTTGCGTCTGTCTCGGCTTCTACTGCTAAGCTTTCTTCGAGCGAATGGCCGGAAGCGCCATGTCAATCAGCGGGAAAAGGATGTCAGTAGTGAGCGTGACGGACAGGACGCCGCAACGGGAGATTCAGCAGGCAGCGCCGGTAAAGTCGCTGCAGGTAATGACGATCAACGTGCACAAAGGCTTCAACGTGTTCAATCGTCGTCATATCCTGCCGGAGCTGCGCGATGCCGTGACCACCCTATCGGCCGATATGGTGTTCCTGCAGGAAGTACACGGCGAACACAAGAAACACTCCCTTCGCTACCATGACTGGCCGGGCGTGCCGCAGTATGAGTATCTGGCCGATACCATGTGGCCCGACTTCGCCTATGGGCGCAACGCCGTTTACCCCGACGGCGACCATGGCAATGCCCTGCTGTCCCGCTACCCGATTCTTCATTACGAAAACAGGGATGTCACTATCCACGGCACGGAAAGGCGTGGGCTCCTTCACTGCCAGTTGGCGGTTCCCGGTCAGCCCACGGTGCACGCGGTCTGCGTCCATCTTGGGCTGCGCCAGAAACATCGCCTGCTGCAGCTGAGATTGTTATGTCAACTACTGGACTCGATACCCGATGATAAGACGGTCATCGTCGCGGGAGATTTCAACGACTGGCAATTGAAAGCTGACGCGGTGCTGACCGAGTGCGGGCTGCGCGAGGCGTTCGTGGACTGCAAAGGAGGGCCGGCAAAAACGTTCCCGGCGCGCTGGCCCCTGCTGTGCCTGGACCGGATATACGTCCGCCACGCCTCTTGTCGCAACCCCAGGGCCCTTTATCGCAAGCCGTGGTCGCATCTCTCCGATCATGTTCCACTCATAGCAGAGATAGGCCTGTGAATTTCCAATGGAAGGAAGGCAATCAAGCCAAACTGTTGATCAATGGAAACCAGTACTTCCCCGAGGTGTTCGAGGCGATTCGCTCGGCGCGGTGGGAAATACTGATCGAGACCTTCATCATTTTCGATGACGAGGTCGGCCAAGGGCTGAAAGAAGCCCTGCTCGAAGCCGCAGCCCGAGAGGTGCGCATCGAAGTCACTGTGGACGGCTACGGCACGGCGGACCTGAGCAGCGACTATATCGCCGAGCTGACCGACGCCGGCGTGAACATGCACATCTATGATCCGCGCCCTCGCCGTCTGGGGATGCGCACCAACCTGTTCCGCCGCCTGCATCGCAAGATCGTGGTGGTCGACGGGGAGGTAGCCTACATCAGCGGGATCAATTACGGCTGGGACCACTTGCCCGATAAGTACGTCATGGGCAAGCAGGACTATGGCATGCGCGTGCGTGGGCCGGTCGTCGAGGACGTCCGCCGCGCCGCCACGACACTACTTTTGGAGCATCAGGCGGTCGAGGGGTTGCCGCAGCGCCTCGGCGACACCTCACCCGTCGGGCAGGCCGCCATGCGTCTGGCCGTTCGCGACAACCATCTGCATCGCACCGATATCGAAGATCACTACCTGGAAGCGATTCGAACGGCAAGGTCGCGGCTATTGATCGCCAACGCCTATTTCTTCCCCAGCTATCATCTCTGGAGTGAATTGCGCAACGCCGCCCGGCGGGGTGTGGAGGTGACACTGATACTTCAGGGCCGCCCTGACATGCCTTGGGCGAGGATGTTCTCCAGCTCGTTGTACAGCTACCTGCTCAAAGACGGTATACGTATCTATGAGTACAAGGAGCACCCTCTGCATGGCAAGATCGCCATCGCCGATGACGACTGGGCGACCGTGGGGTCGAGCAACCTCGATCCGCTCAGCCTGTCGCTGAACCTCGAAGCCAACCTGTTCATTCGCGATACGGACCTCAATCGGCAGATCCATGAACACCTTACCGAGCTGATCGAGAACAGCTGCCGCATGATCACGCCCGAAGCCGCGGACAAGGGGCGCTGGTGGCGGGCGCCGCTGATGTTCGTTAGTTTCCATTTCCTGCGCCACTTTCCTCTCAGCGCAGGTTGGAGCCCTGGTCACTCTCCCAGGCTCGAGCCGCTGACCCCGAAAGAGCGGCCGAAGAAGCGGGCCCTGCGTTGAGCCAACGAGGTAACGACATGAAAGCTCCCGCCACCGAAAGGCTCAAGCCATCCCGGACCTGGCGACGCTGGTTGAAGCGAGGCATCACGCTGGCTTTTTTCGTGCTGGTTGCGGTGCTGCTGTTTTCGCTGGCCCGCAATGTCGACTGGCCCAAGGTCATGTCAACCTTGCGGGGCTACAGCCCGCTGATGCTGGTCGCCGGGGTGGGTATTACCGCGGCCAGCTATTCCGCCTTCTGCAGCTACGACCTGCTGGGCAAGAAGTACACCGGTCATGGTCTGTCGGCCGGGCGTGTGCTGCTGGTCGCCTTCGTGTGCTACTCCTTCAATCTCAACCTGGGCGCCTGGGTGGGCGGTCTGGCCATGCGCTACCGGCTCTATACCCGACTGGGCCTCGAGGTAGGCACCGTTACCCGCATTCTCAGTATCAGCCTGATCGCCAACTGGCTGGGCTACATGATTCTCGCGGGTGTCATCTTCTCCTTTCGCCTGCTCGAGCTGCCACAGAACTGGGAAATCGGTGCCACCGGTTTGCAGTTCATTGGCTTCGGGCTGCTGGCGGTCTCCTTCGCTTATCTGGCCGCCTGCCGCTACTCCAAGCGACGCGCATGGCACGTGCGCGGTCATGAGGTCGTTCTTCCGCCGCTCCGGCTGGCGCTGATGCAGGCCGCCCTGGGCGCGACGAACTGGTCGTTGATGGGGGCGCTGATCTACCTGTTGCTGCCGCAAGGACTGTTTTTCCCAAGTATTCTCGGCATTCTTCTGATCAGTTCGATTGCCGGGGTTGTCACCCACATCCCAGCCGGTCTCGGCGTGCTGGAAGCGATATTCCTCGCCCTTCTTCAGCACCACGTTGCCCCGAGCCAGATACTCGCCGCGCTGATCGGCTACCGTGCCCTCTACTTCCTGCTGCCGCTGACGGCAGCCTTCCTGGTCTATCTGGTACTGGAACGGCGCGGTCAAAAGCGCAAGAGAGATGAAGCCAGGCAAGAGGGGTGAGTGAGCCAACCTGCTTCACTTGAGCGGTGCTGCGGCCTGGCAGGCAGGACCGAACGGATCGAAGGCTCGCCGGGTAGAGTCGGTATTGGCTGCACTCTGTTCGCTTCTCGATGAATGGCTTACCCTTGGTTTCCCTGTGTTGCAAGAGAGAAGCAATGGCTGGTTCTGCATCGCGTCGCCTGCCCTACCATGTCGCGGATACCATCAAGGGCTGGATCGTGGAACGTCAGTTGGTGCCGGGCGATCGCCTGCCCAGCGAGGCCGAGCTGATGGAGACCTTGGGCGTCTCCAAGGGCACCATTCGCGAGAGCACGCGGGTGCTGGAAGCGCAGGGATTGGTGGTGACGCGTACCGGCCCGGGGGGCGGCGTTTTCGTCTGTCGTATGAGCGAGGCCAAGGCGACCTCGCTGCTCAGTCACTATTTCTATTTCCAGGACATCTCGATTCGGGACATCTACCAGATCCGCCTGGCGCTGGAGCCCGAACTCGCCGCTTCGCTGGCCGGCAAGGTCGGTGCCGACGATCTGGCTCGCCTGCGTGAAAGCCTGCACACCTACGCCACGCCGGCGCCCGACCTGGAGATCGAGCGCCAGCAGCATATCGACTCGCTGCGTTTCCATGAAATGCTGGCCGAGCTGGCGGGGGGCAATCCGCTGCTGTCGTTCATCATCCGCTTCACCGTGCAGGTGCTCTCCGACCTGACCGTCTATCGTCGGCTCTACGAGCCAGGGGACCACCAGATCGGTCCCACCGGCTGCCAGTATCACGCGCGGCTGCTGGATGCCATCGAAGCGGGCGATGCCGAGCTGGCCCGCGAACTCATGCGGGAACACATGCTCTCGGCACAGGCGGTAATGAACGACAACGAGGCCCAGGTCCGGCGCGGCTTCCTGACCGACTGACACCGCGCCTTGCCTGAGGTCAGTTCCTGCCGCACGCTTGCGATCCCAGATTGGTGAGGAAGCGCATCAGCACACGGGTCGCGCGGTCGGCATCCTCGATGCTGATGGCTTCGTCCGGGTGATGGCTCAGACCGTCCTTGCAGCGCACGAAGAGCATGCCGATATCGGTGAGGTCGTGCATGGCCAGGCCGTCGTGGCCGGCACCGCTGAACATGCGTTCAGCGGGTTCACCGCATTCCTCGCAAGCGCCTTCCAAGGCTTCGATCAGCCATTCGGCGCATGCCACCGCTTCGGCCTGGTAGGTAGGCTCGCTCGACAGCTCGAGCCCGCGCGCCTGGGCAAGCCGCTGGCAGGCATCCAGGATTCCCTGGCGCCCCTGCTTGCGCACTGCGGCGACGGGGGAGCGCAGTTCCAGCGTGAAGTTCACCTCGGCGGGAATCACGTTAACGGCATTGGGCCTGACTTCCAGCTTTCCGACCACGCCAACGAAGTCCTGGGTGGCGTTCAGTATCCTGTCCGCTTCCACCACCATCTCGGCCGCACCCACCAGGGCGTCGCGACGGCCCGGCATCGGCGTGGTGCCGGCGTGGCCGGCCTTGCCGCGCACGCACATGCGATGGCGCTCGATCCCGGTCAGCGCGGTGACGACACCCACCGCCTGGTCGCGCTGTTCCAGCACCGGGCCTTGCTCGATATGCACCTCGACGAAGCCGATGACCGACTCGGGCCTGCGCGCCAGATGAGGAATATTGCGCGGGTTGCTGCCGAAAGTCTCAAGGGCCTCGCCGAGTGAAACGCCCTCGGCGTCGCGCGCTTCCAGGCTCGCGGGGTCGAAGGTGCCGGCCAGGGCGCGGCTGCCGATCAGGGTCGACTGGAAACGCGTGCCTTCCTCGTCGCCGAAGGCCACCACCTCGATTCCATAGGGCAACTCGATGCCGTCTTCCTTCAGCGCCTGAAGGGCTTGCAGCGGCAGGGCAACGCCCAGCATGCCATCGTACTTGCCCCCCTCGGCGACCGTGTCCTGGTGGGAGCCCATTATCAGACTCTTCTCGCCCGCCATGGCGCGTGCATTGCGCCCCACCAGGTTGCCGGACGCATCGAGCTCTGGAGTGAGCCCGGCCTGGCGCATCCAATCGGCAATCGGCTCCAGTACCGCACGATGCTCGTCGGAACAGAACAGGCGCGTGACGCCCGGGCCGGGCCGGGAGTGGCGCGCGGCTTCGTCCAGGCGCGCCATCAGGTCTCGGCCAAGGGGCGTCTGCGTCGTGGAATCGGTCATGCTTCTCTCCTGAATCAGTGCGTTGGCAGCGAGGCAAGGAAGGCGGAGAACGCCGGGGCGCGCACGCGACGAGCCAGCGCTCGTAGCGCATCGGCGGGGTCGTCGTCCCAGTCCACCCGCAGGTCGATGGGGGCCGTATCGAAGGACTCGATGCGCAGGGCGGCCGAGCGAGTACCGCGGGCGTCACCGCCGACCTGCAAGGCCGTGTCCAGCGACTCGACCAGCGTCTCCAGCAGGTGTGCTTCGTAGCCGTCGTGATAGCGAGGCGTGACGCTCTGCGTCCATACCTCGTCGGGATTGGCGCAGGTCAGCGCCAGAAAGGTCTGCAGCAGTGTCACCACGACCCGCTCATCGGCCAGCATGTTGCCGGCCACCGCTACCGTAGGGCGCAGCTCGGCGCTCACCACCGCGACGTTATCGCTGCCGGAGTGCACCGCGGCCTGGCCGCCGGCATCCATCACCAGGCACTGGCGGCGCGACGCACCGCTGTCCTGCCGGATCACCTTCTGCAGGGCCTCCTTGGCGGTGCAGCGCTGGCCCAGGGCCTGGCGAATACCTTCGGGGTACCAGGGGTTCGTGACCAGCCCCTGGGTGGCGCAAGCGCCCAGGCCACGCCAGGCATGATGCACGTAGCCGCCCACCGCCACGCCGCCGGTGGCCGTCAGCGCGGCGACCATGCCGGTCGCCGGCTGCACGTGAATGAGTGACAAGGTCATGTGGTGGCTCAGTAGCCGACGTAGTGGCCGATGACCAGGCCGACCCAGGCCAGGACATAAACCAGCACCATGAAGGGCAGGATGGCCTTCAGCCACTTCACGTAGGAGACCCGCCCCAGAGCCAGCATGGCCAAGGTGCCGCCGGAAGTGGGCACGATCAGGTTGGTCAGGCCGTCGCCGACCTGGAAGGCGGTGATCATCAACTGGCGGCTCATGCCTACCAGATCGGCCACCGGGATCAATATGGGCATGGTGACCAGCGCCTGCCCGGAGCCGGAAGGCACGAAGAGGTTGATCGCCCCCTGCACCACACTGGCCATGATCGCCGACATGGCGCCGGGAATTCCCTGAATCAGGCCGCTCAGTCCGTGAACGATGGTGTCGATGATCTGGGCCTGGTTGAGAATCACCTGAATGGAGGCGGCCAGGCCGATCACCAGCGCCCCGGCGGTAACCCTGGAGGCACCTTCCATCATTTGAGCGACGATCTCGTTGGCGGTGAGCCCATTGACGATGCCGATCACGATGGCAATCAACAGGAACATGCCGGCAATCTCGTTGATGTACCAACCTTGAGTGAAGACGCCCACCAGCATCGCCGCCAAGCCCAGGATGAACACTGCCAGGGTCATCTTGTTCTGCTTCGTCAACTGGTATTCATCCAGTGACTTGGTCATCGCCTTGGCGTTGTCCGGCTCCTCGAAATCCATCTTGACAACCCACTTGCAGATGTAGAACGAGAGCAGGGCCAGCGAAGAGACCACCAGCAGGGTGCGCAGCCAGGCACCGGAGAAGGTAGGCAGTTCGGCAATGCCCTGGGCCACGCCAACGGTGTAGGGGTTGATCGGTGAGAGGGCAAAACCGATACCGATGCCGCCGACGGCCATGGTGGTGCCGACCAGGCTGGAGCAGCCGATGGCGCTGGCGATCAGCACCGCGATGGGCACCAGGGCGATATTGTTCTCGAAGCCCACTGCCACGCCGAAGAATCCGTAGATGAAGGTGCCGGCGGTAATGATGATGTTGCGTCGTTCGACGCCGACCCGGTTCACCGCTACGCCGATCGCGTTCTCCAGGGCGCCGGTGCGCTGCAGGATATGGAACAAGCCGCCGGCTATGAACACGATGAACAGGTAGAGCGACGCCTCGTTGAGGCCGCGCGGGACCGCCACGAAGATATCGAAGGGCGAGATGGCATCCACATCGGGAAGATAGGTGAAGGACTCCGGCACCACTCGGGTGCGGCCATCCTGCTCGACCCGCTCGTACTCACCTGCCGGCACCACGAAGGTGAGGGCATAGGTGGCCAGTAGAATCAGGAAGATCAAGACCATGGGGTCGGGTACCGTCCGGTACCATTTTTTCTTGCGCTGTGTCAGCGCCTGTTCGGTTGTCTGCATGTCGTTGTCCTTGTTCGCCGGGCGCCGGCGAGGGGAGTACCGACGCATACCATAAAATTTATCATGATAAATTGGCGGGTCAAGGAACGGGGTGAGCTCAAGGACCGCATGCCCGAAGCTCTAGCCTCAAAAAGATAGTGGACCGAGACACTGGCGTTTCATCGCCAACGGCGATAAATTGCAACTTATACGTTGCCTATTTGGTGTCTATGCAACACATGTGATGCTTATGAGGCTTCTCGATCAATACCGTCAAAGGCGACTGACGCTGCACCTCACGCAACAGGACATGGCCGATCGAACCGGCATGGTGCGTCAGCAGTACCAGCGTCTCGAGCAAGGAGGGAACCCCCGCCTGAACTCCCTTGAGCTCGCTGCGGACGGCCTCAATGCCAGGCTGATGCTGATCCCGCTTGAAAAATGGCACGCCGTCCAGTCGTTGTTGAAGGGAGAGACCAGCGAGACCGCTGGCCTCGATGCCGACCCTTGGCAGGGCCTGCTCGGAGACGGCGAACGTGATGAGAGCGAGCGCAATGAAGAATGAGGCGGTCGAAATGCTGCGCCTGAGGCGCGAGTAAGAACCGCTGCCCTACCTGGGCGAACTGATGTTCTGGTGGCTGCTCCAGCCATTGATCGCCGAGCCAGAGCCGCTTGTCAGAATCAGCGATACCCACCGGGAATGGCCCCACCGCCAGCTCGCCCTGACTGAGCGAGGGGCGGGACGTGCTCGAAGAATGAAATATCTGGACAGCCACAGTAACGCTACGGAGTTCGGTGAACCGCCGGATCGTTAATCGTTCGATGGTATTGCAGCCGGATCCATCCAGAATGACTCCCAGACGTGGCCATCGAGGTCCGTCAGGGAGCGACCGTACATGAAACCGTGATCCTGAAGAGGGTTGTTATCCGCCGTGCCGCCATTGGCCGAAGCTGCCTCGCACATGGCATCCACCGCCTCGCGGTTCTCACACGACAGGGCGAGCATCACTTCGCTGGAATCGGCCGGCGGAATCGGGCGGTCGGTGAAGGTGCGCCACTTATCATGGGTGAGCAGCATCACGTGGATCGTCTCGCTCAGCACCATGCCCGCGGCCGTCTCGTCGGTGAAATGCGGATTGTTGGTGAAGCCCAGCGCCTCGTAGAACGCCATCGATTTATGCAGATCGGCAACGGGTAGGTTCACGAAGATCATGCGCGACATAAGAAAACTCCATCGAGTGGTGTAACAGGATTAGTCGATTGTGCTGACTCCTGCTAGTCGATTGAGTCGTGATGTTTTCGACAGTATGTCGCCTCTTCTTATGCCGAACACTGCAACCGTGCGTCTCGCCGCATACGCAGCATGGTGAGCACATTGGTCAGGAAGATCAGGCTCTCGGCAATGGTGCCGCCGATCGAGCCCGCCAGCACGTTGCTGGCAACCCAGCACAGCGCTGCCCCGGCCAGGGCGATGCGCATCGGAATGCCACTCAGCATGAACATGCCGTAGGTGCCGAGCAGGCCTGCAGCCAAGGCCGGAATGTCCCGCGGGCCGCTCCAGGTCAGAGCGGCGACCAAAAGCGTGGCCAGCAGCATGCCGAGCATGATCGCCGGATTGCGCCGAAAGCGGCGCACCAGGGCAATGCGCAGCACGATCAGCGCCGAGATACCCGCGGCCACCCAACTCTCGAAGAGGGCGAACTGCGCGGCGAAGGCGACATTGGCGAACAGCAGCAGCACGAACAGACGGTCGTCGCGCTTGCTGGCGAAGGCCACGATGCACAGGGCAAGCGCCACCAGGCTGACCCCTTGGCCCAGCAGCCATCTCAGGCCGATCTCTTCCATGCGTCATTCCATTATCGAGCTAATAAGTCACACGAGCTTAGCATGGCAATCTCGACCGGGCGTCCTGGGCTCACATCTGGGAGAGCAGGTAGTTCGGCTTGCCCAGCATCTTGATCAACCGTAGCTGCTGCTCGAGCCAGTAGGCATGGTCTTCTTCGGTGTCTGCCAGCAGTCCCAGCAGTACGTTGCGGGTCTGGAAGTCCCGCTCCTGCTCGCAAAGGGCGATGCCTTCCTTCAGGGCATCACCCCACTTCGTATTCGAGCTGAAGGTCATTGCCGAGCATTTCCTCTACGTCCTGGCCGATGCGCACCGGGGTACGGGTATGCATGTCGGGCTTGCCTTCCAGGAACAGAATCCGCTCGATCAGCTGCTTGGCATGCCCCTTTTCGTCGTCGAATTCGTGGGCGATGCGCTCATAGAGCTTGGTGAGCCCCCAGTCAGCGTACATTTCGGAGTGGATGAAGTACTGGTCCATGGCGGCGAGTTCCGCTGCCAGCAGGCCGTTCAAGGCCTCGATGATGGTCTGTTTGCCTTTCATGCGGTTCCCTGTGTTAACGCAAGAGAGTAGATTGGCTCATCCTAGGGTGAATAGAAGTTATGGTCAATTTTTCCTTTAAATTCAGCTGCTTGATTTTGACTCCGCGTGCGATTCGCATTTGGTTTCCAGGCGCCCGCTAAGGCTCGGCATGGCTTGTCGCATTCGATACTCCAGGGCAGGCCATGCAATGCGCAGGCGAATGAAAGATACTAAGCAGAGTAACGATAGACAGGCATTACGCGAGGCGACATGAATTCCACCATCGAACTGCTGAAATCCCACCGCTCGATTCGCAAATTCACCGACCGGAAGATCCCGCACGAGCTGCTGCTGGATCTGATTCGAGCAGGCCAGGCTGCGGCGACCTCCAGCCACGTACAAGCCTACACCGTCATTCACGTAAAGGACCCTGCTAACCGCGAGAAGATCGCCGAGCTGGCCGGCGGCCAGGCGTATGTCGCCACCGCCTCCGATTTCCTGGTGTTCTGCGCCGACATGAAACGTCCTACCGAGGCCTCCGAGCGCACCGGTGCCAACGTCGTGCGCGGCATGACCGAGCAACTGGTGGTGGCCAGCGTGGATACCGCACTGATGGCCCAGAACGTCGCCATCGCCGCCGAATCCGAGGGGCTCGGCATCTGCTACATCGGGGGTATTCGCAACAATCCTCAGGCCATCAGCGACCTGCTGCACCTGCCGGAGCACGTTTTCCCGGTGTTCGGCATGTGCCTCGGCTATCCGGCCATCGATCCGGACGTCAAACCGCGCCTGCCGGTAGACGCTATCCTCAAGGAGGATTACTACACCGACGACAGGGAGCAGGTGGCGGCCTTCGACGAGGCCATGCAGGCCTACTACAGCGAACGTAAGGGTGGCAACAAGGACAGTAACTGGTCGCGCAACCTCACTCCGCTGTTCGACAGCAAGCTGCGCGCCCATATGCGCGAGTTCCTGACCAAGCGCGGTTTCGAGATGAAGTGATTAGGTGAAGTTCATGCAGAAATGGATCGCTATCGGTATGGAACGACGCGAATCATGCACGAGAGAACCGAATGGCTGAGATCGTATTGTTTCATCACGCCCTAGGGCTGACTCCTGGTGTCGTCGCATAAGCCGACAGGTTGCGGCGGGCCGGGCACGAAGCGCATATACTCGATCTTTTCGGTAGGCGTACTTTCGACAGTATCGAGTGCGGTATGGGATTCGTTGAAGAGCTTGGGTTTGGTGAAGTGATCGAACGTGGGGAGCGAGCGGTAGACGGGCTGTCGAATGATCTCGTCTACGCCGGGATTTCTCTCGGCGTGCTCCCGGCCCAGAAGCTTGCCCAAACCCGAGCCGGTGCGCGTGGTGCCCTATTATTCGATTTCTGCGTACCTGTTTCGGAGTTCGGGCCCGCTTGGCCCAAAAACGTGCCCGTGCAGATCCATGCCATGGATACCGATCCGATTTTTGTTGGCGAGGGGGACATAGATGCCGCCCAATCGCTCGCCGAAGCCGTCAAGGAGTCAGAGTTGTTCCTCTACTCGGGTAATCAACATTTTTTTACCGACAGCTCTCCGGGTTCGTATGATGCCGAGGCAACGGCTCTCATGCTTGAGCGAGTATTGACGTTCCTGGCTGCACGTTAACGGAATGATTTCGGGCCGGACGGTTCGAGCTTTACCCATCGACCGGAGCATCGGAGACATCATGGAAACCCTGTTGAGTTCACGCTCGGAAGTGACGGAGGCAGCCTTGGCCGCCATCGCGCACATGCCCACCGCCAGCCTGCCGGTATTGATGGACGATGCGTTCGCCCAACGCCTGACCGATGCCGACCTCATGCGGATCGCGGTACTGCTGGCGCAGAAGAGCCATGACGAAGGCGGCTGCCCCATCGGCGCGGTGATCGTCGACAACGCTACGCGCCGGATCCTCGGCAAGGGGCACAATACCCTGGTACAGGAGAATCACCCCTATAACCACGGGGAGACCTCCGCCATTCGCGATGCCGGCCGCTGCGACTTCAGCCGGGCCACGCTCTTCACCACGCTGAGCCCCTGCGAGATCTGCGCGACCCTGCTCCACATGAGGGGCTTCGCTCGGGTGGTGGTGGGTGACGTGACCAATGCCTCGGGTACGGAAACGCTGCTGCGCGACAAGGGCATTCAGGTAGATATCCTGGAAGATTCGCACGGTATCGAACTCTATGCTCGCTTCCGTGCCGAGCGGCCCGAGCTGGACCTCGAAGACTGGAAGGGCGTGAGAGCCACACGTGAGCCATGACGTCCCCGATCACCACCGAGCTGCCGATCGGCATCATCAGCGATACCCACGGGCTGCTGCGCCCCGAGGCGCTCACGCTGCTGGAGGGCTGCGAACTCATCCTGCATCTGGGCGACGTGGGCAGTCGGGACGAGGACGCCACTATCCTCGAGCGGCTGGCGGAGTTGGCGCCGGTGAAGGCGATACGCGGCAATATCGACACCGCCCCCTGGGCCGAGGCGCTGCCACTGAAGCGGGACCTCACGGTCAACGGCTGGCACCTGCACCTGGTGCATATCCTGCAGGATTTCGACCCAGCCACCCCCTGCGACGCCGTGCTCCACGGCCACTCCCACAAGCCGCGCCACGAATGGCAGGGCAGCCAACTGCTGTTCAACCCCGGTGCAGCAGGCAAGCGACGCTTCCGTCTACCCATCACCCTGGGCAAACTCTGGGCCGACGAGCGCGGGCTGCGTGGCGCTATTCTGCATCTTCCGCTCCGCTGAGCCAGGCATGGGGCAAGCCGTTTTCTGCAATAATACCCAAGCCTTCCCCTGAGGCTCGGCTTACGCTATCCCTGTATGGCGTTCAGGGAGGCGCGACATGGCCAGGCAATCCAGCCGGTTCGACTACTATAAGAGCCGACAGATACCCGAGCTCACGGTGCTCCAGGCGTCGCTGAGCGACTTCTGCTACGACCGCCATGCCCACGAGGAGTACGCCTTCGGCGTGACCCTCTACGGGCGGCAGGACTTCTTCAGTGGCGGTGAGTTTCACCGCAGCCCGCCGGGCAACGTCATCCAGTTCAATCCCGAGCAGGTGCATGACGGTCACCCGGGCGACGACAACAGGCTGGGCTACGTGATGCTCTACGTGCCTGCCGAGCAGCTCGAAGCCTCGTTCGCCGACGCGGCCGGGCACCTCGAAGCCATCCAGCCGTGGCAGCAGTACGTCGAACAGGATCAGGTCGAAACGCTGGCTGAGTGCCGTCAGCAGCCCGTCTTCCCCCGCATAGCACTGCTGCGTCTCGAAACCGTTGCCTTCCAACAGTCGGGAGATCTGGCCGTTCAGCGTTTTGTCGTCTTCTACGACCAGCACGCGAGGCAGGCACGGGGTGATCGGGGCCATGGCTCATCCATTCTTAAATGAAAGTTATTGTCATATGCGCATGAGATTGCAATGGACAAGCGCGATAGTAGGCTGCCGACATCGGCGCGCCGACGACATTCGAGCCATCGAAGCCTGGGCGTGCTTCAGTTCGTCTAATCAATTCAACAGGTGTGAGGTGAACCATGGTCAAGCGCTTCAAGGTGGGAGATCACGTCAGCTGGAACTCCGAGGCGGGGCAGGTAAGCGGCAAGATCATCAAGGTTCATACCCAGGACACGGAGTACAAGGGGCACAAGCGCCATGCGAGTGAGGACGAGCCGCAATACGAGATCAAGAGCGACAAGACCGATCACATCGCCATGCACAAGGATTCGGCGCTCTCCAAGCTAGACGACTAGCTAGCCGGGGGTGCGCTCATCGACAGCGGCTCTCTCCTTCAGCAGCCAGGTCCCTAGCCCGGCGACGGCGAGCCCCAGGGTGGCGAAGAACATGAAGGTGGCGGCATGGCCTTCGGTACCGACGAGCCAGCCTGCCAGTGGTGAGCCGGCGACCTGGCCGACCGAGGTGGCCAGCAGTGGAAGCACCGGGGCGAAGGCGGGCGCGTCGGCCATGATTTCAACGCTCCTGACCAGGTGGAACCCGGTAAGGATCATGTACCCGGCGCCGAACAGAGCCGCCGATGACATGGCGAGGACGAAGTTGCTGGGATGCAGGGCCAGCAGCGCTAGGCTGGCGGCCATCACCGTGATGCCTGTCATATGGCTGATGAGCGATCCGAAGCGCGAGATGAGATCACCAGCGCTGCCACCCACTAGCCCACCGAGGCCGACTGCCAGCCACATCCAAGCGGTCTTGCTCGACGCCAACCCTCCGGCGGTGATTACCGCATCGGGGGCAAACACCCAATAGGCTGCGCTAACGCACCCCATCCCGGCGGCCAAGCCGCTTAGCCGGATGATTCTCAACCACTGCTTGCGACTGCGAGGAAGGGCTGCTGAACGGGGCCGTGATGAAGAGGTAGAGCGCTTGCCCCGGGGAAGGTAGAAGTAAGCCGTCAAGGCAGCCAGTGCCGCCAGCGCAGCGAAGCCGGTATATGCACTTCGCCAGGCTTGCGCCCAAATAAGCACCGCGGGCATGGCGAGCGCGATCCCAACGCTCGTACCTGCATTGATGGTGGCATTGACCCGTCCGCGCAGCCCGGGCGGAACGACGCGGGACACAGCCTCGGCCATCGCCGGTGAGGAGAGGCCGGTACTGATGCCGCAGACCAGCACGCCAGCGGCCAGCAGTAGCGATGAAGGTGCCAGGGCGATCGTCATCAGCCCGACCCCGGCCAGGCCAGCCGCCGCGGCTCCGGCGTGCCGAACCCCGAGGCTCCGAGTCACCCAAGGGGCCGCAAGAATCGCAAAAACGAAGCTAAGGAAGGGCAGGGCGCCGATCACACCCGCCATGGTGGAGGAAATCGTCAGCTCCTCGCGCATCGAAGGCAGGAACAGCCCGAATACGAAGCGGGCCAGGCCATAGGTGATGGCAATTACCCCACTGCCGAGGGTCGCCATGCCGAGTGGAGTAAGGCGCTTCATAGAGCCTCGCTCCGAATTGCGGCGTGCCTTCGCTGACCTTGAGGCATGTCGTCTTCCAAAATACCCAACATGCCTATCTTGAAGCTCTGGATCATCCTTCAGGTTTTTAGCCTGTGTTCAGGTCTGGACATGGTTTTCAACCTCCTGTCGAAAACGGTGCGGCGAATAGGCCAGTACCTCGGTAGTGCCGAGCATTCCGGAATCAGCCTAGCTACCCGGAGCATGCTCGGCAAATGAAGCTCGCGTGAGAATCCGCTTCGCAAGAAATTGACGCCCCCGGAAGGGGGCGTCATAGGGTGGGTTAAAGCCGTGTATCAGGTCGCGCCCGCAAGCACCAGATCGCGATGTTCCTGGCGCAGGCTCTTTACCAGGCCCACGCACATCACCAGCAAGACCAGGGAGAAAGGCAGGCCAGTGGCCACGGCGCCGGCCTGAAGGGCGCCGAGTGCGGCGTCGCCGCCGCCGTATAGCAGTATTCCGGCGATCACTCCTTCCAAGGTGGCCCAGAAGACCCTTTGGCCGCGCGGGGCATCGGTCTTGCCGCCAGCCGTGATGCTGTCGATCACCAGCGAGCCGGAATCCGAGGAGGTGACGAAGAAGATCAGCACCAGCAGGATCGCCAGGCTGGAGGTCAGGGTCGTCAGCGGCAGCTGCTCGAGCATGTGGAACATCGCCAGGGAGACGTCGCTGATGCCATTGGCCAGCTCGCCGACGCCGGCCGCGGACTGGGCTAGGGCGGTGCCGCCGAAGGCGCTCATCCAGACGATGGTGACCAGGGTCGGCACCAGCAGCACAGCGGTCAGGAACTCGCGGACCGTGCGCCCGCGCGAGACCCGCGCGATGAACATGCCGACGAAGGGCGACCAGGAGATCCACCAGGCCCAGTAGAACACCGTCCAGCCGTGGTACCAGGTGGTGTCATCGCGGCCGATCCAGCTGGAGAGCGGCACGATATGGCTGGCGTAGGCCAGGGTGGTGTCCCACAGGCCGTTGAGGAACAGCAGGGTTGAGCCGGTCAACACCACGAACAGCAGCAGCAGCAGTGCGAGCACCATGTTGATATTGGAGAACAGCTTCACGCCCCCGTCGATGCCGCGCCACACCGAGAACAGCGCCACCGCTGTGACACCGACGATGATGGCGATCTGGGTGCCGAGGGTGTTGGGCACGTCGAACAGGTAGTTGAGGCCGCCGGCGGCCTGGGAGGCCCCGAAGCCCAGCGAGGTGGCCAGGCCGAAGATGGTCGCCAGTACCGCAGTGATGTCGATCAGGTGGCCGGGCCAGCCACGTACCCGGTTACCCAGCAGCGGGGTGAAGGCCGAGCGCAGGCTCAGCGGTAGCCCACGGTTGTAGGCGAAGAAGGCCAGGGAGAGGCCCACCACGCCGTAGATGGCCCAGGGATGCAGTCCCCAGTGGAACATGGTGGCACCGATGGCGGCACTAGCCCCTTCCGGGGTTCCGGCGGCGGCGTTCAGTGGCGTACCGTACCAGTCAGTGTAATAAGCAACCGGTTCGGCCACGCTCCAGAACATCAGGCCAATGCCCATGCCGGCGGCAAACAACATACTGAACCAGGAGAGCCGCGAATGCTCCGGCCGGGCGTTCTCACCGCCCAGCCGGATGCGCCCCAGGGGCAGCACGATCAGCACCAGGCAGAGCAGCACGAAGATATTGCCGACGATCATGAACAGCCAGTCGAAATGCTCGATGGACCAACCCCGGGCGGCCGTCAACTGAGTGTTGGCAGCGTCGGGATAGATCAGGGCATAGAGGATGAAGGCGATGATCGCCAAGGCAGAGAGGGGAAAGACGGGGTTGTGGAAGTCCAGGCCCAGCACCTGGGTGTTATCATGGCCCGGGGCCATGGTGATTTCGTCGTTGTGGTTCATGCGAGGTCCTCTATTGTTATTGTCGCGTCGCCTGTGAGCGATACTGGACATTCTTGGCGTGTTGGTGAGGTTTAACGATCAGGCCAACTGACACCTTGCTGCACGGGTCGTATTCAAGAGCAGGCAGGCGATCGTCATTGGACCCACGCCACCGGGTACGGGCGTAATTGCACCAGCGACGCGGGCAACCGACTCGAAATGCACATCACCCACGAGCTTTCTCTTGCCGTCGACATCAATGGCGTTAATGCCGACATCGATTATCGTTGCACCTGGCTTGATCCAGTCAGCGTTGATGAACTCCGCGCGGCCGACCGCCGCGACCACAATATCGGCATCGCGGCACAGTGATTCGATGTCCTTGGTTCGTGAATGGGCAATAGTGACAGTGCAGTTTGCCTGTAGGAGCAGTGCAGCCATTGGCTTTCCTACGATATTGGAGCGCCCCACCACTACGACATTCTTGCCACTAAGGTCCGGATGGATCTGGTGCAACATGATCATGCAACCTTGTGGCGTGCACGGCACGAGCAATGGCCGCCCAGAAGCAAGTGCCCCGACGTTTAGTGGGTGAAAGCCATCAACATCTTTAGCTGGATGGATGGAGGCTATCACCACATCCTCATCGAGATGTGATGGAAGCGGCAGTTGCACTAGAATGCCGTGAACCTCGGGATCTTTGTTTAGATGATCAATTAGCTCATTCAGTGTGTTCTGGGAGGTTTCGGCATCAAGGCGGTGCTCAATAGAACCCATTCCCGCCTCTTTCGCCCGCTTCACCTTGTTTCTCACGTACACTTGGCTGGCGGGATCCTCCCCCACCAGCACGACAGCCAGCGTCGGCACTATGTCATGTTCGCCCTTGAGCAGCTCGACTTCAGAGGCAACTTCTTGCAAGATCTGGTTCGAGAGCTTTTTTCCGTCTATTAATTGAGTCATCATGCCCTCTTTTTCTATTTAAAAATAATGGTTTTGTTACCTGAAAGGAATACACGGTTCTCAGTATGCAACTTAACGGCGCTTGCCAGTGCTTTCGTTTCGGTGTCGCGGCCAAGGGCAACAAGTTCATCCGGGTAGTAAGCATGATTAACTGGCAGCACGGCCTGTTCGATAATCGGGCCTTCATCCAGATCCGCGGTCACGTAATGTGCAGTGGCACCGATCAGCTTAACGCCACGCTCAAATGCCTGATGATAAGGCTTGGCCCCTTTGAAGCCGGGCAGAAAGGAGTGATGGATATTAATGGCTCGGCCGTGCAGCTGCTTACATAGACTGTCAGACAAGACTTGCATGTAACGTGCCAGTACCACCAGGTCGGTTCCGGTCTCTTTGATGATGTTGAGCAGCTCGGCTTCCTTTTCCAGTTTGGTTTCTGCTGTCACTGGTAGGTGAACAAAGTGAAAGCCTTCTCGCTCAACTAGTGGTTGAAGATCCAGATGGTTGGATACGACCGCAGTGATATCGATATTAAATTCGCCTTTTCGATAACGGTAAAGAAGATCGACCAGGCAGTGGTCGAACTTGGATACCATGATCAAGACCTTAGTCGGATGGATGACCTCATGCATCGCCCACTCTATGCCATGCTTGTTTGCCAAGTCATTGAATCCAGCGCAGATGTCGTCGAAGGTGTAGCTGGAGTCCGGGGTGATATTGAACAACGTCCGCAAAAAGAACTGTCCACTGATTTTGTCATCAAATTGAGACAGCTCCGCGATATAGCCGCCACGATCTGTAATATAAGATGCGATACCGGCAACGATGCCAGGTGCGGTTTTGCAACTGACAGTGAGGATGTACTGGTTGGAGTAATCCGAAATTTCACTCATGGCAGAAACCTTTGTGTATGGGTATTTTTTGGTTTATTTAGCTGACGGTAACTTGATGTCTTTGGTGTTGTTTTGTTCAAGCGTAAAATGGATTGCATGGCGAGTTATTCACTATTGTGAAGGAACTCCGCATCATAAAGGTTCATCTTGAAGGGTTCTTATGGCCTTGTGTCGAGTTAGACGCGTTACGAGCGACACGCAGCCAGGACGAGGTTCCCTTCTGACGGTGATCAACGGGCAATTGCACTACCTGGATCTTGTCGCCGTCTTTCATCTTCTGGCTTCCATCCCAAGCTTCGACCCAGACACACCGCATCTCCGGATATACCTCACAATTGCCGTTGGTGCGTACCCCACCACAAGGGCCGTTGCGCAATGATTTAGGACAGTTCATGGGGCATGACATCCCGGTAGAGATGAGGACGCACTGACCACACATCTTGCAGTCGAAAAGCAATTCTTTGCTGATCTTTTCCAGTTTGCCCACGGTCTTTTCCGCGCGCTGGTAGCCTACCGAGTTCCAAAGCGGCTGCAAATTGACGACTACCGGTTCGAATAATCTATATACGTGCTCAAGGAATCTCGCGTGCCGCACGGCCCAAAGACGAATGGAATACATATGTCTCTCCTTTCACGGCAGCGCCACTGTAAAGCTGAAAATGGATTCCAGGATCCGTGAAACGCCAACTTGCTTCTTCAGTATCAACAAGGAACTTCACGCCTTGCCAGAGAATACTTCCCAGTACAAGAGGTGGGTAATTATGTCTCTATGGCGCTTCACGAATGCAATTGCTTTGTAAGCCAACCACTAGGCCTGTTATTCAAGCCGATATGGCGATTTTCTTTTTAGGGTCGAAGAATGGCTTTTCGACAACAACAGCCTGCACGGGTCCGGATGCCGTTGGAATTTGCAGTTCGGTGCCGAGCGTGGCATGTTCAGCGGTAACCATGGCCAAGGCAATATTCTGCTCGAGGCGTGGGGAGTAGACCGCAGAGGTCACCTTTCCGACGGTTTCGCCATCTTTGCTAAGCGGCCAGAACCTAGTGTTGGGTTTCTTGAGGGGTGCCATGTCTACCCGCAGCCCGACCTGCTTACGACTCACGCCATTTTCACGGATGCGTTGCAATGCGGCCTTGCCGATAAAATCCGCCTCCATATCCGGTTTCACCAGGCGGTCCATCCCGAGTTCGTAAGGATTGGTGTTGCTGTCCGCGTCAGCGTGATAGGAGAGCATCCCACCTTCGATGCGGCGAATCGTGGAGGTATGACCAGGCTTCAGCCCAAAGGGCGCACCTGCCGCCATGATCTTTTCCCAGAGTTCGTCCCCTCGCGTGCCGTCACGCAGGTAAAGTTCGTAGCCCAGTTCGCTCGACCAGCCGGTGCGCGAGACAATCAGTGGGATGCCATCAAGCTCGATCTCGCGCAACCAGTAGTAGCGCAGGTCCATGATGCTCTCGCCAAAGAGTTTCTTCATCACCTCGCCCGAGTTCGGGCCTTGTAATTGCAGAGGCGAAACATCGGGTTCGCGGATGCTGACATCTAGCCCGGCATGAACCGCAACGCCTTGCGCCCACAATAGGATGTCGCTGTCAGCCAGAGAGATCCAGAAGTGATTCTCTGCCAGCCGTAGCAGGATCGGGTCGTTAAGGATGCCACCGTCCGCATTGGTGATGAGAATATACTTGCACTGTCCAACAGCCATTTCCGACAAGTCACGCGGGGTAAGGCTCTGCACGAATTTCGCTGCATCCGGACCTGTGATTTCGACCTGTCGTTCGCCGGCTACATCGCAAAGGATGGCCTCATTCACGAGATTCCAGAAATTCTGCTCCGGATCCCCGAAATCACGCGGAATATACATATGGTTGTATACTGAAAACCCTTTTGCTCCCCAGCGTACTGTTGCGTCAAAGTAAGGGGACTTTCGAATCTGAGTTCCAAACCCAAAGTCATCTTCTTTTTCTATGCTGATTGAAGTAACGTTTGTCATTGTAATCTCCTTTCGATTCATGATGTAAAATACAAGAGAGTGTCCGTGCTGGCTGGCTTGACAACATCACTATAGACCCACATGGCACTGTGAAACGGTCCAAAATTTCTGTGATTTAAAACTGAACGGACCATTTTCTTTCGCAGCGAAGACCATTTGGTTCGGCTTGCCCGAACAGCGCCTCTTCGTCGATCAAAGCATCTCGGTGACCGCTCGGGTCTCGGTAGCGGTGGCATGCCAGTTGTTTGTCCCCATGGAGAGACTACCGGAGAGATATCTGAGCTTTACGCCGATATCTTTCGCTTCCGGTTCAATCACCTGATTCAGCCATTAAACTGGAAAGTTTGGGCTGAGTCGATTTTATGTCTCTGGTTGCGATGTAAGTCATGTAGCGTTCAATTCCCAGTTCCGCTGAAAGAAGTTCTTCCATTACGCACTGAAAAGCGGAAAGGCTGGGTGCGACTACTTTCAAGACGTAGTCCATGCCACCGCCCGTCGCTATGCATTCGATTATTTCATCTACTTGACCGATATAAGACTCAAAGCGTTCGAAAGCCGATTTTTGATGGCCTTTCAAGGAAATAGTTACAATGACTTTCGAGACATCTACGATTTTATCCAGCGAGATGTCTGCATGATATCCGCGTATCAGGCCGGCTTCCTTTAATCGATTGAATCGAATCCAGCATGGCGTCGGCGAAAGGTTGACCAGTTCGGAAAGTTTGATCTTGCTGAGCTGCCCGTGCTGCTGTACTGCACAAAGAATACGCAAATCTGCAGCATCAATGGTAATTTTCCTCATGTGTTCCCAGCCTTTATAGTGATTCCGCAGGTGGGGCCTTCATCGATTCATGTGGATTTGGCCTAAGCTCAGTTTAGATCATACCGATAAATTTGGCCTCGTGATGGCCGGCTCACCCAGGCGCACGTCCCCGTAACGACTGACCGTCAGGGCAACGAGGAAGATCACTACCTTCAGCCCGATAAGCAGGTACAGCCAACTGAACTGGCCCGTTGCGCTGGGTACCTGAGTGGTGGCAGTTACACTCTTCACTCTTGATGACTCATGTTTTCGGCTGCGTAACGCCTACACTTGTCCCGAGCATTGATCAAGACGTCTCGTAACAGCTCTTCGGCGCTGGGATGGTAAACCGGCATCGACAGGACCTGCTCTGCCGTCATACCGTGTGTGATGGCTAGGGCAAGCAGGTGTGCCAGGTGTTCAGCCTTGTACCCGAGCAGCTCGGCCCCCAGTATCTCGCCGGTTTTCGCGTCCAGGTAGACTTGAATGCGCCCTTGGACCTTGTTCCAAACCACATGGCGAGGACTAGTAAACGGCAGGTCGCCAATGACAATCTCCTGGCCTTCCAGTTGCCGAAAGCTCTGACCGATTATAGCAATCTGAGGATCTGTAAAGGCCACCATCAACGGCGGCCTACGCTGTGCAGGCATCGGGTTCGGGTAGTTCAATGCATTCGCGGCGGCGATACGTCCTTCATCGAAGGCTTCGTGCCACAACGGCAGGTGGTCGGTCACATCGCCGGCTATGAAAATAGGAAGGTTCGAGCAGCGCATCGTCTGCGGGTCGAATGTCACTGCGCCTGCTTCAGTGACTTCCACGCCCGTATGCTGCATACCCAATCGGTCTACATTGGGTATCCTCCCCGTGGCTACCAGTACTCTGTCGAACACCTTGGTGACCCGCTGGCCATTTGATTGCTCAAACTCGATCCAGGCGCCTTCGGCATCCTCCCGTGTGCTCACCACCTGGCCGACGGGATAGATCTCCAGTTCGGTGCAGAAGAGATCGAGCGCTTGCTGCTGCATGGCCGGATGGGTGAGGGCGTTGATCCTTCCGGAGCGGCCGTAAATTGTCGTTTCGACTCCCAGTCGATGGAATGCCTGCCCCAGTTCCAGCGCAATCACTCCTGTACCTATCACGGCTATCGAGCGGGGCAGATCCTCCAGCTCAAAGACAGTATCGCTGGTGAGGACGCGGGCCATTACGGGCTCGAACTCCTCGCTGACAGCAGGCCTGGAGCCGCAGGCGAGGATGAACTTCTTCGCATTGACCTCGACCGCTTCACCCACTCTGAGGCGGCCTGGTCCGATGAACCGGGCGCGCCCCTCAAGCTTATGGTGGGCCGGAATCTTGTCTACATAGCGGAGATTGTTGGCAACAAATCGATTATCTCGCTCTCGGCGCAACCGTTCGAAGACCTTGCGGCCATCCACTCGGCCCGTCGCTGTCACCCCGAAAAACTCACTGGTGTTCAAGTGGTGAGCGTAATCGGCTGCGGTGATCATCAGCTTGCTGGGCATGCAGCCGACTCGAGCACAGGTGGTGCCGTAGGGACCGTCCTGGATCATCACCAGGCTATCGGTCTTACGGCTTATCTTCGAGTAGGCGCCCAGCCCGGCAGTGCCGGCGCCGATGATCGCGTATTCAACATTCAGGGTCTTCATGGAAGATTCGCTCATGCGGCGCCTCATCGTATAGGGTGTTTAATTGTTGAAACGAGTAACTTAGTGGTTGAGAGGTGTCGCGCTTGGCTTCAAACCCTCGCTAAATTCACAAAGGCTGGCGAGGGGATATTTAAAGCTTGTGTTTTTTCAAGTGAAGTAGGTTGAATGTCGACAGCCCAAGGCAGGCTATCCGGAGCCTTACAAGCGGTAAAGCGATAGATTCTAAGCATTTGGGTTATCTTTTCTAACCCATGGGCGGCCTGGCAGTCCGGTGTCGACCCTCGTGGAGGTTGGTAGAACATCCCTTTTGCAATTTTACCAAATTGCAAGTCCTCACGTTAGGCAAGCTAATCCTACTGCTTAGAAATCGTCGCTTTCCAGGCGTTTGCCGCATCACATAGGATTCAGGGATTCGCCGAAAGGGAAGCCTATCCATGTCAGTTCACCAGTCCGCCATCCGTTGGCAGCGAAATCCTCATGAAACCGAGGTCGAAACCTACTCGCGCAAGCACCAAGTCACATTGAATGGTGGCCAGCAGATCAACGTTTCCGCGTCGGTTGAATTCAAAGGGGATTCAAGCTGCGCCGACCCGGAACAGATGCTGGTCAGCGCGGTGTCCAGCTGTCACATGCTGTTTTTTCTGGCAATTGCCGACTTCCAAGGTTATCGAGTCGATTCCTATGACGACAACCCCGTCGGACATTTGGAAAGCAGCGCTAATAAAGGGATGGAGGTGACGCGTATTGTGCTATCGCCGCGCATTACCTTCGGTGGCGATATCATGCCGAATCAGGATGCAATAGCCAGAATCCATGCCTATGCCCATCGTAATTGTTTTATCCGTAACTCTATCACCGCCGAGGTGACGATCAAATGATGTTTAATCAACTATGCCTGGCGGGGAGTAGATTATGAATAACAATCAATCTTCTGAAAGTGTGCTTCTCAGAGAGGATAATGACGGGGCTGTCTATCTCACGTTGAATAGGCCGGATAAGTTCAACACCCTTTCCGAGGCGATGCTGACTGCGTTGCAGCGGGAGCTGGATGCGATCGCCGTCGATCCTGCCGTTCGCTGTGTGGTAATCGGTGGCAAGGGGCGGGGGTTTTGCGCCGGTCACGACCTGAGGGAAATGCGTTCCAATCCTGAACAGTCCTATTACCAGGCGTTGTTTCGTCGTTGCAGCCGAGTGATGCAGAGTATCGTCGCCCTGCCAGTGCCTGTCATCGCCAGCGTCCAGGGTATGGCCACGGCGGCGGGGTGCCAGTTAGTAGCCAGCTGCGACCTCGCCATCGCCGCCCAATCAGCCAGCTTCGCGGTATCGGGCATCAACGTGGGCCTGTTCTGTTCGACCCCCGCCGTGGCGCTGTCGCGCAATATATTCCCCAAGCGGGCGTTCGACATGCTGATATCTGGCCACTTCATCGATGCGGATACGGCATTGGAGTGGGGGCTGTTGAGTGGCGTCACCGACGATGCCGACCTGGACGCTGCCGTGGCCGACAAGGTGGCACAGATCCGGAGCAAGAGCCCCGCGGCGGTGCGTTTCGGAAAGTCCATGTTCCACCCCCAGCGTCAAATGGCCCTCGAGGACGCCTACGACTTTGCCGGCGATGTGATGGCCGAAAACATGTTGAGCGCTGACGCAGGCGAGGGGATCGATGCCTTTCTCTCCAAGCGTAAACCTATCTGGGAACAGCCAGGCCGCTAGCTTCACTACACGTCATATAACCGTGATACCGGTCAGGCCGCGGTTCATAATAGGGATTAAAGCATGAGTGATCTTTGCCATTTCAATGATGCTCTCGAGAAAACGGCGGCGAATTATGTACCACTGTCACCCTTAAGCTTCATCAAACGGGCTGCTGCCGTTTATCCTGACAGGACAGCGCTGATCTACAACGAGACGCGCTACAGCTGGCAGCAGACTTATGCCCGCTGTTGTCGACTGGCAGCCATGCTGAAACATTTCGGTATCAAAAGGGGCGATACGGTGGCCGTCATGTTGCCGAATGTCCCGGCCATGTACGAAGCCCACTTTGGGGTTCCCATGGTGGGCGCGGTGTTGAATGCGATCAACATTCGCCTGGATCCCGAGGCGGTGGCCTTTATCCTCGAGCATAGCCGCTCGCGACTGCTGCTGGTGGACCCCGAGTACGTGGACGTGGTCGAAAAGGTCTTGGCCCGGCTCGAGGGGCCGGCACCCAAGGTGATCAACGTATCCGACCCGAGCCAGGGTGAAGAGCGTTTGATCGGCAACCTGGAGTACGAGGCGTTGCTGGCCGAGCAACCGGCGCTGGATGACTGGCGGCTGCCGGTCGACGAGTGGGATGCGATTGCGCTGGGGTACACGTCAGGCACTACCGGCAATCCCAAGGGGGTTGTCACCCACCATCGGGGTGCTTACCTGAATGCGGTCAGTAATGTGCTGTCCTGGAATTTGCCTTCCAGCGTGGTCTACTTGTGGACCCTGCCGATGTTTCACTGTAACGGCTGGTGTTTCCCGTGGACACTGGCGGCGATCGGCGGGACCAGCGTCTGTCTGCGCCGGGTCGACCCGGAGGTGATCTTGCACCTGATCAGGCAGCATCGGGTCAGTCACTACTGCGGTGCGCCCATTGTCCACTCGATGATCGCCGATGCCGCCGATGCTGCGCAGGCAACGATCGATCATAAGGTGTCGGGGCTGATCGCCGGTGCGGCGCCGCCGGCGTCCGTGCTAGAGCGGATGGAGAAGCTCGGTGTCGAGATTACCCACGTCTACGGACTGACCGAGACATATGGCCCCGCGTCGGTGTGTGCCAAGCAGGATGGCTGGGACCAACGTCCCCTGGAGGAGCGAGTCCGGCTCAACGGACGCCAGGGGGTCACTTATACCCTGCAGGAGGGCATCGCGGTACTCGACCCGACCACGCTGGAGCCCGTCCCTGCCGACGGTGAGACTGTGGGCGAGATCATGTTTCGAGGCAATATCGTCATGAAGGGATATTTGCGTAACGAGGCTGCAACCAGCGAAGCCTTTGCCGGCGGCTGGTTTCACTCCGGTGACCTTGGCGTAGTGGAATCGGATGGCTACATCAAGATTCGCGACCGACTGAAGGACGTGATCATCTCTGGCGGGGAAAATATCTCCTCGATGGAAGTCGAGGAGATCATTCAGCGGCATGAAGAGGTCGAACTCGCGGCGGTCGTGGCGATGGTGGATGCCAAGTGGGGCGAAGTTCCCGCGGCCTTCGTCCAGTTGCGCCCCGGCAGTGAGCTAAGCGAAGACGCGTTGATCAGCTTCTGCAAGGAGAATATCAGCCGCTTCAAGGCTCCCAAGAAGGTGATCTTCGGCCCCTTGCCGACTACTCCCACGGGGAAAATCCAGAAGTTCCTGTTGCGCAAGCAGCTTGAGACTGCTCCCTCGGCCTGATTCGATCGAGGAGTAGAGGAAGCAACGGGGTTGGCGGAGTGAGGACACTGACCCTCGAACAAACAAGGAAACTATCATGTACAGGATGCGTCGCTGGGTGGTTCGTCATTCCAGAGCCTTTGAGATGATCTACCGACGCTTCGAGCCGGTACTCGTCAAGCTCGCCCCTGTGTGGAGGCGACTGGGTCACGACCGCGTCGAGGCGCCGATGAGGATAGTGGAAAAGGCCGCCAAGGGGGCGCTTTTCGATTGCCAGATGTGCGGTCAGTGCATTCTCTCTGCCACCGGCATGTCCTGTCCCATGAACTGCCCCAAGACACTACGCAACGGCCCCTGTGGCGGGGTGCGTGCCAATGGGCATTGCGAGGTGAAGCCAGACATGATGTGTGTCTGGGTCGATGCCTGGGAAGGAAGTCGTCGCATGAAGCAGGACGATCATATCCACGCTGTCCAGTTGCCGGTCGACCATCGTCTCAAGGGAAGCTCATCCTGGCTTCGCGTGGTTCGCCAGCAGGACGGTACCTCCTCTTCAACCGCCAACAGAGAGACAACAAGATGAAGTTCGATGACGAGCCCGTCCCGGGCTACTCCCTGCCGATCCTGCCCGGCCATGTCTCCCCCGGGCGTCTGGAGAGGGTTCTGCGCGCGGGCAAGTTCGCCATCACCAGCGAGATCGACCCGCCGGACTCTGCCGACCCGGCAGAGGTGCTCAAGCGGGCGGCAATCTTCGATGGCTATGTCGATGCCATTAACGCGACGGACGGCTCCGGTGCCAACTGCCATATGTCCAGCGCCGGGGTCTGCTCACTGCTGACCCGGGTCGGCTATGCCACCATCATGCAGATATCCTGCCGTGACCGTAATCGCATCGCCATACAGGGCGAGATCCTCGGTGGAGCGGCCATGGGCGCCTGCAACCTGCTGTGCCTGACCGGTGACGGTGTGCAGGCCGGCGACCATCCCCAAGCCAAGCCGGTATTCGATCTCGACTCCATGTCGCTGCTGCAGATTGCCCGCAACATGCGCGACGCGCACCGCTTCGAGAGCGGGCGGCGCATCGAGACGCCCCCGCGGATCTTTCTCGGTGCGGCCGAGAATCCCTTCGTACCGCCGCTGGACTGGCGGCCGCATCGGCTGGCCAAGAAAGTGGCGGCCGGTGCCCAGTTCATCCAGACGCAGTACTGCTTCGATATCGAGCGGTTGCGCGATTTCATGCTCAAGGTGAACGACCTCGGCCTGCTGGAAGGCCCTGACCGCGTATTCATCCTGCCCGGGATCGGGCCGCTGGCTTCGGCACGCAGCGCCCGCTGGATCCGCGAAAATGTCCCCGGGGTGCATATCCCCGACGCGGTGATCAATCGGCTCGAGGGGGCCGAGAACCAGAAGGAGGAGGGCAAGCGGCTGTGCATGGACCTGCTTCACGCAATTCGCGAGATTCCGGGAGTCAGCGGCGCCCACATCATGGCCTACCGCCAGGAGCACAGTGTGGCGGAGATCATCGAGACGACGGGGGTGCTCGAAGGCCGCGTGCCTTGGTACCCAGGACGCGACGACCCGAAAGCGCTCAACCCTGAATCCCCCGGCGCCTTGCCGTTAACGTGATGGAACTGGATAGTGACACCGGGACGTTGCCTGGCGACCGTCTCTACTGTTCGCCGGATAGTGCCAACCTGGTCGCGCTTCCCTGGAAGCGCTTGCCGAGCGACGAATTTCTGCCTTGTATGGCCGTTGCTCGTCAACTCTTCAAACAGAGCCTGAACTGGGTGAGGGTATATTGGCTTCCTCCAGTAACCATTCGCGAAATCGTCCGGCGATCGGTCGCTCCAGACCTTCGCCCGCACTTACCACGTAGTAAGCCTGGTCACAGTCCAGGGGGCGGTCGGCCAATACCGTCAGCTTTCCGGCAACCAGCTCCGCCTGGTGTAGATCCCGACTGCCGAGAAGGGCGCCCTGACCGGTAATTGCCGCTTCCAGCGCGAGAAGGCCGTTGCCGAATCGCAGCTCCCGCAGCGTTCCGATGTCATACCCCTGTTGCTTGAACCATTCTCTCCACCCGTAGGGCTCGTCGAAACGGGTGAGTGTGCTGTCGCACAGCAACGGCAGCCCGCGCAGAGTATCGATATCGTCCACGGTGGCGGCCAGTTCCGGTGTGCAGAGAGGCACCAGATCCAGGTTCATAAGACGCTGGGGCTCTAATCCCATGTAGTTGCCGTAGCCAAGGCGCACGGAAACGTCGATGCCGGCGCGCTTGAGATCGGTGACTCCGAAGACGCTATCACGTGAGCGATCCACCGTATGCAGGCTTGCCTGAAGCCTCACTTCGGCTTCCGGACAACGGGCATAGAAACGGTGCAGGCGTGGCACTATCCATTTGGTGGCGAAGAGGGGTTCTGCGCATACGGTAACGATCAGGCTCTCTTCGCCATAGGAGCGGATCTTGTCCACCCCGCGGCCAAGAGCCTGAAACCCCTCTTGCAGCTCCGGCAGGGCTACGCGTGCGGCTGGGGTCAGACTTACCCGCCGATGGTGGCGGATGAACAGGTCGACACCGAGATACTCCTCGAGAGCCTTGATCTGGTGACTGATCGCCGCCGGTGTGACATTGAGCTCTTTGGCGGCCGCAGCGAAACTCTTGGTTCGCGCGGCGACCTCGAAATAGTGAAGTGCAATCAGGGATGGGAGTCGTAACATGGCCAGTACTCACAGAATGGCGTTGAAACACTGCGCAACCCCTCGCGCCGCTCAAGGATATGCTACAGAAGGCGTGGCGTACTCGGGCTATCTTCATCCTCCGCAACGGGTTCGACCGGCTCGCCATTTTCATCCAGCAACTGTTGATCATATGCTGCCTGGAGACCGGTATCTTCAACCGACACCTGCTCCTCCTGTGGTTCTCCTGCAGTTTCCTCGGCCCAGTCTGCCCAATAATCGATGTGGCCCGGATATATCGGCGACAGAATCGCTACCACGATGCCGATAACCGAGAAAATCGAAAACGCATAGGCATAGCCGAAGCCGTCTACCAGCATGCCTGCAATGGGTGATCCCGTAGCTTGCCCCAGTGCTACCGCCATGAAAGGCAACACCGGCCCCATCGAGAGTCGACCCGGCAGCAGGCGGATGCCGGTCATCAGGTACAGCCCCGTAAGGCTCATATAGGCAAGGCCGAAGACCAGCGCTGAGAACATTGCCAGGCCTAGCTGGCTTGGGCTCGCGGCAAGCAATACCAGGCTCGAGGAAAGCATCATCAGCATCAATGCTTGCGTAATAGGCGGGTTGTTACGGTCAGCCAGGTCACTCACCATGGCTCCACCGAGCCCAGCAATACCGACCGCGAACCATAGCCAACCGGTGTGGCCGGGGTGCAGGTCGCCGAGGGTAACCGTCAGGTCCGGGGCAAAAAGCCAGTAAGGCGCCGCAATAAAGCCCATGGCAAAGGCGAACAACGTGAGCCGGATGAGACGCGACCACTGCAACCTGCTGATAGGGGGCGGTGGCGCGGCGTTTGCTGGCATGATCCGTGATACCGAGGGGAGGAAGTACCACGCCGCAACGACACCGATGCCTGCCAGCATGGCGAACATTGTATAAGTGAAACGCCATGCATTGGAGAGGAACACAACAGTAGGTACCGCGACGATGATACCGATGCTTGTACCTGCGTTCATGATCGAGCTCACTCGCCCGTGCATCGTGCGGCTCACCATTGCCTGCATGGCAGCGGTTAGTGCCGGCATCATCAAACCGGTACAGATGCCGCAGACGAACACACCAACACCAAGCGATAGCGCATCTGAGGCCAGGCTGATCAATGCAAGGCCGACTGCACCGAAACCACTCGAGAGTACCGCCAGCAAACGAGCACCAAGGCGATCAGCGGCAAACGGTGCGACCAGCGTGGCAAGTACGAAGCTGATTAACGGCAGTGCCCCGATGATACCGATCAGGTAGGCCGTCAGTTCCAGGTCGGTGCTGATGGAAGGTACGTACAGGCCAAAAGCAAAGCGTGCAAGCCCGAAGCTGATGGCGATTAACGCGGCACCGAAAAAAGCAAATCCCATATTCGACAAGGTTCTCATTGATCCTTGCTCCAAGCCGCAGCGAGAAGGGCATCGACTACCGACCGAGTGTCAGCTAAGGCCGTCCGCATGCCCAGCAGCAGCACCGCCGTATTACAGCCTTCCAGCACCAGGAAGAGGCGTCTCGCCAGATCCGGGTGGTGGCCCAGGCCATCGAGTGCCACAGCGGTTTCGAGTCGTGTCAGCAGGTCGCGCTTGGAAGATCTCGCCAAGGCATGGATCTCGGCGCTGTGCTCGGCGAACTCGCCCATCGCCTTGGTCATGATGCAGCCATGCGGACTATAGGCTTCCAGCCAGCGGCCATGGGCATCGACCAGCGCCCGCGTCGCCTGGCCCGGTGAAGCGGCGGACATTGCCGCATCCAGGCTGGCGACGAAGCGTTCATGGCGGGCCTGCAGCACGGCCGAAACCAGCGCTTCCTTGGAGGCGAAGTGGTTGTAGAGCGTCATGCGTACCACCCCGGCGGCCGCCACGATGCGGTCGATGCCGGTGGCGTGAAAGCCCTGCTCATAGAAGAGTCGCTCGGCCGTGGCGAGCAACTGGTCACGCTTGGAGGCTGGCATGGGCATGCTCCTATATAGACCGATCTATCTAAATGCAATCACATCTAAGACCAGAAGAGCAGCCTGTGTCAAACGATAAGTAAAAGGGCCGCTTTCCTGGGAAAGCGGCCCTGCACATTAGGCTTACTGATCAATCAGCCGGCATGTCAGTTCTTAGGCGGCTCCCGACTCCCGGAAGTTATGCCAGGCATGGTGATAGAGCACGCCGGCATAGCCGTTACGCTGAATGATCTTGAGAATCTTCGCGGGATCTTCGTCATTCAGGGCCTTGTGCAGTTTCGCCCGCTGCTCTTCATCCAGGGCCTCGTACCAGTGGTAGGGCATGCCCTGGGCATGGCTATCCTCGGTCTTGCGCATCAGGTCAATCTCGATGCGGCCGCCATGTCGATACAGGATGTCGTAGCCCTCCTGCAGCTGAGCCGACGGTACGTCGCACGGCTTTTCGAGACCTTCCAACACGTTATAGTAGTAATAGCTCAGCGGTTGCATGTGGCTCCTCCAGCGGTATGCCGTTGCTTGTCTCTGCCAACCTACTTCCTTTCTTCATCCTGCCTGAGACAGGGCGGCGAGCTCAATGAAAAAAGGCACGCCATAAGGGCACCCGCGCACACCCTGGGCCGCCACGGCGGTGTTGCTCGGCAGCGAGGCCCATCTCGTCGGAATCACTGGTTCACCTCCTCGCGAATCAACGCTCCAGAGGTAGTGGCGAGAGATGGCCTTTCACCTTACAGACGCTGCCGGTGCACGATGTCAGCCACCGAACTTCTCGTTCTCGCCCAAGTTCGGGGTAGCGTCCTTCTTGACATTGGCCTTGGCGAACTCATACAGCTGGAACACCTTGCTCTCCTTGGCCTTCCAGTGCTCGCCCATGGTCACCTTGATCTCCAGCAGGGCGAGGTCCGGGTCGTCCTTGCCGTCGGGGAACCAGGCGGCGACGAACGGGTTCCAGTATTTCTCGACCAGCTCGCGGTCAGCGGTCAGGTTGGCCTTGCCCGAGAGCGACACGTACACGCCCTCTTCCTGATCGGAAAAACTGAGGCAGACATCGTGGTCGCGGCTGGTCTCGGAAACCTTCTCGGCACTTCGGCGGGTAAAGAACCACAGGGTGCCGTCATACTCATCCTGCACCAGGTGCATCGGCCGGGCGCGAGGCGTCTCGCCATCCAGCGTCACCAGCATGCCGACTTTGATGTCTTTGATCATCTTCCAGATTTTCTGCTTATGCTCCGGGCTGGACATGGTTTCAACCTCCTGTCGAAAACGGTGCGGCTAATAGGTATCACGCCGGCAATGCCGAACATGACGAGATCAGCCTAGTTACCCGGAGCCACCCCAGCAAATGCCCTGCCGTTGGCAGAGCAGAAACATGTTGCGAGTCATGCCCTCGCGGGCAGTGTTGACGCTAAACTGAGATAAGCGAGGGGCTGCGGCTAGCGAGGGCGGGCGGTGACTTACGAACAATCTGTGAAGATCCTCTGGCGCCATGGCGATGGGCAAGCGTCCGATCGTGCCGCAAGGCTGAAGGAGCTCATTCGCTATGCCACCCTGGCCCCTTCCGGCCACAACACCCAGTGCTGGCGATTCAGAGTCACTGACGATGCCATCGCTATCCTGCCGGACCTCTCGCGGCGTACTCCGGTCGTCGACCCGGACGACCACCACCTCTACGTTTCGCTGGGATGTGCCGCCGAGAACCTGAGCCTGGCGGCGCAAGCTTCCGGGCTGTCAGGCGAGGTGACCTTCCATCCCGAAGGCGACGGAGAGGTGCGCGTTACGCTGACACCCTGCCAGCCGGAACTCTCCCCACTGTTCGAGGCCATCCCGGCGCGGCAGTGTACGCGCACCGACTACGACGGCACGCCCCTTACCGATAACGAGTTGAGTCTGCTGCAGGCCGCGGGAACCGGGAAGGGCGTTTCCATCAGCCTACTGACCGAGCGCAAAGCGATGGAAAAAGTGCTGGAGTTCGTGCTCCAGGCCAACAGCCTGCAGATCGGCAACCGGTCATTCCGGCAGGAACTCGAGAACTGGATCCGCTTCGGCGACCGAGAGGCAGTCGAAGCCGGCGACGGGCTTTTCGCGCGCTCGATGGGCAGCCCCGCCACCCCGCGCTGGCTGGGCAGGTGGCTGTTCCGCAGCCTGTTTCGGCAAGGCGTCGAAAATGCCAAGGTGGCTCGTCAGGTACGCAGCTCCGCCGGAATTGCCGTGTTCATCTCGGAAAGCGACGACAGGGCGCACTGGGTGGAAGCCGGCCGCTGCTACCAGCGCTTCGCCCTGCAGGCGACGGCACTCGGCATCTGCAATGCCTTCATCAACCAGCCAATCGAAGAGGCGAGCGTTCGCCCTGTGTTCACCGAGGCACTGGGTCTAGTGGGTGGGCGTCCCGACCTGGTGGTGCGGTTCGGGCGAGGCAAGGCGATGCCGCGTTCGCTGCGGCGGCCGGTGGAAGCGGTCCTCATTCCGTCAAGCCCAGCGTGAAGCTGCACCGCAGTGTGGACAGCTAGCTATCCACGGCAACCCTGAAAAATGCGCAATCGAGTTGTTACGCCCGGCTATCTTGCATGAGCGGTTATGCCAACTCCCTGGCTCCATTGCCTCAAGACTCGCGATAACCCTCCAGCGCGAAGGGATTGAGAAACTGCCTGCCCCAAAGATAGCCCCGGTCGACTTTGCTCAAGTCGGCTTCATCGCACACGCTCTCCCACCGTTCCCGGATCGTGGCGAGTTGGTGGTCGATGATCTCTTTGGCCTGTATTCGGGTTAACCCCAGATGTTCCGCCGCTGCCAGGCAACGGACAAGCTGGCTGCGACGTTCCTGACCGTGCAACAGCATCGCCTGAGTAGCTTCTCCTCTGGTTTTCGATTGGGGGCAGATGTCATAGGCCGCCGTCGATCGCGAGCCGCGCATCCGCTTCGCCAAGCTCGACACCGAGGCGGGACCGGCCCAGGCCGGGCGCTTCGGCATTCGCAGCATTCCCATGCTGATCGTGTTCAAGGAAGGGCGTGAGAACGCCCGCCAGGCCGGGTTGATGCAGGCGGGGCAGCTCAAGCGCTGGCTCGAGCCGCACCTGCTCTAGAAGAAGCAAGCGTCAGCGCGACAACAGCCCCTCGGCGAGCGCCTCGCCGAGGCGGTTGACGGCGCCGGCCAGCTTCTCGTCGATGACGTGCAGATACTCCGTCCAGTCGTCGACGTGGTGCAGCTCCGCGTTGCCGTCCGAAATGCCACGCAGCACGATCAGCGGCACGTCGAAGCGCATGCAGGCGCGCAGGCAGGCGTAGCTCTCCATGTCCACCATCTCGGCGGCAATGGCGGCATAGGCCTCGCCCGAAACGATATTGGCGCCGGTAGAGAGCGTAGCCTCGGCAATGCCGGGGATGCGCAGCGTCAGCGGAAGGATCGCCGGCAGGTCGAGAAAAGGCGTAGTGCCTTTCTCGAAACCCAGCGGCGAGGCGTCCATGTCGCGGTAAGCGATAGAGCTCGCCTGATAGATCTCGGTCTGCTCGAGCGAACGGCTACCGGCCGAGCCCAGCGACACTACCAGGTCCGGCAGGCGTCCGTTTCGGGCGAGGGCGGCCAAGGCTGCGGTGAGTTCCACCGCCGCCTCCACCGGGCCGACGCCGGTCATGAACGGCGCGAAACGCTGCTTGAGGTGCGGCCCGTACTCGGCCTCGGCGGCCATCGCGAAGAGGATCTCGCAACCGCCCAGTTGAGTCAGCGCTGGCGGTGTGGGCTTTACCGCGCTCATCATTCGCTCGCGTTGCCGACCGTCTGGATGACCTCGAACCCCTCGAAGTTCGGCGGGCCCAGGTAGAGTCCCTCGCGCTTGCTCTGGCCGGCGTTGGCGTGCGCCTTGCGGAACGCTTCGGAGTGGGTCCAGGCCTCGAAGTCGTCGCGCGAGCGCCAGATGGTGTGCGAGGCGTAGAGCACGTGATCCTCCTTCTCGGGGCCGCGCAGCATATGAAATTCGACGAAGCCGGGCAGGCCCTGCAGGTGGGTCTCCCGCTCCAGCCAGATCTGCTCGAACTCTTCCACTCGCTCGGGATTGACCCGAAAACGGTTCATGGCGATGAACACGATATTGCTCCTTGTGGTCTGGCAGCCAATGGTGACCGCAAGACGATGACACCGACGCCGACAGGGGGCAAGCCTGTAGAGGCGGGTTCAGCCCGGCGCTCGTCCCCTTGATCGGATAGCCTTCAACTTCTGCCGGTCGACTCGAGAATCGCCTGGCGCAGTGCCTCGGGCGGTTGGGCGCCCGAGAGGCCCGTGGTGCCGTTGATGATGAAGGTGGGCACGCCGCTCACGCCCAGGCGCCGCGCCTCGGCGAGGCCGGCTTTTACCTCGGCCCGACCCTGGTCGCTGGCCAGGAAGGCGGCTATGTCGATATCCGTTAGCCTGCCGTCTCGGGCGGCGTTGGCCAGTACCGTTCTGTCACCGATGTCCTCACCCTCGACGAAGTAGCGCCGGAAGAGTGCTGCGACCACCGCCGACTGAACGCCATACTCCCCAGCGAGCCAGATCAGCCGGTGGGCGTCGAAGATATTGGGCGTTCGCTGCATGCGTTCGTGGTGAATCTCGAGACCGGCCTGGGCGGCGGCAGCCTCCACCTGGGCGTCGAGAGCCTGGGAGCGCTCCCATGATCCGAACTTGGCGGTGCGGTAGTCACGCCGCGACAGGCCTCCGGCGGGCATGTCGGGGTTGAGCTCGAAGGGGTGCCAGGCCACCGATACGCTGATCTCCTCGGGCACTTCGGCCAGGGCGAGGTCGAGGTGGCGTTTGCCGATGTAGCGCCACGGGCAGATGGCATCGTAGATCACGGTGATGTCGACGTGGGGCATGGTCGCGGAGCCATTGGGTAGGGTTCCCTCGAACCCTACCATCTCCTGCTCGCGTTTGACGCTGGTTACAGCCATCGGATACCGGAAGGGCTATCGTAAGCGAAAGCCACCGGGAAGAGACGCCGATGCACCAGGGAAGCTGCCTGTGCGGGAAAGTGAAGTACGAGTACCGCGGCGAGATCGATGAAGTCTCCATGTGCCACTGCCAACAGTGCCGGAAGGCCCAAGGCTCCGCCTTTGCCGCCGTGTCGCCCATCCGTTCGGCCGACTTTTGCATCACCCAGGGCGCGGAATACCTCAAGGAGTACCGCGCCACGCCTAACAAGGTGCGGGTGTTCTGCGCCGAGTGCGGCAGCCCGATCTACAGCGCCCGCAACGACCTGCCCGAAGCCAAGCGGCTGCGGCTGGGCACCCTCGATACGCCGATAACGCCCAACAAGCGCTACCACGCCTGGGTCTCTTCCAAGGCCGAGTGGTTCGAGCTTGCCGATGAGCTGCTCAAGTTTCCCGAGTTCCCCCGTTGAATGACCAGCGCCATGCCAAAGGCGTGGCGCTGACCAAGATCAAGGAAGAAGCACAATTATCCCGGTAACCACCGATCCCTGCGTGCCGGCAATTCTCTTTCAATCCTGTTTCTCCATACTGCAAGGGAATGTCTCGGGCACTGCCTGACAACTCAGAAAAGGATTGCATTGTGAACAAGACCGTTTTGATCACTGGCGCGGCATCTGGCATGGGCAAGGCAACGGCGCTGCTACTCGCCGAACAGGGTTACACCGTGTACGCCGGCGTCAGGAGTGACAGCCACGAACTGATGGAGGAGGCGGGCAAGCGCGGTCTCGAGCTGAACACCGTGTCTCTCGATGTGCAGGATACCGCGTCGATACAAAACGCCGTTCAGCACGTCATCGAGAAGGAAGGAAAGATCGATGTGCTGGTCAATAATGCAGGCTTCGGTCTTCTTGCCACCCTTGAAGAAGGCACCGATGAAGAAATCTTCAAGCAATTCGATGTGAATGTTTTTGGTCTCATCAAGATGACCAGAGAAGTTCTTCCCCATATGCGCAAGGCGGGTAGCGGCGTTATCGTCAATATCTCTTCCTTCCTGGGCAGGATGGGGCTGCCTCTGCTCTCGCATTACAATGCCAGCAAATACGCGGTGGAAGGGATCACCGATTCCTTGAGATTCGAGGTGGCGCCTTTCGGAATACGGGTTCACTCCGTTCTTGCCGGCCTTTTTGGCACCAATTTCGTCAAAAAAGGGCTTGTCGCCAACAGCCAAACGACCGGTGACGACTCTCCCTACAAGGAGCTGGTGGCCCATTTCGTGCCGATCGTGGCCAAAGCCATCAATGAAGGCCCGGATCCACAGCCCATCGCACTGGCGGTGAAGAGCATCATCGAGAATGAGGACAGCGAAATCGCCGTCAAGGTCGGCCAGGAGGCGGAACTGTTCGTGCCACTGCGCAGGGAGATGGATGACAAGGCGTTCGAAGCGAAGGTAAAGGAAACCTTTGGTCTATAAAGCTGCCTCTCGCGTTTCACCCGGTACGCTGAGTTTGCTCGCCGCACCGACGAGAGGAAGAGCGCCAGGTGAAACGCAGGAGAAACCGAATGGCCTACTTCGGAGTGGCCGCTGGCCTGCTGCTGGCGCTGGTACTCACAGGCGTACTGGCCATGCAGGCCTGGCGCCTGGCCGATAATCGCGCGATGGACACGGCCTGGGCCTGGCTGCAATCCCAGGCGCCCGCCACCGTCGAAACGTTCGATCCCGCCATGGTCGAAGGCCTGCCCGACGCCGCCCGTCGCTACTTCCTCTATACCATCGCCCCGGGCACACCGCTGCATGTGGTCAGCGAGATCCATATGACCGGCGAGCTCGGCCTGGGCGACAAGCAAGCGCCGGGCTATCGCCCCATGCGCGCCCACCAGATACTCGCCCCGCCCCACGGCTTCATCTGGCGGATTCGGGCCGGTTCGGGATTCATGCAACTCAGCGGTTCGGACGGCATGGCCAACGGCCGTTCCTGGACGCGCTTCTGGCTCAACGGCACGCTACCCGTCGCCCGGGCAGGAAGCGACGACAACCACCTACGCTCGTCGTTCGGCCGTGTGGCAGGGGAGGCCGCCTTCTGGACACCCGCCGGCCTGCTACCGCAACATGGCGTGCGCTGGGAAGAGACCGACGAGCCAAACCTGGCACGAGCGGTCATCACCCACGGCACCCTGGAGCAAGCGATAGAGATCGCCGTGGCCGAAGACGGCCGCCCGATTTGGGTACAGTTCCAGCGCTGGAGCAACGCCAAACCCGAGAAGGAGTGGCGGCTTCAGCCCTTCGGCGGCTATCTCGACGACTTCCGTAACTTCGATGGTTTCACCCTGCCCACCAGAGTCGACGGCGGCAATCACTTCGGCACGGAGGCGTACTTTCCGTTCTTCCGGGCGAGGGTGGAAGAGGTACGGTTTCTGTTTCCGTAGCGAACAGCTCTGGCTGGACTTCGTTGATTCAGCGCATGGGAAAAGCCATGCTCCAGTGCTAGGCTGAAACACAAGAACACATAACGACACGTCCATGCGCACAGGGATGGCCCATATGCGTCGGATCCCGTGTGATTGATCATCAGGGACCCGTCAGTTAGTTGTCTTTCATTTGTGGATAGGATCACTAAGCATGAACCGAATTATGCTTTTTCTGCCAATGCTATTTTTTACTGGCTGTGCGTCCACGACAGGTCCTGATAATGACTTAGGTTTCGCTGAGCTGGCCGACCTAAAGGCTTTTGAAGGTTGCTATAAAAACTGTAGCGACCCTTCGGATGGCTCAGCATCGGCCTGCCTGAGCGATATAATATGGCCGAAAAGGTTTGAGATAAAAAGCAAGCCTGAGGCAATTTTCATCGAGCAGGAAGGCAGTAATGTATTAGTGGTTTCTGCGATATCTAATGGAGTGGCTGTCAAAAAATCCTCGTTCGAAGCCGGAAAAGACTTTAATTTCAAAAACGGCCGCATTGAGCTGGACCGAGAATACATAGCATCCGGGGCAGGTGAGCCCGGAAATGTTTTCATCGGTTTTGGGACAGGTCAAACGGTTTTAGGCCTTGATGATTATGGTCAAGGCCGAGTGAGCCAATCGGTTGCCTTTGCGGGCACTGGATTTCTTATAATTCCAGTTGCGGGGTCAGCTACGGACGTTAGTAAGATCGAGAGGTCAGAGAGTCTTTGCAATTGAAGCTAACCAGGGGCTGCAGTCGACCAGTTTTTATTGCCGCTCCAAACCAGCGGTTGAACCCAGACGTTAAATCAGCATATCCTAAATAAACTCTCTTGGCCGAAAGCCGAAATTACCAGCATGGGGATATCGGCTCCTTTACATTCAACCCAGCCCACTCACACTTACCACCTCTCTCGTCACCGCCTCATCCAGACTCCCACGGCCCGTCTCCACCAGTGTCAGCCAGTTCCTTACCCCGGTGATGCCGGTGTAGACCAGTTCCCGGGTGATGATGGGGTTAAGGCGCTGGCAGCCGCAGCACTGTCTTGATGCTCCGGCTCCCAACGCTTGGGCACCTACTCGGCGTCGGTGCCCGAGCTGCTCTGCTCTGTCTCTACCTGCCCGCGCCGCTGCAACCAGCGCATCACCAGCCAGCACAGCGCGGCCCAGGCCGCTCCGGCGGTCCAGCCGGCAAGTACATCCGTCGGCCAATGCACGCCGAGGTAGACACGGCTCATACCCACCAGCAGGGTGAGCAGTATCGCCAGTATCAGCAGGTAAGCCTTCAGCCTCAGCGCTGGCTGTACACGGATGAGCAGGGCGGCCAGGGTGAGGTAGGTCACGGCAGACATCATCGAGTGGCCGCTGGGGAAGCTTGCGGTGTAGACCATGGCTTCATGCGGCACGAGGTCGGGCCGAGGACGATCGAAGCCCATCTTCATCAGCGTACTGAGCAGCATGCCGCCGGGCACCGCAACCGAGGCAAAGAGCGCCGCGCGATAATTCCGGGCGAGTAGCAGGTAGCCCAGGGCGCCAAGGGTGATCACGACAAGCACGCCGACCCCACCGAGCGCGGTAAAGTCCCGCCCCATTTCCTCGACCCAGCCTGGGCCGAGCGGATCAGTGTGATCGGCAGCGTTGCGCAGGGAGAGCAACAGGGTCTCGTCGATGCTCTGGGTCTCTCCCTCGGTGACGGCATCGGCCAGCTCGATGAACCCCCAGACCCCGCCGGAAAGTACCGAGACGCACAGCAGCACTGCCAACTCGTAGCGGCCGAGCCGAGCCATCAGGGAAAGGCCGTGGCGTTTCACATGTTTGATTTTTCGGTAGTGCTTCATTGGCAACTCCCTTGCTTTGATAACTATACATGTCGATTTTCAGGACACCCCTTGGGCTTTATTACAACCTCCCCAACCCACTCACCCTGACCACCTCCCTCGTCACCGCTTCATCCAGCATGCCGCGCCCCGTCTCCACCAGCGTGAGCCAGTCCCGTGCGCGGGTGATGCCGGTGTAGACCAGCTCGCGGGTGAGGATGGGGTTGGGGGCGTCGGGGAGCAGCAGGGCGGTGTGAGTGAATTCAGAGCCCTGGGATTTGTGTACCGTCATGGCGAACACGGTCTCCACCGCCTGCAGGCGGCTGGGCAGCACCCACTTGATGTTACCGCTGCCGTCGCTGGCCGGGAAGGCGACGCGTAGCAGGGTGCTGCCGGGCGAATCAATGACGCTGCGGGCTTCGGGTACGGCGAGGGTGATGCCGATATCGCCGTTCATCAGCCCCAGGCCGTAGTCGTTGCGGGTGACGAGCACCGGGCGGCCTTCGAACCAGCCCTGTTCCAGCTCCAGGTCGCTGGCCTTGAGCCAGTCGGCGCGGCGCAGCGCGCGGCCGATGCGCGGGTTCAGTCCTTGTATGCCCCAGGGGCCTTTCCGGAGGGCGCACAGCAACTGGAAGTGGCCGTGGGCGGCGAGCACCTGGCGCGCCCAGTCGTCATAGGGCTGGCGGGCTTCGCCTTCGCCGAAGTAGGGCTGCGCGGGGCGCGCTGATTTCATCACTTCCAGGTAGTGGCTGTAGCCGACCGGCGGGGCGATGGGTTCGCCGCGGCGGTCGTGTCGGCCTTCACCGCTGTTGGCGAAACCGGCCGGGTTGCCGTTTACCACCAGGCGGTCCAGCGCCGGATCGTCGGCGTCCGCCAGGGCGAGGCGGGCGATATCGGCGTAATCCTTCTGGAAGATCTGGCGTACGGCGCGTTTCTTTTCCTTCTGACCATGATCGGAACCAAGTGGGCGATTGACCGCCTCGGCGAGCTGGCCGATGCCGCTTTTCGCATCGAAGCGGTGGCTTACCCGCAGCATGGCGATGGCCTGGTCCAGCGGCTGCCCTGCTTCGTCGCAGTATCGTTCGGGTATCGGCATGCCGATCACGCGTTCCAGCCAGTCGCAGGTGGCCGGGGTGTAGTGGCCGCCTTCGGCGCGCTGGCACAGGTCGCCGAGTACGGCGCCGGCTTCCACCGAGGCGAGCTGGTCCTTGTCGCCGAGCAGGATCAGCCGCGCCCTGGGCGGCAGGGCGGTGAGCACGGCGGCCATCATCTCGATATCCACCATCGAGGCTTCGTCGATCACCAGGGCGTCCAGCGCCAGCGGGTTGCCGGCGTGGTGGCGAAAGTGGCGAGTGTCCGGTCGCGAGCCCAGCAGGCGGTGCAGCGTGGTGACTTCGGTGGGAATGCTGTTTTGGAGCAGCGCTACTGCGCTCGACGATACGGCGTTGGAGTCCTCCTCAAACTGCTCATTTACGTCCCGTAAACTCCGCGTTTTCGTCGGGCTCCGCCTTGTCTCGTCTTCGCTCGCTACGCGCTCAAGCTGAGCGGTAAGACCTGTCGCATCGACCAGGCCCTCTAGCTTGAGCGCATTCACCTGCTTGGCGATGGATTCGTTGAGCCGTGCGGCGGCCTTGCCGGTGGGGGCGGCCAGGCGGATGCGCAGCGGGCGCGGGGCACCTGAGCCGGGTTGTGTGGTTTCGCCCAGGGCCAGCGCCTGGATCAGGGCGAGCAGCTTGACCACGGTAGTGGTCTTGCCGGTACCTGGGCCGCCGGTGATCACCGCGAAGCGAGAGCGGCTGGCCAGTGCACAGGCGGCCTGCTGCCAGTCGAGCGCATGGCTTTGGGGAAACAGTGCGGCCAGCGCCCGGGGCAGGGTGGCGGTGTCGGCTTCTGCCTGAGCGGGAGCCTCGAGCCGGGAACCGATCAGCCCGCGAATGTCCTGCTCGTACTGCCAGTAGCGACGTAGGTAGAGCCGCACGTTGCCGTCGTGTTCGCTGCGCACCAGCGGAGTGTTGCCTGGACCACTACCGTCGGCCACCAGGGCGGGGTGGTTCAGGGCGTCGCGCCAGGTGGCGAGTTCCAGCCCTGCCAGCAGGTCGCTGGGCAGCGGTGGCGGGTCGCTCAGGTCGTCGCCTTCCGGCGGTAGCGAGAGCGCCAAGTCGGGAGCGGCCAAGGTCTGGGCGAGGTCGAGGCAAACATGGCCGCGGCCCAGCTGATGGCTGGCAAGGGCGGCGGCGAGCAGCAGCAGGGGAGGGGCGTCGCTCACCTCGCGCTGGAAGAAGCTGGCCAGCGCGCGGTCCAGCGCGCGCAGCCAGCTGCGCTCCACCCAGCGGTCGAGCAGGGCGAACAGCGCTTGGGTGTCGTGAAGCGCGGTTTTTACGTTGCCCTGCGCGGCTTGGGGCAGTTCCGGCTTGGCAGGTTCGCTCTTGTCGGGTGCGTCGCCTGCTGATTCCTCACCGAGATCGGCGAACAGGTCGGGGGTGGCGTCGTCGTGGTGCTTGCTGCGCTTGCTCATGCCGGCGCCTCCGTTGCCTGGGTGGCGGCGCTCGCCGCTCGGGCGTCGCCCTGGAACAGCGCGTCCATCGCTTCGATCAATTGGCGCGGGGGGCGCTCGGCGTGCACGCCGCGGCTCTCGGCATTGGCGCCACGCAGGAAGACGGTAAGCGAGCCACCGATGTGGCGGTCGTAGTCGTACTCCGGCAGGCGCGCCTTGAGCAGCCGGTGCAGGGCTAGCAGGTAGAGCGCGTACTGCAGGTCGTAGCGTTTCTCGGCCACCGCCTGGCGCATCGCCTCGGGGCTGTAGGCGCTGTCGTCCGGCCCCAGGTGGTTCGATTTCCAGTCGGCCACGTAGTAGCGCCCTTCGTGCTCGAACACCAGATCGATGAAGCCCTTGAGCATGCCGTTGAGGGTGTCGGCATCCAGCGCGGGGCGCGGCAGGCTGGCGCCTGAGCTGCCATCCGGGCTGGGGAGTGTGTAAGCACTTACGAGGGCGTCCAGCCGGCGGGTGTCGACCTGGCGCGAGGCGAACCAGAACTCCATCTCCACCTGGTAGCTCGTCAGCGTTTCGAGCGTAAGGCTGCCCGCGCCATTGGGCAGCGGCAGCGGGGCGGCGAGCAGGGTGCCGAACCAGGCGTGCAGGGTATTCAGCCACGGCTGCCAGCCGCGCACCTGGCAGCGCCGGGCCAGGGTCTCCTCGCGCAGGGCGGGGTCGCGGGCAACGCGGGCAAAGCCGTGCTCGCCGGCCCACTCGAGAATGCCATGTAGAAACGTACCGGGCTCGGGCCCGCGGGGAAACCTGTGCAGAGAGGGCAGCGGTTCGCTCTGGCCGCTGTCGTGCGGCTCTTCGATCACTTCCAACGCCGTGGCTTCCATGGCGGTGGCCGGCTCGGGCAGGTTGCCGTTTCGCTGCGCTTCGCTTTCATGCGGGCTCGGCGGTAAGTCAGCCCTTACTGGGGCGCTTACCATTTCTCCCGAGAGGCGCAGCGCTGAATAGCTGGCGATCCACCATTGCTCGCGGGCGGGGCGCATGGGTGTGCGTGCTTCGCCGAGGCTGGTCTCTCGTTCTGTCTGGGTGACGATCTGGGCGTGGGCCGATGGCGCCGGGGCGATCTCGATGGCGGCGCAGTCGCTCTTGAGCTGGGTGAGCGCACTGGCGAAACCTGTCGGGCTCAACGGCTCGCCGTTGGCCAGCAATTGGCCGATGGCGCTGCCTTCGCCGCCCTTGAGCGGCGCCATGCCGAGCCAGGTAGCGTGGCGCGCACGGGTCAGGGCTACGTAGAGCTTACGCAGGTCCTCGCCCAGGCGTTCGCGGTCGACGGTGGCCAGGGTCTCCTCGTCGGCCTCCAGGCTGATGCGCAGCCGGCCTTCGGCGTCGTGCCAGCGCAGCGGCGAGTCGTCCTTCTTCGTCGGGCGGTGGCTACAGATGAAGGGCAGGAACACCAGCGGGTACTCCAGCCCCTTGGACTTGTGAATGGTGATGACCTGCACCAGGTCGGCATCGCTCTCCAGGCGCAGCTTGTGGGTGTCGCCCTGGCCTTCGGGGTGGGCGATGGATTCGGCGAGAAAGCGGATCAGTGCGTGCTCGCCGTCGAGCTCCTGGCTGGCGTGCTGCAACAGTTCGCCTAAGTGAAGGAGATCCGTTAGGAAGCGCTCACCCTCGCTGACGGGCCCGCTCGAAAGCAGCCGCGTGGCCACGTCGAAGTCGTGGATGATCTTGCGCACCAGCGGCAGCACGCCCTGGCGCTGCCATAGGCGATGGTAGTCGCGGAACTGCAGTACGCGGCTTTCCCAGGCCAGCTCATCCTCGTTCAACCGATCCAAGGTGGCGATATCGAGCCCCAGCACCGGGGAGGCCAGGGCGGTGCGCAGCAATCTGTCATCCTCGGGTTCGGCACAGGCACGCAGCCAGGCGTCGAGCTGGGCAGCGACCGGCGAGGCGAACACCTTGTCCTTGTCGGAGAGGTAGACGCTCTTCACCCCGCGCCGGGCCAGCGCCTGGCGAATCGCCCGCGCCTCGCCCAGGCCGTTGACCAGCACCGCCATATCGGAGGGCTTGAGTGGCTTGAAGGTGCTTTCACCCTGGAAGCCAGTTCGCTCCGCTTGCCCCTCGTTGAGCAGTTCGACCATATAGGAGGCGCAGCGCTCGGCCATCACGCCGTGATAGGCGGTCTTGGAGAGCGGCTCGTCGCTATCGAGCTGCCACAGGGTCATGGCCGGCAACGGGGTGCCCTGGCGGGTGAGTGAGTCCTTGCGCCCTTTCGCGCCGACGGGCAGAAACGGTACGGGGTTTCCCTGGGGCGAGTTGAACAAAAACGCACCGGGCGGGTGCGCCTCGGCGAATGCGAAGCAGCGGTTCACCGATTCGACCATCTCGCTGCTGGAGCGGAAGTTGGTGCCCAGGGTGACGTGGCGGCCTTGGGTGTCGCGGCGGGCGCGCAGGTAGGTGTAGATGTCGGCGCCGCGGAAGGCATAGATCGCCTGCTTGGGGTCGCCGATCAGGAAGACTCCACACTCGCGGCGGTTTTCGCGGATGCGGTATACGCAGTCGAAGATGCGGTACTGCACCGGGTCGGTGTCCTGGAATTCATCAACCAGGGCGACCGGGAACTGGCGGCGGATCTGTGCGCCCAGCGCCTCGCAGTTGGGGCCGGTGAGCGCACGGTCGAGGTGCGTGAGCAGCTCGTTGGGGCCCATTTCGGCACGGCGTTCCTGCTCGCGGTCGAGCCGCGCGCGGCACCAGTGCACGGCATGAGTAAGCAAGTCGGCGTAGGGGTCGGGCAGGGCGCGAAGTTCGTCCTGCAGTGCTTCCAGTGCGGCCAGCGCCGGGTGGTTCGGCGGCTCGCCCTTGAGCCAGATATCGGCCATGCCCTGGGGCGTGAGGCGCTTCCAGGCGGCATCGGTCAGGCCTGGCCAGGTGGCCTCGCCTTGGCACCATTCGCGCAGCGCGCCGAGCCAGTTGGCACGGCTCTTGGCGTTGAAGCTCTGGCCCTTGAAGGCCTTCTGCTGGGCGGCTTCCTCGAACAGCGCCTCGCACTCGTCCAACCATGCGGGCCAGGGGGCCTTGAGCTGGGCCAGGCGCTCGACGGTTTCATGCTGGGCGTTGGCGACCGTTTCGGCGGGGGGCGGGGCGCCCTTGTTCAGCGCTTCCGCTTCGGGCATCAGCCCGCGCACGGCAGTGTGCAGCTGTTCGGGCGTGCTCCAGTGGCGCACCACGGTGGCCAACTCGTCGAGGTTCAGCGGGTAGTAGAAGCTGCGCCAGTAGTCGCGCACCACGTCGAGTTCCAGCTCGGTCTGGTCGTTTTCCAGGTCGAGCGAGAACAGGCTGCCGCTGTCGAAGGCGTGCTCGCGCAGCATGCGGTAGCACCAGCTGTGGATGGTGGAGACGGCGGCCTCGTCCATCCATTCGGCGGCGAGCTGCAGGCGCCGGGCGCAGGCGGGCCAAGTGGCGGGATCGTATTGATCACGCAGTGCTAGTAGCAGCGGATCTTGTTGTGTCGGGGCTGATCCGGCGTCAGCCTTGGGAGCCGCTTCTTTTAGGAAGACATCTGCAGCTTCCACCAGCCTCGCGCGAATCCTCTCGCGCAGCTCCTGGGTAGCGGCATTGGTGAAGGTAACGACAAGGATCTCGGGCGGCGTGAGCGGGCGCTCGAATGCGGCGTCGTCGGCCTCCGAGCGGGCGCCGAGAACCAGGCGCACGTAGAGCAGGGCGATGGTGAAGGTCTTGCCCGTTCCCGCACTCGCCTCGATCAGGCGACTGCCGTGCAGAGGAAAATCGAGCGGATTCAGTTGAGAGACGTCGCTCATGCCTGGCTCCCCGTTGTCTTCCCTCTTCCTTCTTTGCCCTTCCCTTCTTCTTTCTTGTCGCCTTTGACGGCCAGGTGCACCGGGGCGAGCAGGCGTTCGGTGAGTTCGGCAAAGCCGAGCTTGTCCTGGCGGGCTTCATACAGGGCGGTGAAACTCGGCCAGCGGTGGGCGAGGTAGGCGTTGCGACCCGCCTCGCCGGCGTTGAAGTCGTCGCCGTAGTAGGTGCTGGCGGCGGCGCGCCAGGCGTCGCTGTCGCGCTCGGTGTCAGGCGTTCCCAGCTTGCTCAGCCAGACGAAGGCGGTGTCACAGGCGAGCGGTAGCGGCACCTGCATGCCGGCCTGCCAGGTCTTGAGGATCTCTCGCAGGTGCCCACGGGCGGCTTCCGGGTCGAGCGGCGGCAGGGTGACGTGGCCGGCCTTGGAGATCAGCAGTGTGGTCATGGGCTTGTCGTTCAGGTGCCCGGCCAGGTGCGCGACCCAGTGGCGCAGGATGTGCGACCAGCGGTACTTGCCTTTCTTGACCAAGCTGCTGCTGGTGAGCACCAGGCGGCAGCGCTCGCCTGATTCGCTCACGCGCAGCTCATCGAGCCAATCCTCAATAGGTGGAGCCCCGGGCATGCTGAGCTGCACCGGCTCGGGCTCGTCGATGGCATGGGGCCACGTTTCCAGGGCTTCCTCGTAGGCTTCGAACAGCGCTTCCATCGGTTCTGTGAGCTGTTCGCGCATGCGCTCACCGAAGGCGCCCATGGCCAGTACGCCTTGGCCCTGCAGGCGGTCGAGGGTGTCGAGCATGGCGGGCATGCGCTCGCGGCCTTCGTCTACGGCGCGGCGCTGCTCGCGAATCAGCAGATCCTGCAGCTGCCAGTTGGCGAGGCCGTCAAGGTCGAAGGGTTCGTTGTCGAGGCTGACGATGTCTTCGCGCTCAAGAAAGATCTTGAGGCGGGTGGTGAAGAAGGCGCGGGCCGGGTCGCGCAGAAAATTGCCGAGCTGGATAAGCGTCAGCGGGCTCTCTTGTTTGAATTCACCCAGTTCAAGGGGCGCCTCCTCCGCAGCCACTTCACCATGCACAGCGCGCCATTCGTGGGCGTAGGTGAACAGTCGCCGGGCCGCCACGTCGCGCTCGGTTTGCTGCGCTTCGGTGGGGAAGTAGGTGCGACTGAACGGCTGCAGCGGGTGCTCGGTGGTAAGAGCGTCGAGCAGGCCGCTGCCGTCGCGTTCTTCATTGTCTGCGATGTGCCAGCCGGCCTGGAGGTGGTCGCGCAGCTGGCCGACCAGCACCGAGGGCGGTTTCTCGCTGTTGTCGACGATGCTGCGTCCCACCCAACTGACGTAGAGCTGCTCGCGGGCGGAGAGCAGCGCTTCGAGGAACAGGTAGCGGTCGTCCTCGCGGCGCGAGCGGTCGCCGGGGCGGTAGTCGCCGTTCATCAGGTCGAAATCCATCGGCGGCTGGCTGCGCGGGTAGTCGCCGTCGTTCATGCCCAGCAGGCAGACGCGCTTGAAGGGGATGGCGCGCATCGGCATCAGCGTGGCGAAGTTCACCGCGCCGGCCATGAAGCGCTGCGACAGGCTCGGCTCGTCGATCTGCCCCAGCCAGTGCTCGCGTACCACGGACAGCGGAAGCTCGCGGGTCAGTCCGGCCTCCTCGGCGCTCTCCTGCCACTCCTGCAGCTTCTGTTCGAGCTGGGCCAGCATCAGGCTGTCTTCGGGGGCGTCGGTGAGAAAGCTCGCTTCAAGCAGGTCGCGCAGGCGCTGCACCCAGCCGCTCACGTCGGAAGGTTCGCGCAGGCTGCGCCACTGTGTTTCCAACGTTTCCAGCAGCGCGGCCAGGGGGCCAGCCAGCGCCGCCTCCAGCCCGCCGATGTCGTCGAAGGGTTCGATGCCCTGCCACGGGCCGCTGGTGGCCTCGCCCACGGCGTAGCCCAGCAGCAGCCGGCGCAGGCCGAAGGCCCAGGTGTTCTGCTCCATGCCGGCGGGCAGGTCGAGGCTGCCGCGCTGGCCGGCGTTGAGTCCCCAGCGGATGCCGGCGCCCTCGATCCAGCGGCGCAGGGTGGGTACGTCGTCTTCCTGGATGCCGAAGCGTGCGCGCAGGGCGGGGACGTCGAGCAGGTCGAGCAGGTCGCTCACCGAGAGGCGCAGCTCCGGCAGGCGCAGCAGCTTCTCCAGCGCGATCAGCAGCGGCAGGCGGTGGCGGCTGCCCTGGTCGGAGAGCGTGAAGGGGATGTAGCGCGGGTCGTCGCGTTCCAACTGGCCGAAAACCGCTTGCACGTGCGGGGCGTAGTGGTCGATGTCCGGCACCATCACGATGATGTCGCGCGGCTTGAGATTCGGGTCGGCGCTGTAGGCGGCGAGCAGCTGGTCGTGCAGTATCTCCACTTCGCGCTGGGGGCTGTGGGCGGCATGGAAGACGATGGAGTCGTCGCGGCTCGAGTCCACCGCCGGCCAGGTCTCGCGGGTCTCGTGCAGCGGACGCAGCTCACGGATGTCGTCCTGCAATTGCTGTAGCAGGCAGCCTTCCCCTTCGCGAACGAAGGGCTCGAACAGGTCGATGCGCAGCGAATCGGCAGTGAACAGGCGCTCGTACTGCTGGGCGTCGTCGTGCTCGTCGAGCAGGCGCAGGTAGTCGCGGCCCTGCTTGCCCCAGGCGGCCAGCAGCGGCTGGGCGTACAGGTGAAGACTCTCTTCGCCATCTCCATCGCCGAGCACGTCGAGCCGGGCGGGCATGCCCTGCTTGCGCTGTTGGCGGTAGCGCGCGGCGCGGAGCAGGTCCTTGTGCTCGATGATGTCGGCCCAGTAGTGCTGGCAGGGGTTGTGCACGCACAGCACCACCTGGCTGCAGCGGGCCACGGCGGCCAGCGCTTCCAGCGCCTGCTGAGGCAGCGAGGAGATGCCGAACACCATCACCCGCCGCGGCAGGCCGGCGGGGCGGTTGTCGCAATCGAGCGAGCGTGAGGCCTCGAGAAAACGCCGGTGCACCATGGCGCGGCTGGAGGCTACGCCGTCGTCGCCTACGTCCTCGATCAGTGCGCGCCACAGGGCGGGCTGCCAGCGCTGGGTGTGGGGAAGCGCCTGGGCCTGGCCGCGAGCGGAGACCAGCACGTCCTCGCCGCGGGCCCAGGCCTCGAGCCAGTCGGCGCGGTACACCTGGTATTGGTCGAGCAGGTCGGCCAGCCGCTCGGCAAGCTGGTGGTGTTTGCGCAAGTCGCTGTCGCCTTCGAGGAAGCGGCGCAGCGGGGCGAATTCGTCGCGCGGCATCAATTCCGGCAACAGGCGCAGCAGCCGCCAGATCAGGTGCGACTTGTCGAAGGGCGAGGTCGCCGGCACCGCGTTGAGGTCGCCTTCCACGTGGTTGAGCACGGCGCGGTAGGCCTGCCACAGGAAGCGCGCCGGCAGGGTGACGTCGAGCGCGGCGGCGATGCCGCTGCCACTATCGGCCTCGTCGGCGGCCAGCGCCAGCTTCATCCACTGGCCGATGCCGTTGCTCTGCACCAGGATCGTCTCGTTCTCCAGCGGCGCGAGCGGGTGGCGCTTCATCCACTCCACCGCCACGCCGCGCAGATCCTCCAGGCGGTTGCCGTGAACGACCATGAAGCCGGGGGTGAGGGTATTCTCCTGGGGGGAGGCGAACGGCATGGCGGGTCCTTGCTCAGGAAATCTGGCGAGCCCTCATGGTGCCGTAAAACATAAGGCGGATAAACGCGTCGATGAGACCAGATCCGTATAAGAATTAAAAGTTATCTATAATCCACATGTGAATCGTTGTATTGCAGGAGCAATTCCATGAACGCAGAACAGCTGCCCGAGCGCCCCGATACGGCCAGCCCCGAAGCCGGTCGCGTCGCATTGAAGTTCTTCTTCAACATCATGCAGCTGTGGGGTTGTTCACCGGCCCAACAGCGCATACTGCTGGGCGGCATCGGTAATACCACCTACCACAAGTACAAGAAGCTTCCCCAGGTGCGGCTGCCCCACGACACCCTGGAGCGAATCTCCTACCTCATGGGGATTCACAAGGCGCTGCGTATCCTCTTCAGCAGCAGCCCCGACAAGGCCTACGAGTGGGTGCACAAGGCGAATACCGCAGCGCCATTCAATGGCCAGTCGGCACTCGAGTACATGCTGCACGGGCGCGTCGTCGACCTGGCTGACACCCGTCGCTATCTGGATGGCGTTCGGGGGTGAGCGGGCCGGCGACCTACCTGCCGGCGTGGCGCAATGCTTATCGCATCATCAACAGCGCCTACCCGCCCATCGCCGTGTTCGAGGACACTCTGGATGCCGAAGACCTGGAATTGGCCTTCGCGATAGAGGCGATGACCAACGACAGATTGCTCGAGGAGGCCGGGCAGTTGAACCGTGTGCCGCCCCATGATCGGGTTGCGGGGCCCGGCTCCTCTCCCATCATGGCGTCCTTTACCCATATCGGCCGGCCATCGCGATTCACCGACGGCAGCTACGGAGTCTACTACTGCGCAAGTACGCTGGATGCGGCCATCGCCGAAACCTGCTTTCACATGGCCGAGTTTCTGGCGGCAACCCGTGAGGGCAGCGTCGAGATCACCATGAGCACCTACATCAACACGATCACCCAGGCGCTGCATGACGTGCGTGAAGGGTATCCCGAGCTGCACGACCCGGACCCGGGCACTTATCCCCAGGGGCAGGCGTTCGCTTCGCGCCTGAGAGCGGAAGGGGCGTGGGGCATTCTCTACCACAGCGTCAGGCAGCCGGGGCACGAGTGCGCAGCGGTATTCCGACCGCCGGCGCTGAGCATCCCCGTGCAGGGTCCGCATTTCCGCTATGTGTGGGATGGCAAGGCGCAGAGGGTTACCCATGTACTGGAGGTTTTCGAGCATCGGATGGACTGAGCCGAGGGCTGGGTCGCGCTGAGCCAGGCGGCTTGCGCTTGTCTGGCCGAAAGCTCTGAGGCATGGTCTGGAGAGCGTGCGTTGCACTTCTCCCTCAAGGAAGACCATGGCCTACGATCTCAGCGAACGCCTGGTAATCGGGGTGGCATCCAGCGCCCTGTTCGATCTGGCCGAATCCGACCGGGTCTTTCGCGATCAGGGGGAGGCGTCCTATCGCATCTACCAGCACATAACGAGAACGTTCCACTCGGTACCGGCGTTGCCTTCCCCTTCATCAAGCGTCTGCTGTCATTGCGGCGGGGCTGGCGCTGACGCATTGAGCGGTTCCGCGACGGGTGTAGGATGGAAGGCCGTCACCGAATGCAACAAGGGCTGCCCATGAGCGACTATCTGCTGGAAGAGGCACCGCTGAGCAGCGGGGCCATCTATCGCCTGTTCTGTGGGGCGATCTGCCCGCGGCCCATCGCCTGGGTCTCGACCCAGGATCTCGACGGCAACACCAACCTGGCGCCGTTCTCCTTTTTCAACGTGGTCAGCGTGGCGCCGCCGGTGCTGGGCTTCTCGCCGCTGCTCAACGGCGAAGGCCAGCCCAAGGACACCATCCGCAACCTGGAGCAGGTGCCGGAGTGCGTGGTGCACATCAGCGGCGAAGCGCTGGTGGAAGCGCTGAACGCCACCAGCGCCAGCCTGCCGGCGGGGGAGGACGAATTCGCCCTGGCGGGGCTGGAGAAGCTGGCCATGCCGGGGCTGTCGGTGCCGCGGGTGGCGGCTGCCCCGGTGGCCTTCGGCTGCCGGCTGCGTGAGATCTTGCGCTTCGGTGATCAGCCCATGGCGGGCTGCCTGGTGCTGGCCGAGGTGATCTCGATCCACATCGACGATGCCATCTGGAACGGGCGTCACGTGAGCGTCGAGGCGCTCAAGCCCATCGGGCGCATGGCGGGCAGCGACTATGCCCGTACGACCGACCTGTTCGGGATGGAAAGGCCGACATAGCGGGGCGTGGCATTGGCTGCGGCGACAAGCAGGCCGGGGCTGCCAGCTCAGTCCAACGGGCCTTGGGCGTGCAGGCGCCGCCAGTTCTGCGGGGTGTTGCCCAGTCGGCGGTGGAAGTGCCGGGTGAAGTGTGACTGGTCGTAGAAGCCGCATTCATGCGCGATCCAGGACAGCGGTTCATCACTGGCCAACATCATGTCGCAGGCCCGGGCCAGGCGGCGTCGGGTCACGTAGGCGAGCGGCGGCTCGCCGAAGCTCTGCTTGAACGCGTGTGAAAAATGACTGAGGCTCAGACGCGCTTCCTGCGCGAGTTCCTTTACGTGGATCGACGCATCAAGGTGCGCATCGACGAAGGTGACCACGCGTTTGATCTGCCAATTGACCAGCCCGCCATGAAGACTTGACTCCGGCTGTGTTTCCAATGACGCCTGACTGAGCAGTAGAAGGGCCTGGGCGAGGCTGGCATGTGCCGAAAGTTGGTCGCGGGTCAAGGCTGCATCCGCGTCATCAAGCAGTTCAACCAGTCGTTCTCGCATCTCGAGAAATGATCTCGGTGCCTCGGGAAGCCTGGACGTAAGCGGGGGCATCACATCGCTCCGATAGAGTCGGAAGTCCTGGGTGCGGCTGGATGTCAACGTCGCTCGGAGGGCTTGGCCTGGGTTAACGCACCCCATAAGTATAGGCCACCACCATCGAGGCCCAGCGCTTCCCCGATGCTGCGAGCGGGATGGAAAATCTCACCAGTTATCAACGCGAGTGGCCAGGCACTCGCGTTGCCGGGGGGCTGGAACAAGCCATTAGTTCGGGTGATAGTCATGCTCCTGACGATTGAGAAATCCGTCGCGGTTGCGGTCCAGTTCCCAGAATGAATCGAGCAGAGACACCTGAGCGGTCTCGGCAGGTGACAGCCGACCGTCGCGGTCGCTATCCAGCTCGTCGAAACTGCGTTTGAGCAACGGTGTCGTGCTGCCGGTGGCCCGGGTCATCAGGGGCCCATCCTCGGGAGAAGGACGATCGGCGAACGCCGCGCCCGGAATGATGGCCAGCGCTAACAAGAGCGCGAGCACGCGAAGTTTCATGGTATTGCCTCCTATCATGTGCCGGTGGGTGATCGAGTCGGTATGCCGAACTCGTCGACTTCATGATGAGAGGTAGCCACCGGCGTGGCTTGCCCAGGCATGCGGCGGTTTGCACGTTTCTGCTGTCTTCGCGCGGTCGTAGCGAATCGCCAGACAGGTACCGTCAATGCTAGAGCGACTATCCTCTGGAAGAGGCGCCGCTGAGCAGCGGGCCAACTATCGGCGGTTCTGCGGACGACTTGCCGCGCCTAAGCCAACACGTCTTGACGATGCAGGATCGCATCCCGTGCCGCCTCAGTTGCCGGGGCACGGCCACAAAGGAAGTGACATCATGAACAAGCGTTCTTCGCCCCAGGACCCGGGCCGTTCGCAGAATCTCTGGCGGCAGTCGGCCACGACATTAGCGGCTCTCATTCGAACCGGGGAAGTCTCGAGCCGCGAGGTGATCGATGCGCATCTGGCGCGGATCGAGGCGGTCAATCCGGCGCTCAATGCCGTCACCGTCATGCTGCAGACGTCGGCCCGTGAGGCGGCGGGCGCGGCGGATGCACGTCGCAAAAAAATGGGGGAACGCGATCTACCGCCCCTGCACGGGGTGCCGATTACGGTAAAGGAGAATATCGATTGCCTCGGCACCCCGACCACTTTCGGCCTGGCAGCAAACGCCAATGCGTTGCCACAGCAGAATGCCCCGGTGGTCGAGCGGATGCGCGCCGCCGGCGCCATTCCCATAGGGCGCACCAACATGCCGGAAATGGGCCTGCGGGTCTCCACCAGTAACCCGTTCAGGGGACTGACGCGCAATCCGTGGAACGCACAGCTGACCGCGGGGGGCAGCAGTGGTGGCGAAGGCTCGGCCGTGGCGTCCGGTATGTCGCCGCTCGGCATCGGCAATGACATCGGTGGGTCACTGAGAAATCCTGCGTTCTGCTGCGGTGTCGCGGCATTGAAGCCGACCCAGGGGCGCGTTCCCTTCGGTGGCGCCGGCGACGGTTACCTGAGTGCCCAGGTGATGCTGACCGATGGCCCCATCGCTCGCAGCGTGGCCGATCTCAGGCTCGTGCTGGGGCAGGTCCACGGGCAGCACGTGCGCGACCCTCGCTCGGTCACGGTGGCACTGGAAGGCCCGCGAGTCCCGCGTCGTGTTGCCATGGTGACATCGCTGCCCGGCACAGTTATCGAGCCGGCCATCATCGCCAGCGTACGGGCGGCAGGCGAAGCGCTTGCGGCGGCCGGTTATCAGGTGGAGGAGGCGATACCGCCGGAAATCGAGCTGATCAACCATCTCTGGACGCAATTCCAGATGTCCGACCTGAGTCTCACGGCCGAGTCGATGCGCCCCGTGCTCAGCGCCGAGGCCGCCATGCTCATGGATGCCCTTATCGCCAGGATCGATCCGACCGTGACGCATGCCGCGCTGCATCAGGAGCGTTCGCGCCTCGGCCGGGCCTGGGCGGCATTCTTTGCGGAGTATCCGATCGTTCTGGGGCCGGTATGGCCATCGGCACCGTTCGTGCACGATGCCGATGTCGCAACGCCCGCCGGCAGTGATCTGATGCTGGACATGCAGTGGTTCGTGACTCCGGCCAATCTGCTCGGCTTCCCCGCTGTGGTGGTGCCGACCCGGCCGATCGACAACGCACCGATGACCGTTCAGCTGTATGCCGACCGCTTTCGCGATGACTTGGTGCTGAAGGCTGCTGAGGTCATCGAGGCCGCATTCGGGCCGTGCACGCCGTTAGATCCTTTCGTGCTCTAAAGCGCTTTCTAGTTCGGCGGGCGCCTGTCGGTGGATATGACCGGCAGGCTCGCCAGGTCGACTTGCCCGTGCTGGCTGATCAGCGTAAACCGGCTCCGGCTTCCCTGCTGCTGGGCAAACCCACCGATGCGATGGTCGAGGGTGTCATAGACCTGGATGGCCTCTTCGGTCTGCACGACGAGGCGTCGAGCCTGGGCAAAGTAGGCATAGCGCAAGCCGTTCTGTTCGCCGGTCGCGTTGGGTGCGCCGAGTTCCGCCGGCCACCAGGCGGTGTTATCTTCCGCGAGGGGCCAGCCCGGCTGCGGAGCAACCATCTCACCCGCTTTCTCACCTATCATATCCCCGATTTCGTGGCATAGCGCATCCACGCGAGCGTTCAAGGCATGGTTGAAAGGATCGCTCAGCATCAGCATGCCGCCCTGCATCCATTGGCCGGGGCCGCCGAACTCGGGATGCGAGAACATCGCCATCTGGCCATTACCGTCGGCCACGGCCGATACCATGTGGGCAATGGCGTCGCGACTGAAATCGTGGCGCTCGACGAGGTCGTCGACGAGGGCGAGTCCCTGGGGGCTGAGTGAAGGCATGACGGTTCGACTCACAGCTCGCCGGCCAGCTTCTTTTCCACCAGGTCGAGTCGGTCCTGGCCCCAGAATGGCTCCCCTTCGACGTCGTACCAGGGAACGCCGAAGCAGCCGGCGCCAATAGCCTGTTCGCAGGCATCCTCGAGGCGCTGATGGCCCGGCTCTTCTTCCGACTCTTGCAGCAACGCCTTGCCATCCAGTCCGCAGGCGTCGGCGATCTCGCCCAGCGTGGCGAGGTCGGCAATGTCGCGCTCCTCGGCCCAGCAGGCCCGAAGTATGGCCAGCGTCAGCTCGGCGATGTCGTGGCCCCGGGCCTTGGCGGTCAGCGCCAGGCGCGCCGCCGGGCGATCGTCGGCAGGGAAAAACTTCGGTTCCACGTTGAGCGGCACGCCCAGTAGGCGCGGCCAGCGTCGCAGCTCCGCCAGGCGATAGGCCTGGCGTTCGGGTGCGCGCTTGGGCAGCGGCAGCCCGCCCGTCCTGGGGAAGACCGCGCTGACCGTGACCGGCACGTAGTCGATCGTGGCACCGTGGCGGGCGGCGATCTCGCCGAGACGGGCATGGCCCAGGTAGGTCCAGGGCGAGACCGGGCTGAAGTAGTAGGTAATGCACTTGGGCATAAAGGACTCCTAGCTTCCGTTCCTACGGTTTCATGAGGCTAGCTCGCCCGCGTCCGGGTGTCTTGTTTTTACCTTTATCGTGAGGCGTGCGGGGCGCTCAGCCCAGCACTTTGCCCTCGCGCCAGTAACCCATGCTGCTGACATAGCGCTTGGGCAGCCCGCATTCGTTGACCAGGTAGCGTCGGATGCCCAGGGCCACTTTGCTTTCGGCGGCGATCCAGGCGTAGAAGGGGGCGCCGTCGTCGGCCGTTGCGGCTTCCCAGAGCAGCTCATCGCCCGGCTCGTCATGGGCTTCGACGACCTCGGGCTTGCCGCCCAGGTGGGCGACCTCGGCGCGCAGGTCGATGTCGCGCACGGCGCGCAGCAGCCGCTCGCCATGGGCGCAGCCGGACGTGGTATCGCGCGGCAGCCAGCTGACCTTGGCCGACGCAGGAAGTGCCTGGGCATCGCCGCCCAGCGGTACTTCGATCAGGGCTTCCACCTGCGGGCGATCGGCATGCACGGCGAGCTCTTCCAGAATGCCGGCAGCCGCCGGCAGGGCGGTTTCGTCGGCCACCACCAGGATTCGCTTCACGCCGCGGGGCGGTTTCCATTCGTAGCCCACGCCGGCGTTCTCCACGTCAGCGGTCGGAGCAGTCATGGCCAGACGCTCGCCCGGCCGGGCATGCATGGCCCAGCGCGAGGCGGGGCCTTTGTCGCCGTGCAGCACGAATTCGACGTCGACCTCGCCCTGCGCTGCTCGTAGTTCGCGAATGGTGTAGGTGCGCATCGGCGGGCGCAGGTCGTCGGGCAGGGCGCGATAGGCCGCGTACCAGTCATCGGGCTCGCCTGCTATGCAGGAGAACAGGGCATCGAGACTGCCGCTCTCGGTGGTAAAGAACAGCTTGATGCGTTGATCCGGCGCGTAGGTGGCCATGCGCGATACATCGGGGCCGGTGAAGGTGAACCTGACCAGCGAAGGGCTGACCTGGGTCCGGCGGGAAAGGGTGATGTCGAAAACTCGATAGCTCTGCTTGGCCATGGCGCCGTGACTCCGCTTGAGATGGCAGCAGGCTAGCATTCACGATAATCATTCTCAATATAATTGCGCCGCTGGGTGCAGCCTGCGGCGCGGCCGGCTGGTGTTCCGGCCGGCCGCGCCTGGTGTGGCTTACGTCAGCGATAGGTGTCCTGGTAGCGCTTGCGCAGCTCGTTCTTCTGCACCTTGCCCATGGTGTTGCGCGGCAAGGACTCGGCAAAGAACACCCGCTTGGGCTGCTTGTACTTCGCCAGACGCCCTTCTAGATGATCGAGTACCTGCTGTTCCTTGAGCGCGGCGCCCGGCTCCGGCACCACCACGGCGGTTACGCCCTCGCCGAAGTCGGGATGCGGTAGGCCGATCACTGCCGACTCCACCACGCCCTCCAGCTCGTCGATGACCTGCTCGACCTCCTTGGGGTAGACGTTGTAGCCGCCGGAGATCACCAGGTCCTTGTCGCGACCGACGATGTGCACGTAGCCCTGCTCGTCGGTCATGGCCAGGTCGCCGGTGATGAAGAAGCCGTCCTCGAGCAGTTCCTCGCGGGTCTTCTCGGGCATGCGCCAGTAGCCGATGAAGACGTTGGGGCCGCGGATCTCGAGCATGCCGATTTCGCCCTGCGGCACCACTTCGTGGGTCTCGCGATCGGTAATGCGATACTCCACCCCCGGCAGCGGCATGCCCACGGTGCCGGCACGGCGCTCGCCGTCGTAGGGGTTGGAGAGGTTCATGTTGGTCTCGGTCATGCCGTAGCGCTCAAGAATGGCGTGTCCCGTTCTGGCCTGGAAGGCCTGGTGGGTCTCGGCGGTGAGCGGCGCCGAGCCGGAGACGAACAGGCGCATGTTGGCGGTAGCCTCGGGCGTGAGCCGCTCGTCCGCCACCAGGCGGGTGTAGAAGGTCGGTACGCCCATCAGTACCGTGCCGCGGGGCAACTCTTCGAAGATCACGTTGGCATCGAACTTGGCCAGGAACAGCATGCTCGAACCGGTCATCAGGGTGACGTTGCAGCCGACGAACAGGCCGTGGGTATGAAAGATCGGCAGCGCATGTATCAGGCGGTCCTCGGCGCTGAAGCGCCAGGCCTCCTTCAGCGTGGCGGCGTTGGAGCCCAGGTTGCGGTGGGTCAGCATGGCGCCCTTGGAGCGCCCGGTGGTGCCCGAGGTGTAGAGGATCGCCGCCAGATCGTCGTCTTCGCGCGGCTCGATACCCTTGTACGGCTCGGCCCGCTCGGCGCGCGCCATCAGGCCGCCGTCGGCATCGGTGCCGAGCGTTTCAACCGCCGGACAGCCGCTCTCTCTGGCCACCTCGCGCGCCTCCTCGAGGGCGGCGGGGCGACACACGAACAGCGCCGGCTCGGCGTCGGTCAGGAAGTAGCGGATTTCGTCGGCGGTATAGCCGGTATTGAGCGGCAGGTAGACGCCGCCCATGCGCAGGCAGGCGAGGTAGAGCAGGATCGCCTCGGGGCTCTTGTCGACCTGCACCGCGACCCGGTCGCCGGGGGCCACGCCCAGCTCGACCAGGGCACCGGCCAGGCGGGCGCTGGCCTCCAGGGTGTCGCGATAGGAGTAGCGGCGGCCTTCGCGGGTGGTGATGAAATCGGCATCGCCGCGGTCGCGCATGCGGGCGGCGAAGGTTTCGAAGAGGTTGTGACTCATTTGGCAGGCTCTCCCTTGGCCATTTTCCGGGCGCGGCGATTGAGATCGCGGACTTCATTGGAGCAGACCACGGTGGCGTTGGCGGTGTAGTTCTCATGATTGCGCTCGATGTCGTCGAGCACGTAGAGATAGTTGACCATGAGGCCGGCGGCCTGCTTCACGCCCTTGAGCGAAGTGTCGCCGAGCCAGTTGATGCGATGCAGCTCGGCGCCGTTGCCCAGATGGAAGCGTGCCACCGGGTTGAGCGGCAGGCCGCGTGAGTTCTTCTCCTCGACCAGGTAGCGGGCCGCAAGCGGCTTGACCACGGCCTTGAGGCGTTCGCTCTGGGCCGGGTCGAGATGCCAGTCGGGGGCATCGAGTTCGTGCAGCACCTGGCTCAGCTCGTCGGGCAGCGCGTCGTCGTTGCGTTGCTCGGCGAGCCAGTGGGCGAAGCCCGGCACCGGCGACAGCGTGACGAAGTGCTTGAGCTGCGGCAGCTCCAGCTTGAGCTCCTGCACTACCTGCTTGATCAGGAAATTGCCGAAGGAGATGCCGCGCAGGCCGGTCTGGCAGTTGCTGATGCCGAAGAAGGCGGCGGCGTCGGCGGCCTCGGGGTCGTCGATGCTGCGCTCGCCGGCACTTTCGCCGGACAGGATGGGCTGGATGCGGTCGGGCAGGCCCTTGCACAACGCCACCTCGACGAAGATCAGCGGCTCGTCGCCGATGGCGGGGTGGAAGAAGGCGAAGCAGCGGCGGTCGCGGGCGTCGAGGCGTCGGCGCAGGTCGTCCCAGTCGCGGATCTCATGTACTGCTTCGTAGCGAATGATCTTTTCCAGGATCGAGGCCGGGGTATTCCAGTCGATGCGCTTGAGCATCAGAAAGCCGCGGTTGAACCAGGAACCGAACAGGTGGGCGAAGTCGGCGTCGATGGCGCCCAGCTCCTGCCTGCCTTCTGCGTCCCGGTCGCGCAACCGGGCCAGCAGCCCCTCGCGTATGCGCACCAGTTCGTAAGTGCCGTTGCTGGCCAGGTTGAGACGCCGGAACAGCTCCTGTCGGCGCGGCTCGCAGGCATCGAACAGGGCGTGCAGGCTCGGGTTATCGCGGCGTTCGCGATAAGCCTCGTAGGCCGCGTCGATACGCCCCGGGTCGGCGGCGAATTCGTTGGCCAGCCCCTCGAAGAAGCGGGTGCGTTCGTCTTCCGTCAGCCGGTTGTACATGGATAGCGCGCGGCTGGCCAGGCTGATGCTCGAAGCCTCGCCGTCGCTTTCCAGCAGCGCCCGGCAGGCCGCCAGCATCTGGGCGTGGTCGGGCGCGGTAAGCTCGCCCTGCCGGCGCCAGAGCCGGGCATCGCGCTGGGTGATGCTGTTGAACAGCTCCTGCAGGAAAGTCATGTTCATGATTCCACTCTCTTCAGCCCATGATCAGGTTGGGTAGCCACAAGGCAATGCCCGGGAAGAAGCACAGCAGGACGATGGCCAGCACCATGCATAGCGCGTAAGGCAGGCTCCCCATCAGAATGTCGCGCAGCGAAATGTCCGGCGCGATGCCCTTGATGATGAACAGGTTCAAACCCACTGGCGGGGTGATCAGGCCGATCTCCAGGTTGATGGTCAGGATCACCGCGAACCAGTAGGGGTCGAAGTTGGCGGACAGGATGATCGGCAGCAGGATCGGCGCGGTCATCACGATCACCGCCACCGGCGGCAGGAAGAAGCCGGCGACCAGCAGGAACAGGTTGATCACGCCCATCAGCACCCAGCGGTTGACCTCCAGGTCGGCGATGGCGCCGGCCACGGTCTGGGTGATGAACAGCGAGGAGAGCGCGTAGGCAAACACCTCGGCGCAGGCGATCACCAGCATGATCATCACGCTCTCGCGCAGCGAGTCGCGCATGATCAGCTTGAGCGGCCCCAATTGCCACATGCGGTAGATGATGATGGCCAGTGCCAGGCACAGGAAGGCGCCCACCCCCGCCGCTTCGGAGGGCGTGGCCACGCCGCCGTAGAGCGCGAACAGGATGCCCACCACCACGGCGAGGAAGGGCAGCACGCGGATCAGCGCCTTGATGTTGGTGTCGACGTTGGCCTTGACGGTCTCTTTCATCTGGCTGGCGGCCTGGGCCAGCGGGTTGGCGTAGCCTCCTGCCATCCGGCAGGCGATCACCGTCCAGATCATGAACAGCCCCGCCAGCATGAAGCCCGGCACCACGCCGGCAATGAACAGCCGACCGATCGACGTCTCGCTGGCGATGCCGTAGATGATCATGGTCACCGAGGGCGGGATCAGGATGCCCAAGGTGCCGCCGGCGGCGATGCAACCGGCGGCGACGCCGTCGGGGTAGCCGCGCGAGCGCATCTCGGGAATACCCATCTTGCCGATGGCGGCACAGGTGGCCGGCGAGGAGCCGGAGAGGGCGGCGAAGATCGAGCAGGCGCCGATGTTGGATACCGCCAGGCCCGCGCAGGCAGGCGGCCCATCCACAGGTCCAGCGAACGGTAAAGATCGCGGCCGGTCGGCGACGATGCTACCGCCGCGCCCATCAGGATGAACATGGGAATGGCAACGAAGCCGAACTCGGCGATGCGTTCGAAGAAGGTTTCGCCGAAGTAGGTGAGTTCAGGCAGCCCTCGGTCGTAGAGCAGGGCGAGCAGCGAGACGCCGCCCAGGGCGAAGGCGATGGGCGTGCCGATGGCCATCAGCACGACGAGACCGACGGCGACGATGATGCCTAGGGTAATGGGATCCATGTCACTTCTCTCCGCGCAGTATTTCGGCGACGTACTGCAGCGTCAGCAGGGTCGTGCCCACGGCGACGGGGATCAGCGCCGGCCACAGCGGCGGGTTCCATACCGTGCCGGTGGTCCACTGGCCGTGCCAGGCCTCGGCGGTGTAGAGCCAGCTGCCGTAAGTCAGCGCCGCGCAGAAAGCCAGGCCGAACAGCGAGGCGATCCACAGCATGATCCGTCGACCGATGCCGCCCATCAGGTCGGGCAAGATGGTGATGGCAACGTGGCCGCCGGTCATGAGCACGTAGGCGCTGCCCATGAGCATGGCGCCCGTTACTGAAAACACGGTGAACTCGGTCTGCCAACTGGTACTCATGCCTAGCACGTAGCGCACGAAGACCATGTGGCAGATGGCCATCACGCCGGCAATGAACATGGCGGCAGCCAGGTAGGCGGCGAAGCGTGAAACGCCGTCCGTCAGGCGAATGTAGCCCGCGACGAGCGGCAAGCGCCTGGCAAGAGGTGGGGTATTGGCCATGGCCATGTCGTCCTCCCGGAGTCAGGGGCACCGGCCGCTGTGGCCGGTGCCGATGGCTGAACGAATCCGCTTCACTCGACGGCCAGGGCGGCGTCGATGAGGGCCTGTCCGTTGGGGACGTTCTCGGCGAAGTTCTTGTAGGAACTCTGCTTGGCGATCTCCAGCCAGGCGTTGTAATCCGCCTCGCTCATGCTGACGACCTCGACGCCGTTCTCGCTAAAGGCGTCGACCATCTGCTGGTCGAGGCCGGCGGCCTCGGCGGCGAAGAACTCCTCGGCGGCCTGGGCGGCCTCCGTCAGGGCCTGCTGCTGCTCCTCATTGAGACCCTGCCAGACCTGCTCGGAGATCAGGATCGGCTCGTACATGAACCACAGGGCGTGTTCGCCGGGTTCGGTCAGGCAGTCGACCTGTTCGTAGATGCGGTACGAGACGAAGGACATCGACGAGGTATTGGCGGCGTCCAGCACGCCGGTTTGCAGCGCGGTGTAGATCTCGGAGGAGGGCATCGAGGCGATCGACGCGCCGGCGGTTTCCAGCATCTGCTCGAAGGCGGGGCCGGCGGCGCGGAAGGTCTGGCCGTCGACGCTCTCGGGCGAGGTGATGCAGTTCTCGGTGGAGGCGAAGCCACCGGCCAGCCAGGCGTCCGCCAGCACGCGAGCGCCGCCTTCCTGGATCACCTCCTTGATCATGCCCATGAACTCGGAATCGTTGAGGCGCTGAGCGTGCTCATGGTTGCGCACCAGGCCGGGCATCAGGGTGGCGGAGAACTCGGGGTGTCGGCCACTGGCGTAATCGAGCGGCAGGGCGGTAATGTCGAGGCGACCGCGAGACAGGGCCGCCCACTGCTCTTTAGCCTTGAACAGCGACTGGCCGGGATAGACCTCGATCTTCAGATCGACATCGGCTTCGGCGACCTTGTCGGCCATCAGCTGGACCATCTCGTCGCGTACGTCACCCTGTCCGCCGGGGAACTGGTGCGAGGCGCGAAGGACGGTTTCGGCAGAGGCGGCACCGCTGAAAGCGAGGGCCAGGCCTACGGCGAGAGGAGTGAGGATGTGGCGTTGCATTTGGCGTCTCCACGGGTTGTTCTTATGTAGTAGAAAGGGTTTTGTGATGTTTATCAGACGAGCTGATGTATACTTCAATAGCGCTTACGTATACGCTTGTCAAATCCGTTACAGTAAAAAGACGCGAAAAACGGCCGTTCTCAAGATGCCGTGTAAGGAAGGAGGGTGACCATGACCAGCCCCAAGCGCTCCAGTGCACAGCGCCTGCGCGATTCCCTGGAGAACGCCATCATCAATGGCCGCCTGGCGCCGGGCGAGCGGCTCGACCCCGAGGCGCTGGGTCGCGAGTTCAACGTCTCGCGCACGCCGGTACGCGAGGCGATCCAGCAGCTCGTGGCCAGCGGGCTGGTCACGGTCACGCCGAAAAAGGGCACCTTCGTGGCGCGAGTGGGCATCGACCAGCTGATCGAGATGTTCGAGGTCATGGCCGAACTCGAAGGCATGTGCGGTCGCCTGGCGGCACGGCGCATCAACGATGCGGAGCTCGCCGAGCTGCGCGGGGCGCTGGAGCGCTGCGAGGCCGCTGCCCTGGCCGGCGATACCGACGAGTACTACTACGAGAACGAGGCCTTCCACGACTGCATCTATCGCGCCAGCCACAATGGCTTTCTGCTGGGCGAGGCACGCCAGCTCAAGCAACGACTCAAGCCGTACCGGCGCTTGCAGCTGCAGGTGCGCCAGCGCATGCACAGTTCTCTACGCGAACACCGGGCCGTGGTGGCGGCCATCGAAGCCGGCGATCCGGAAGCGGCGGAGCATGCCTTGCGTGACCACGTGCTGATCCAGGGCGAACGCTTCAGCGACTTCGTGGCCAGCATTCGTGAGTTCGAAAAACCCGCCACGGCCACCGGCTAGGGCGCGACGGCGCCGCCGCGCTCGATTTTCGCCCTCCGCGCGCCTACAGTGACGGGCATGAACGTCAGTGGAGTCGCCATGTTTCCCCCTTTTACCCTTCGCTACGCTCGCCTGCCGGAACGTTTCTTCGAACGCTTCGAACCGGTACCCGTGCGTGAGCCGCATCTGATCGCCTTCAACCAGCCGTTGGCTGAGACACTCGGCTTCGATCTTGCCGTCTTCGATACCGAAGAGGTAGCGGGATGGTTTTCCGGCAACGTGGTGCCGCGTGGTTCGGAACCGCTGGCGCAGGCCTATGCCGGGCACCAGTTCGGCGGCTTCGTGCCGCGGCTGGGCGATGGCCGCGCGGTGCTGCTGGGCGAGGTGACCGACCGCGACGGCCGGCTGCGTGACATCCAGCTCAAGGGCGCAGGGCGTACGCCGTTCTCCCGCGGTGGCGACGGTCGTTCACCGCTAGGGCCGGTGCTGCGCGAGTACCTGGTCAGCGAAGCGATGCACGCCATGGGCATTCCCTCTACCCGCGCGCTTGCTGCGGTGACCACCGGCGAACGGGTGGTGCGCGGCATCCCCGAGCCGGGGGCCATCCTCACCCGGGTGGCCGCCAGCCACATCCGCGTGGGCACCTTCCAGTATTTCGCCGCCCGCGGTGACTTCGAGGGCGTGCGCGAACTGGCCGACCACACCATCGAGCGCCACTATCCGGAGCTCGCCAAGCGTGAGGGCGGCGAGCGCTACCTGGGGCTGCTGGAAGCGGTGCAGGCGCGCCAGGCGGCGCTGATCGCCAAGTGGATGGGGGTGGGCTTCATTCACGGGGTGATGAACACCGACAATACCTCGATTTCGGGCGAGACCATCGACTTCGGCCCCTGCGCCTTCATGGAGCAATACGACCCGCAAATGGTGTTCAGTTCCATCGACGAGGGTGGGCGCTACGCCTATTCCAATCAGCCGTGGATCGCCCAGTGGAACCTGGCGCGGCTGGCCGAGACCCTGCTGCCGCTGATCGATGACGATAGCGACCGCGCGATCGAGCGCGCCACCGAGCTGTTGCATCGCTATCCCGGGCAGCACGAGGCCGAATGGCTCGAGGTCATGCGGGCCAAGCTCGGCCTGCAGCAGGCACAGCCAGGGGACAAGGCGCTGGTCGAGGCGCTGCTGGCGTCCATGCATCGTGGTCGTGCCGACTTCACCCTGACCTTCCGCCGCCTGGCGGATGCCGCCGAGAACGCCGAGGCGGAGGCTTCTTTGGTGGCCCTTTTCGAACGCCCCGAGGAAATCGGCGGCTGGCTCGAGGAGTGGCGCAAGCGGCTCGCCCAGGAGCCGCTGCCCGAAGGTGAGCGAACGCATCAGATGCGCCTGACCAACCCCGCCTTCATACCGCGCAACCACCGCGTGCAGCAGGCGCTCACCGCAGCCATGGATGAGAACGACTTCGGTCCCTTTGAGACGCTGCTCGAAATCGTCACCCGGCCCTTCGGCGATCAGCCCGGCTTCGAGGAGTACGCGCGCCCTGCCGAGCCCACCGAGCGGGTTTTCCGCACTTTCTGCGGGACTTGACCGCTCATTTCTCGCCGAGCAGATCGTGCAGCGTGCGGGCCAGCTGCCTGGCGGCCGACACCTCGGCTTCGCCCTGGCGCATCACCAGGTACCAGTTCAGCTGGAGCCCGTTGGCGGTCAGGGCGACGGAGGCCAGCCCGCCTGGCGCCAAGTGCGGTGCGAGGGTCCATGCCGGCAGAATGCTGACGCCCAGGCCGCCGCGTACCAGCGCCAGCACGGCGTCGGTCACCCCGGCGCTGATCACCCGGGCCGGCAGCACGCCGGCGGGGCTGAACAGCTGCTCGTACTCGCGACCTTTTTCGGGCGTGGTGTGGTAGGCGACGTAGGGTTCGGCAGCCACTTCCTCGGCGTCGACCCAGTCGCGCTGGGCCAGGGCATGATCCCAAGGTGCCGCCAGGCGTAGCTCGTCGCGGCGCAGCGAGATGGCCTCGAACCCGATGGGCGGATGATTGCCGGCAACCAGGGCCAGGTCGAGGTGGCCCTGTCGCAGAGCCCGGCAGGGATCCAGCGAGATATCCGGCACGATCTCCACGCCGATGCTTGGATGGCCTTCGGCGAAGGCGGCCAGGCCGTCGGGTAGCCAGTGGTAGCCGCCGCACGCTTCCACGCCCAGACGCACCACCTCTTCGATGCCTACCGACAAGCGATGGATGTCGCGTTCGGTGCGCTCCAGCTCGGCCAGTACACCGCGAGCGGCATGCAGTAGCCGCCTGCCCGCCTGCGTCGGGTTGAGCCGGCGCTGGCCGCGGGCGAACAGCGCAGCGCCCAGCAGGCGTTCCGCCTCCTTGAGCCGGTGGCTCAGGGCCGACTGGGTCAGGCCGAGCTGAACGGCGGCATCGGATACGCTGCCGGCGTCGGCGATGGCCACCATCATCTGCATCTGGCGAATGCTGAGTCGCGTCGTCATATTAATTTATTTCATGAAATGTCGTATTTAAATAAAATTTAAATGCATGGAGGCCCCTCGTAAACTGTTCATAAGCACAACTCGCAGAAACCATTCGAAGAAACAATGACAAGACAGGAGGGCAGCCATGGCCAGGCACGATGAAGCGCCGGCACGCGGTGCCACGGTGGACCTCTCGCAAGAGGCGGTGCACTGGGACCAGCCGATGAGCTACGGCGAGTACCTTCAGCTGGGGCCGCTGCTGTCGGCGCAGCAGCCGGGTACCCAAGAGCATGACGAGATGCTGTTCATCGTCATTCATCAGGTCTCGGAGCTGTGGCTCAAGCAGTGTCTGCACGAGGCCCACGCCGCCGCCGCCCACGTTGCTGCCGATCGGTTGCGCCCGGCGTTCAAGATGCTGTCGCGGGTGGCGAGGATCCAGGCCCAGATGATCAACGCCTGGGAAGTGCTGGCAAGTATGACGCCGGCGGACTATGCGCGCTTTCGCAACAGCCTGGGCCAGAGTTCAGGGTTCCAGTCCTTCCAGTATCGTGAACTCGAGTTTCTGCTCGGCAACAAGAACGCGGCCATGGTCGAGGTGCACCGCCGCCACCCGGTTCACTACCAGCGGCTCAAGGAGGTACTGCACGCACCGAGCCTCTACGACGTCAGCCTGCAGCTGCTGGCACGGCGCGGGTTCGAGCTTCCCGAGTCGGTGATCGAGCGGGACTGGTCGGAGCCCCACCAGCCCTGCGCCGAGGTGGAGCAGGCCTGGGCGGCGATCTATCGCGATACCGAGCATCACTGGGAGCTCTACGAGCTGGCCGAGAAGCTGGTCGATACCGAATACCACTTCCATCAGTGGCGCTTCAGCCATCTCAAGACGGTGGAGCGCATCATCGGCCACAAGCCCGGCACCGGCGGCACCGGTGGCGTCTCCTTCCTGGCCAAGGCGCTGGACCTGCAGTTCTTCCCCGAGCTGTGGTCGGTGCGTACCACCCTCGAGGAGGGCACCTCATGAGCCGGCTCTACGACATCTCCCAAACGCTGCGCCCCGGCATGCCGGTTTGGCCCGGCGATACCGCCTTCGCGGCCGAGCCGACCTGGATGCTCGGCGAGAGCTGTCCGGTCAACGTTTCGCGGCTGGTGCTTTCCACCCACAGCGGTAGCCATGCCGACGCGCCGAGCCACTTCGCCGCCGAGGGACAGACCATCGATGCGGTGGACCTGGTCTGCTACCTCGGTCCCTGCGTGGTACTGGACATGACCCACGCCGGGCCGAGAGTCGAGCCCGAGCATCTGTTGCCTGTGCTGCCTTCGCGGGTCGAGCGGGTGCTGCTGCGCACCTGGACGCGCTTTCCTCACGACGAATGGTGCAGCGATTTCACCACCATCGCCGCGGAGAGCATCGACCTGCTGGCCGAGCGTGGTGCCCGGCTGATCGGCGTGGATGCTCCCTCGCTCGACCCCGAAGTGGACAGCGCGCTGTTGGCGCACCGGCGGGTGCACCATCACGGCATGGCCATTCTCGAAGGGCTGGTGCTGGACGCCGTGCCACCGGGCCATTATGAGCTGATCGCCCCGCCGCTGAAGCTGGCCGGGGCCGACGCCGCGCCGGTGCGTGCCCTGTTGCGTGAGCTGGGTTAATAGCTGCGCGAGCTGGATTGACCGCTTGCCCGATCCTTTCCCTCCTTGCCGGAGCCGACCATGCCCCTGACCCTCGATGACGTCCGCGAGCTGGATCGCCAGGATCCACTGGCCTCTTTCAAGTCACGCTTTGCCCTGCCTGCCGGAACGATCTATCTAGACGGCAATTCCCTGGGAGCCCAGCCTGCAGCCGCCACCAACGCTGTGGAGGCCTTGATGGCGCAGTGGCGCGATAAGCTCATCCAGGGCTGGAACCAGGGCTGGTTCGAAGCGCCCGAGCGACTCGGTAATCGGCTGGCTGGTCTGCTCGGGGCCGAGCTGGGCGAGGTGCTGGTCACCGATACCATTACCCACAACCTGTTCAAGCTGCTGGGCTATATCACCGAAGGGCAGGGAATCACCGGAGGGCAGGGCCGGGCACGCCCGGTGATCCTCAGCGAAGGCGGCAACTTTCCCACCGATGGCTACATCGCCCAGGGCTTCTGCCGCTTTGGCGGTTTCGAGCATCGAGTCGTGCCGGAAGGGGAAGCGCTGGATGCGTATCTCGACGACCGCGTAGCGGTGGTGGTGCTCAGCCACGTGCACTACCGCACTGGCAGGTTGCGTGACATGGCGGCAATCACGCGGCAGGTACATGCCGGCGGCGCCGAAATCATCTGGGACCTGGCCCACTCGGCCGGTGCCCTGCCGGTGGATCTCGCCACCTGTGGCGTGCGCTACGCCGTGGGCTGTACTTACAAGTACCTCAACGGCGGCCCGGGGGCGCCGGCCTTTCTCTATGTGCGGCGCGACTGCCAGGACCGCGCCTGGCAGCCGCTATCGGGCTGGCTGGGGCATGCGTCGCCGTTCGCCTTCGAGGCCGATTATACGCCGGCGCCGGGCATCTCGCGGTTTCGCACCGGTACCCATTCGCCTCTCGCCTATGCGGCGCTGGAGGCGTCGCTGACGCTGTGGGAAGAGGTCGACCTCGCTGCGCTTCGCCGCAAGAGCCAGCGGCTGATCGAGCTCTTCCGCGAGTCGCTGGGCGACTGCCTGGATGAGCACGGCATAACGGACATTACACCGTCCGAGGCGGAGCGGGGCAGCCAGGTCGGGTTGGTGAAACCGGACCATGGTTCTTCCAACGCCCCGAAGCATGGCTCTTCCAACGCCCCGAAGCATGGCTCTTCCAACGCCCCGAAGCATGGCTATGCCATCGTCCAGGCGCTGATCGAGCGTGGGGTGGTCGGCGATTACCGCGAACCGGGGCTGATGCGGTTCGGCTTCGCGCCACTCTACCTCAGCCACGAGGATGTCTGGCAGGCGGCTCGGCACCTGCGAGAGGTGCTAGCCGCAACAGAGTACCTGGAGCCGCGCTTCCAGCAGCGCGGTGCGGTGACATGAGTTATTTTGTGCCATCAGATGGCTCAGCTTGCTTACACGCACGGTCATCGCTCTGTGAGTACACACCAAGCAGCGGCGGGGAGTAGTTCTCCCGAAAAGCGCACAGCGGAAACGAGACGGACCCAGTCACCAGGGTCGCTGTCCTTCAGGTAGCTCATACTAGCTCGCGCTTTTCCTTACGCGCTGCGCGCCAATCGTGCAACACCGCGCGGCAGATCAGCACCAGAACCCCCAGAGTGAGGGCAGGCCAGATCAGAACGTAGAAACCATAGAGCATTGTCATGGCGAATTCTCCCGTGAGCGGTGGCGAGCATCGGCACCGCTTTTAACGTAGGTAGAAGGAAATCAGCGTTGGATGGCCACATTGGCCGAAGCGGTCTGGCCGCCTTGCGTGACGGGTTCGGGACGGGGTGCATCGTAGTTGCCCACCTGTTCGCCAATGGAGGCGAAGTCGAAGTCCGGCTGGCGGCTCAACAGGCTCATCACTACGCAAACCAGGGTGCTGGCGCCGTAGGCAGTCAGCGAGGCCAGCAGCACGGTGTAGTCTCGCAGGAAGTCGGTGGCAAAGAATAGCATTGCCATCAGCGCCAGTGCGGCGGCGATGAACCCGGCGATACGGCCTAGGAAGCCGAACACCATCAGTCCGATGATCACGCCGCCACCGATGCACGCCAGCAGCTCAAAGAACAGGCCGCTTATACCATCCAGAGGCAACAGCTCGAAGCGCGCCAGGCAGAACAGCACCATGGCCACCAGTACCGAGGTGGTAAAGGCCTGGTTGGTCACCCGGTTCCAGAAGCAGCTGGCGATGACCGGAAAGACGATGGCTCCCCATAGCGCGCCGACGAACACCAGCATCACCAGAATATCCAGCGAGAAGCTGGCGAAGATGATGCCCACCACGGTGGCGACGATCATGGTCAGTCGACCGATCAGCAACATGCGCTTGGGGTCGGCCTTGCCACGAGCGATGTTCTTGCCGTAGACGTCAGCCATCATGATCGCCGACAGCGCCGAGAGGTCGGAGTCAGCAGTGGAGGAGAGCGAGCCGATCACTAGGATGAAGAACAGCGCAATGAACACAGGCGGCAGATAGCTGGAGACCATCTGCGGAATCAGGTTGTTCATGTCGCCGCCCATAGGCTCGACTCCGAGAGTCAGCGCCATCAGCCCGATCATGCCCAGCCCGATGACGATGGCACCGTAGCCGATGGTGGCGGTGAGAAAGGTCGGCTTGATGTGCGACTCGTTCACCGCGAACAGGCGCTGGGAAATGGTCTGGTTGCCGATGGCGTAGGCCAGCACGGCGACGAAGAAAGGCGCGCCCTGGTTGAGGATGGCATCCATCGAAAAGAAGTTGGCCTGCTCGGCGGTGAGGTTATCCAGGCCCGCCACGAGTTGGGTGGGGCCGCCCATGGCGAAGAACACCGCGGGTATGATCACTACGGCGATGGCCATCAGGGCCACCAACTGGGCGAAGTCGGTCAGCACCGAGGCGCGGAACCCGGACCAGAGGGTGTAGAACAGCACGCCGGTGCCGGCGATGATCACACCGGCCTGGAAGGTGAGCGGCGAGAGCACCGCGACCAGCGCCCCGGCGGCGGTGAAGTTGACCATCAAGCTGATTACGCTGCCCAGTACGTTGGAAAGGGCAAGGATCAGCTGGCTGGAGGCGCCATGCCGGGCGTGGATCAGCTCGCCCAAGGTATGAGCATTGGGAGCTAGCTTGCGAAAGCGCCGGCCGAAGGGGTAGATAAACAGGATCATCAGCGCGCCCCATAGCCCGTAGTGGATGGGGCCCGAGACGCCGTAGGTATAGCCGGAAGTGGCCGCGGCGTAGAAGGAAGCGGCCCAGATCCAGGTGGCCGTCATGCTCGCAGCACCCATACCGAAGCCAACGCGGTGATTGGAAACCATGAAGGCATCGGCGTCTTCGTTCTTCTTGCGGATGCCGAGCGTCATCAGGTAGGTGCCGCCGTAGAAGGCGAGCAGCAGCAATATGACGGTCAGGGTCGAAAACTGATAGAGCGATTCGCTATTCAAGGGCAATCCCTCGTTAGATGGAACGGACACACCCGGGCAGGTCGGGCAGCCGACATGCCGAGCGCAGTGACGGAGCTAGGGGGTAGCTAGGCCAGAAGGCGGGCAGTGCATAGGCACAGACACAGGTAGGCTGACGCCAGTGTGGCGCAACCTCGAGTGCTAGCGATCGGGCACGGCAAGATGCTGCCGTCAGTCAGGCATTACCCCGCAGAGGGGGCAGGCGGCGGGCGGCGCGGCATGCACCGTCCTTCATCGGCGTAGTGGCGCGACATGGATTCCTTCTCTATCGATGGCGTCGACGACGTGCAGTCGAGAGTAGCGGTGATCCAGTCTGCATGGAGGCAAGACCAGGATGTCCCAAGGCGGGATCTGCCCAAGGTTCGTTGTCAGTGTTTTTGTCTGAACCAAGGGCCATATACCCTACGGACCCAGCATCAAAAAGTCCAATTTGTGGCGAATAGGTTGAAACGGCGTCCAATTACACTGAAATATCGGCATGATCGAACCAGGGCGGCTGCCGAGCCGCCCTGGATGGATCGGTCTCAATTGATCATGCCGGGAAGCCAGGTGGCGATACCGGGGAACATGATCAGGATGGCAACCAGCAGCATCGAGCAGAGGATGTAAGGAATGGCAGCCGAGTAGATTTCACGCATGGTAGTGCCCTTGGGCGCCACGCCCTTCATCACGAACAGCAGCAGCCCCAGCGGTGGGGTGGAGAAACTGATCTCCAGCGCCAGAAGCATGATGATGCCGAACCAGATGGGATCGAAACCCAGCACCTGAGCCAGTGGAAAGAAGAACGGCACCGTCAGCATCATGATCGAGATTTGCTCCATGAAGGTGCCGAGCACCAGCAGCACGGCGAACATGGCGAGCAGCATCAGGATCGGCGCCAGGTCGAAGCTGGTAGCCCACTGGATCAGCCCGCTGGAAGCGCCCGAGAAGGCCAGCAGCTGGCTGAAGGTGGCGGAGCCGAAGACGATCAGGTAGGCCATCAGCGTGACCTTCAGCGCGCCGATGACCGAGAGCTTGAACGCCTCCCAGGTCATACAGCGGTAGATCGCCGCCAGCACGATGGCGCCCAGGGCGCCGAACGCCGCCGCCTCTGAGGGCGTGGCGAAGCCTATCAGCATCAGCGCCACGATGAAGACCATCACGCTGATCATCGGCAAAATGTCGGTGGTGATCAGCTTCAGCTTCTGGGCGAACGGCACCGGCTCGAGTTCGTAGTTGGGCGCCGCCTCGGGGTCGATGCGGGTCTGGGTCCAGATCGTGGCCATGTAGAGGCCGGCCAGCACCAGGCCCGGCAGGATGCCGGCGATCAGCAGGGCGCCGATGTCGACCTTGGCTAGCGTGGCCAGCAGCACCGCCAGCGCCGAAGGCGGGATGATGATGGCAAGCCCCCCGGTGCCCAAGATAGGCCCGATGGCCATGTGCTTCTTGTAGCCGCGTCGCTCCATCTCCGGCACCAGCAGCGAACCCATCAGCGCGGTGGAACCCATCGACGAGCCGCTCAGGGTGGAAAAGCCGGTGCCGCCGACGACGGTCACGTAGGAGAGCCGCCCGGGAACCTTGCCCATCAATTGATCGATGGCATTGAACATGCGCATGCCCAGGCCGGTGCGGAAGAACAGCTCACCCATCAGCAGGAACAACGGTATGGGCACCAGGTTGAAGCTGGACAGCGCGCCGAAACCGTTGTTCAACAGCTGAATGAGGCCGTTCTGACCGCCCATGAAGTGCCAGGCACCGATGACGTTGGCCGCCAGGAAAGCCAGGGCGATGGGCGTGCCGATGGTCATGAAGCCGAGAATGAGGGCCAGCAGAAAGGCCAGGGCCAGATACCATTCCATTATTCCTTGATCCCCGCTTCGCCGCTGTGAAGGATGTCCCGCCCGACCACGAAGCGGGCGAATTCGATGGCCATCATGGTGAAGCACACCGGGAAGGCGATGGTGAGGATCCACTTCGGCACGAAGAAGGCGCGCACGTCGTAGTCGCTGCGTGCCAGGTTCATCGACACCAGGTCATAGCCCTTCCAGGCCAGCACCGCGCACACCGCCACGCACAGCAGGGCGACCAGGCGGCTCAACACCTGAAGGGCTGGCGGCGGCAGGATCGACGTGAGCAGTTCGATGTGAACGTGCCCCTTGTGCCTGACCAGCCAGGGGGCCCCCAGCAGAGTCAGGTAGAACATGGCGTACTCGGTGGAGAGAAAGAACCACGCCGAGGGCTGCAGGCCCAGGTTGCGGATGACCACGGAGAGCACGATGGCAACCATCAACCACACCAGCATGATGGCGGCCAGCAGGGCCATGCCGTTGAGCAATAGCCGATAAGCACGACTCGCGTAATGCATAGGAATACCCGAAGGCGAAGGAGTGTCGGAGCGAGTGAAACTATGGGGCCGGCTGCATGGCGGCCGGCCCCGCGACGCTTACAGGTCGTTGAACTTTTCGATCAACTCTTCGTAGTGCTCCAGGCCCGTCGGATGACGCTCCATCTGGCTGCGCATGCGCTCCCAGGTGGCTTCGCGGGCGGCTTCGGAGTAGCGTTTGCCGGCTTCGCCCTCCAGGCGGAAGACCTGCATGCCGTCGGACTCCAGTTCGGCCTGCTGCTCTTCCGCCAGCACCTCGAAGCGCTCGGCGCTGGCATGCTCGTGCTCAATGGCGACTTCCTGGAGGATCTGCTGGGCTTCCTCACTGAGGCCGTTCCAGCTTTCCTGATTGACGATCACGCCCATGTCGGTGGAGAAGAAGGCCGGATCGATGCGGTAGTTGAGGAAGCGGTCCCAGTTCAGGTCCTTCAGGCCGATCTGGGTCCAGCCGGTGGCATTGACGACATTGCGCTCGAGCGCCGAGTAGACATCGGTGGTGGGCAGGCTGATCGGCTGGGCGCCGAGGTAGTCCTGGAAGAAGGCGTCATACACCGGGTTGCTGCGCAGGGTCAGCCCGGAAACGCTGAGGTTGCCCTCTTCGTCCAGGCTCGGTTCGTCGATGGTATACAGGTTGTAGCTGACCCCGCTGTCGAACCAACCCAGGTAGTAGACGCCCATCTTGTCCTGGTGGATCTGGTTGAGCAGATCGATGCCGCCGTTCTCGCGGGCGTGGATGGCGTTGGTGTTGGAGGCCACCAGGGCGTCGCGCTCGGGCACGGTGCCTGCATAGAAGCTGGCGGCGGTGTAGGCCATGTCGACCACGCCGTTGCGCACGGCGTCGGGCTGCTCGGAGAGCCCGATCACCTCGGGGCCGCCGCGCACGTCGATCTGCACCACGCCCTCGCCGCGCTCGTTCACCTTGTCGACGAACTCGAGAAAGCTCTGGGTATAGATCAGCGACGGCGGGAAGGCGTGAACGGCGGTAATGCGGTCGACCGCCAGGGCGTGGCCGGAGGCCATCAGCGTGGCCAGGCCGAGAGAGGCGATGAGAGGCTTGTTCATGATTGTTCTCCTTGTGGACATCGAGTTCGTAGCGCTGCTTATTTTTGCCCCATGGGGCGGTTAAGCGTCAGCCCCGGGAAATGATCTTCCCGGCGGGTACTGTCACGTTGAGCCAGGGGTGTTGCCGTGAGTACTCGTCAGCGAAGCGCTGGATCGCCCGCGCGTGCTGTCGGGTCATGTCGATATCGTCCCAACCGTTGAGCAGCTTGGTGCGCCAGGTCGAGGCGATGCTGAACGCAACGCTCAGGTCGCCGACGCTGATGCGCTGCGCCTCCAGGTCGATGTGCAGCGAGCCGGGCGCCTCGCCCAGGGCCGCGAGCAGGGTTTCGGCATCCTCCTCGCTGACCGTGGCCGGCAGCAGGCCGTTGTTGACTGAATTCGAGGCGAAGATGTCGCCGAAGCTCGGGGCGATCACGCAGCGAAAGCCATAGTCCACCAGAGCATAGACCGCGGCTTCTCGTGATGAGCCGGCGCCGAAGTTGCGGCGTGCCACCAGCGTCTTCGCCTGTGCCGCCTCAGGATGGTTGAGGATAAACCCCTCGATTGGCCGGCCGCTCTCGTCATGGCGCAGGTCATGGAGCAGGAACTGACCGTAGCCGACGCTGCGCGGCTCCTTCATGAAGCGTGCCGGGATCAGCTGGTCGGTATCCACGTTGGCCCGCGGCAGCGGGCAGGCCAGGGCATCGAGTGTCTTGATCGGTTCCATCATGAGGCTCCTGACAGCTCGCGGACGTCGGCCAGGTGCCCGGCCACGGCCGCCGCGGCGACCATGGCCGGCGACATCAGGTGGGTCCTGGCGCCCGGCCCCTGGCGGCCCTTGAAGTTACGGTTGGTGGTGGAGGCGCAGCGCTCTCCCGGCGGTACCAGGTCGCCGTTCATGCCCACGCACATGGAGCAGCCGGATTCTCGCCACTCCAGCCCCGCCTGGCGAAACACGAAGTCCAGCCCTTCGGCCTCCGCCTGGCGCTTCACCTGGGTGGATCCGGGTGAGACGATGCCCGGCACCTTGCTGCGGCGGCCGCGCAGAATCTCGGCGGCGGCGCGCAGGTCCTCCAGGCGGGCGTTAGTGCAGGAGCCGATGAAGATGCGGTCGATGGCGATATCGGTGAGCGGCTGGCCGGGCGCCAGGCCCATGTAGTCCAGGCTGTCGCGTGCCTGTCGGGCACGCGCGGCGTCCTCGATACGCGACGGGTCGGGAACGCACTGGTCGATGGGCAGTGCCTCCTCCGGCGAGACGCCCCAAGTCACGGTGGGGGCTATCTCGGCGGCCGCCAATGTCTCTTCCCTATCGAATCGGGCGTCGGGGTCGCTCTGCAATGTCTGCCAGTAGGCTAGCGCCTGGTCCCATTGCTCGCCCCGGGGAGCAAAGGGGCGCTCACGCAGGTAGTCAAAAGTGATTTCGTCGGGGGCGATCATGCCGCAGCGGGCGCCGCCCTCGATGGAGAGGTTGCACAGCGTCAGTCGCGCTTCCATCGACAGGCCGCGAATGGCGCTGCCGGTGTATTCGATGGCGTATCCGCGGGCGCCATCCGCCCCCAGGCGGGCGATCCAGGTCAGCGCGATATCCTTGGCTGAAATGCCGGGAGCCAACTCGCCTTCGACGGTAAGGCGCATCTTCTTCGGCCGGGTCTGCCACAGGGTCTGGGTGGCGAGCACATGAGCCACTTCCGATGCACCGATGCCGAAGGCAATGCAGCCGAAGGCGCCGTGTGTGGAGGTATGGCTGTCGCCGCACACCATCGTCAGCCCGGGCTGGGTCAGCCCCTGCTCCGGGCCAAGCACATGCACGATGCCCTGGCGCGGGTCGTCGAGGCCGAACAGTGTGATGCCGTGCTCGCGGGTGTTTGCGGCGAGCTGCTCTATCATGCCGCGGACCTTGGCGTCGCCGATGTCTTCGAGGTGGCGGGTCAGGGTGGGCACGTAGTGATCGGCGATTCCGAAGGTCAGGTCGGCTCGAGCCACCGAGAGTTCGCGCTCACGCAGCTTGTTGAAGGCATGGAAGGACCCCTCGTGCACGAAGTGCCGATCGATCCACACCAGGCTCTGGCCGCTCTCGCTGCGAAGGATCTCGTGGGCGTCCCACACCTTGTCGAACAGGGTCTTTGGCTTGGTCATATCGTTCGCTTCGCCGCGGCTGCGTCAAGTGAGTGGCGTTCGGCCACTTCGCGTGTCGTTGTTTTTCCAGCGATCTACATATCGCTGTCTACATACAACTATCTCAAGCGCATACCACAGGTCAAATGTATTTTATTGTCTTTTTAATCTGTCCCATAAATAGGACATTTGGCGAGCAGGAATATCCGGGCGGTCATGCCTCGTGGGGCTCCGCCTGCGCATGCTGAGACTCGGTGGCCACAGGCTCCCAGTAGCGAGCCGCCTCGTCGCCGGTGCGGTTGAGGTCGATCTGGATGCGGTAGCGGTCAGGGCGGTAGAGCGCATCGAGATGCTCCACGCCACGCCCCTCCTCGTCGTACACCACGCGGGTCAGGGAGATCAGCGGCGAGCCCACCGAGACGTCCAGCGCTTCGGCGACCTCATGGGTGGCCAGGGTAGCCGAAATCGTCTGGGCCGCATGGTCGACCTTCACGCCGCTGCGTTCGAGCAGGGCGAACAGGGGGGTCTGCGCCAGGTCCGCCTCGTTGTAGTGCAGGGCAATGTGCTCCGGTACGTGGGTGACGAGGTAGGAGAGCGGCTTGTCGTCGGCCATGCGTACGCGGATCGAGCGCTGTACGCGTTCCCCGTCGCGCAGCCCGAGGCCTTCGCGCACCGGCTCCGTCGGTTTGACGTAGCAGAACTCCAGCAGCCGCACCCGTGACGATTTGCTCATCTTGACCAGATTGGGCATCAGGTTGGCGACGCTGGCGGTCATCACCGTGGCGTCCAGTGGCTGTTCCAGCACCACGGTGCCCAATCCGGGCTTGCGTGCCACCAGCCCCGCCTCGTTGAGCGCCTGCATGGCGCGCCTGACCGTGACCCGCGAAACGCCGTACTGCTCCGCCAGCTTCAGCTCGCCGGGTAGCTTGCGCCCGGGTGCCAGCCGGCCGCTGAGGATTGCATCCTTGAGCAGCAGATAGATGCGATGGGACTTGGTGCCCCCGACGGCGTTCGCATGCGTATCGTTCATGGTTCGGTCCTTGTTCTCGTGGCGGATCGTTATGAGCGGATTGATGAAGTGCTTGACGTGGTGCACGCAGTAGACATAGAAATGTATTATGCATAGGACAGCTTTGTGTGCCATGCATTCTGAAGAATAGCGCCAAACAACGATAAAGGCTTCCTTGGAGATTCTTTCATGCCCGTCATTCAGGTCAGCCTGATCCGTGGCTATTCCGGCGAACTCAAGCAGCGCCTGTGCAAGCAGCTTACTGACGCCGTACGGCACAGCATCGCCGCGGATCCGGATGGCATCACCGTGCTGCTGCACGAGGTGGAGCCCGATGCCTACATGCGCGGCGGGCGGCCCCGGACACCGGGCGGCGCCAGCGACGACGAAGCGGTAGGCGAGGCGCCCGCGGACGTGGTGCGCAGCTTTCTCGAGGCCATGGAGGCGCGCGACATGCCACGTGCCGAACGCCTGCTCGACGAGGACTTCACCATGACCTTCCCCGGCGGCGTCGAGATGACGCGCCTGGAAGAATTGGTGGTCTGGGCCGGCGAGCGCTATCGCTTCGTGCGCAAGCGCATCGATGCCTTTGATACCTGCGACGAGGGCGATTACGTGACGGTAGTCTGCCACGGTGAACTGCACGGCGAGTGGCCCGACGGCACGCCCTTTGCCGGCGTGCGCTTCATCGATCGCTTCGAGCTGCGCCACGGCAGGCTCCTGCGTCAGCAGGTCTGGAACGACCTGGCGCTGGCGCGCTCCTGAACCAGGCCTGTGGCCCTTTATCCCTTACCCGACCGTTTGAGGAACCCTATTGTCATGACTCTTTCCGCCAGCGACCTCAAGGCCAAGCTGCACGCCCCGGAGATCGTCGTCGCACCGGGCGTCTACGATGCCTTGAGCGCCTCGCTCGCCGCCGATGCCGGTTTCGATACCGTCTATCTTTCAGGGGCCAGTATCGCCTACACCCAGCTCGGACGTCCCGACATCGGTCTGGTCAGCCTCAGTGAGGTCAACGACGTGATGTCGCACATCCGCGAGCGCACCGAGCTTTCGGTGGTGGTCGATTGCGATACCGGTTTCGGCAATGCCATGAACGTGATGCGCAGCGTGCGCATGCTGGAGCGTGCGGGAGCCAATGCCATCCAGTTGGAGGACCAGACCTACCCAAAGCGCTGCGGTCACCTGCGTGGCAAGACACTGGTCGCCCAGGAGGAGATGGTTGGCAAGCTCAAGGCCGCGCTGGATGCCCGTGAGAGCGATGCAACTCTGATCATAGGGCGTACCGATGCCGTGGCGGTGGAGGGAACCGAGCGTGCCATCGAGCGCGCGCAGGCGTATCGCGAAGCGGGCGTCGACATGCTGTTCATCGAAGGCATTCGCAGCGACGATGACATCGCCAGCATCATGGCCGAGTTCCGCGGTCAGATTCCGATCATGGCCAACATGGTGGAAGGGGGCGACACCCCGCTGCAGAATGCCCAGGCGCTGCAGGACATGGGCTTCTCGCTGGTGATCTTCCCCGGTGCCCTGGTGCGTGCCTTTACCCATATGGCGCAACAGTTCTTCGACACCCTGCGCCGAGATGGCAGCACCGATGCCTTCCGCGAGCGCATGCTCGACTTCCGTCAGCTCAACGAGGTGATCGGCACCCAGGCCATGCTCGAGCTGGGCCAGAAGTACGACAGCCGTCGATAACAAGGACAGACCCCCTTCAGGAGAGAGCGCATGATCACGACCGACAAGACCGCCAAGGAAATATTCGCCGAGGTAATGGCCAACCCGCAGCGCGTGCCGTTCGGTTTCGGCAACAAGGCGGTGCTGGTCAACGTCGACCCGCAGAAGGCCTATACCCGCACCGATCTCTACAAGACCGCCTACGAGACCGACCCCAGCCAGCTCGAGTACGTCAATCAACTGGCGAGCGGCATCCGCAAGCTCGGCTGGCCGGTGGTGTGGACGCATGTGGCCTTCCTCGACTCTGCCGAGGATGCCGGCGTCTGGGGCACTCGCACCGATACGCCCGATTCGCTGCAGAACATCAAGTACGGCTCCGATCGCGCCGCCTTCGACGAGCGGGTGGAGATCGATCCGCGCGACGTCGTCTACACCAAGCGCATGCCGTCGGCCTTCTTCGAGACGCCGCTGCAGTCGCTGCTGGTGTGGCACCAGGTGGACACTGTGATCGTCACCGGTGGCTCCACCTCCGGCTGCATTCGCGCCACCGCGGTGGATAGCCTGTCGCGTGGCTACCGCACCATCGTGCCCATGGAGTGCGTGGCCGACAAGCACGAGAGCTACCACTACGCCAACCTCACCGACCTGCATCTGAAGTACGCCGACGTGATGCCGGTGGCGGATGTGCTGGCCTGGCTCGAGAAGCGTGCCGCGGAAACGGTCTGAGCCGGCGAGGAGAGCGACATGAAGGCTGAGTTGAAAGAGCGACTGGGTGCCTACGACTACTGGCCCTACGAGAACCGCCCGAAGATCACCTGGCCGAACGGCGCCCGGGTCGCCTTCTGGGTGGCCCCCAACATCGAATACTACGAGCTCGATCCGCCGCTCAATCCGCAGCGCAAGCCGTGGCCCACGCCGCACCCCTCGGTGCCCGGCTTCAGTATCCGTGACTACGGCAACCGGGTCGGCCACCAGCGCCAGATGGCACTGCTCGACAAGTACGGCATTCGCGGTTCGGTATCGCTGTCGGTGGCGCTGTGCGAGCACCATCCCGAGATCATCGAGATGTGCCGCGAGCGCGATTGGGAGTTCTTCAGCCATGGGGTCTACAACACCCGTTACACCTACGGCCTGAGCGAGGCCCAGGAGCGGGAGATGATCCGCGACGGCATCGAGACGATACATCGCCATACCGGGCAGAAGTGCGCCGGCTATCTGGCGCCGGCCCTGTCTCACTCGGAGCACACCCTGGATCTGTTCGCCGAGGTGGGCCAGGAGCTGTTCGGTGAGGAAGGCGGCATCTATACCTGCGACCTGTTTCACGACGATCAACCCACGCCGATTCATCTGCGCTCGGGGCGGCGCTTTCTCTCCGTGCCCTACTCGCTGGAGATGAACGACACCATCGTCTACGCGGTGAACAAGGTGGAGCCGCGCCACTACCTGACCATGCTCAAGCGCCACTTCGACCGGCTTTACGCCGAGGGCGCCGAATCGGGCACGGTCATGTGCATACCCACCCACAACTACCAGGTCAGCTGCCCGCACCGCATCAAGGCCTTCGAGGAAGCGCTGGAGTACATCACCGGCCACAGCGACGTCTGGCTCGCCACCGGCCGCGAGATCGCCAGCCACTATCTTGCGCACCACTACGATGATGCCGTGCGCGATATCGACGCCAAGGCCGTCGCGGCCGGGAGGAACTGAGCCATGTCACTCGACCCGGGTTACCTCTCCTACCCTTGGCGTCGCTACGGTTACGACCATGACCGTTACGCCTGGTCCATGCTTGCCAATCGCAAGCCGGTCCACTGGCCTGGTGGCAAGCCGTTGGCGGTATGGATCAACGTGTCGCTGCAGTTCTACCCGCTCAATCAGCGTGGCGTGCCGTTCAAGGTGCCCAACGGCATGACCATGCCGTATCCGGATCTGCGCCACTCCTCGCTGCGCGACTACGGCAACCGGGTGGGCATCTACCGCATGCTGGCGGCCTTCGAGCAGCGCGGCATTCGCCCCACTTGGGCAATCAATGCTCAACTCGCCGAGCAGACCCCCTATCTGCTGGAGCGGCTCAAGGCCTACGGCGGCGAGTTCCTGTGCCACGGCTGGAACATGGATCACCTGCACTACGGCGGCCAGGATCGCGACGAGGAGGCCGAAATCGTGCGGCGTTCGGTCGAGACCCTGCGCGAGCTGACCGGCCAACCCATTCGCGGCTGGCTGAGCCCGGCCAAGCATCAGAGCTGGAATACGCCGGACTTGCTCGCCGAGAACGGCATCGAGTACTGCTGCGACTGGGTCAACGACGACATGCCCTACGCCTTCGCCACTGAGCGCGGCGAACTGACCATGATGCCGCTCTCCACCGAGATCGAAGACCAGTTCGTGATGTGCCAGAACCTGCATTCGGAGGACAGCTGGGTGAACCAGGTGACGGACGCTTTCGATTTCCTGCTGGAGGAGGGCCGAGCGCAGGGTGGCCGGCTGCTGGCGCTCAACCTGCACCCCTGGCTCGTCGGTCAGCCGCATCGTATCGGCTGCCTGGAAGCGGTGCTCGACCATATCGCCGGACATGACGACGTATGGCAGGCGCCGGCCGGCGAGATACTCGATGCCTACCGCAAGCAGGCCGGCGACAACGACTGAGGAGTCTCACCATGGCTATCGTGGCCTTTCATGACGGGCAGGAATTCGAGGCACACGTGCCGCTGGTGATCATCGGCGCGGGAGCCTGCGGCCTGGTGGCGGCATTGGCTGCCAGGCAGTACGGCGCAGATTCGGTGGTGTTGGAGCGCGATGCGCTGCCAAGGGGTAGCACCTCGATGTCCCAGGGTTTCATCCCCGCGGCGGGTTCGCGCTTTCAGGCCGAAAAAGGGGTCGAAGACAGCCCTGAACTAATGGGTCAGGACATTCAGCACAAGAACGGTCATCAGGCGGACCCGGCCATCGTGCGTGCCCTGACCGAGGCCTCCGCCGGCGTGGTGGAGTGGCTGGCCGACGCCCACGGCGTGCCCTTCGACCTGGTGGAGGGCTTCCTCTACCCCGGCCACAGCCGTATGCGCATGCACGCCACGCCGCGGCGCACCGGGGAGGAGCTGATGGGCAGCCTGCTCAACGCGGTGGAGGCGGCGGGCATCGACCTGCTCACCGAGGCTCGAGTCGTGGAGCTGCATGCGGACGACACGGGGCGCGTGCATGGCGTGACCCTGGAGCGCCCCGACGGCAGCCGGGAATCGATTGGCTGCGATGCGCTGATCCTGGCCTGCAACGGCTATGGCGGCAATACCGAGCTGGTGGCACGCCACCTGCCGACGCTGAAGGGGGCCCTCTATTTCGGCCACGAGGGCAACCAGGGCGATGCCCTGCTTTGGGGCGAGGCCATGGGCGCCAGCCTCAAGGACCTGGGCGCTTGCCAGGGCCACGGCTCGCTGGCCATGCCGCACCAGACCCTGATCACCTGGGCGGTGATGATGCGCGGCGGCGTGCAAGTCAATACCGAGGGGCGACGCTTCGCCAACGAGCATGGCGGCTACTCAGAGCAAGCGGCCAAGGTGCTGGCCCAGCCGGGCGGCATTGCCTGGAATCTGTTCGACGAACGCATCCACCAGGCAGCGCTGGAGTTCGAGGACTATCGCAATGCCGATACGGCAGGGGCGGTGCGCACTTTCGACAGCCTCGAAGCCATGGCTACCGGTCTGGCTCTGCCGCTGGAAGCCCTGCGTGAAACCTTCGCCGAGATGCACGCCCTGGCCGAGAGCGGCGAAGCCGACGGCTTCGGCCGCAGCTTCAATGCCGCGGACCAACTGGTGGCGCCTTTTCATGCTATCAAGGTCACCGGCGCGCTGTTCCATACCCAAGGCGGGCTCGAGGTGGACGCCCAGGCGCGGGTGCTACGCCAGAATGGTGCTGCCTTCGCCAACCTGTTCGCCGCCGGTGGCGCGGCGAGAGGTGTCTCCGGTTCAGGCGACAGCGGTTACCTCTCCGGCAACGGCTTGCTCAGCGCCGTGGTGTTGGGCGCCATCGCCGGGCGCGAGGCGGCTCGTCAGCTGGGGCGCGAATCGGCTGCTTGAGGTCCCAGTCGCAATGCTATGGCGTGGGGTCGGGCAGCACCAACTTCCCCGCCTCGCCCATCAGCAGGGCGCGATTGAGCTCCAGCGCCTCACGCAGAAAATCCCAAAGTAGCCGCACCCGCGCCAGGCGGCGCTGCTCCTGGCGCGCGGTGATCCAGAACTGACGCACGATCTCCACTTCGCCATTCAGCACGCTCTCTAGCCGGTCGCCGGTTTCGGCCATGAAGCAGGGCAGCACGGCGAGCCCGGCCCCCTGCAGGGCGGCGGCGTGCTGGGTGGTGACGCTGGTGCTGCGGATCGAGAAGTGCGGTGCCGTGCCAACCACCGCGGGGTCAAGCAGAGGGTCGAGGTAGCTGAGCTGCTCGCTGAAGATCAGATCGTCGACGTAGCCGATCAGGCGGTGTTCACCGAGTTCGGCGAGGCGCCCCGGGCGGCCGTGGCGCTGGAAGTAGCTCTGGCTGCCGTAGAGCCTTAGCCGGTAGTCGCACAGTCGCGAGATCACCAGCCCCTGGCTTGCGGGCCGCTCCACGGTGATCGCCAGGTCCGCCTCGTGGCGGCTCAGGTTGACCACCCGGGGCAGGGCAAGCAGGTCAAGAGTGATGCCGGGGTGCTGCTCACAGAAGGCGGAGAGTAGTGGGGCGATGATCCAGGTGCCGAAGCCTTCGGTCACGCCCAGGCGAATCTGTCCGCTGAGCTGGCGGTTCTTGTCGGCCAGGTTCTCACCTGCCTCGAAGGCGTGACGGGCCATCTCTTCGGCGTGGGCCAGTAGCTGTTGGCCGGCTTCGGTCAGATGGTAGCCGTGGGTGCTACGCTCAAAGAGCTGGGTGTTGAGTTTCTGCTCGAAGCGTCGGGTGCGCCGCGATAGCGTGGAGTGATCCAGGCCCAGGCGCCGGGCAGCGTCGGTCAGCCGCTGGCTGCGGGCGACTTCGAGAAAGATCTGAATGTCCTGCCAGTCGAGCACGGCGCCACCTTCGCTGTAACTTTATCCTTATTGGCTGGTTGTGCATTCTTGCACAAAACTTGTGAAGAAGTGCGCATTGTCACGTTGCAGGACGGCTCTATAGACTCGAATTCATTGAGGTTCGTGTAAATCTACACATAAAGTCTAATGTAACCCATCTCAGCCATATAACGACTACAAGCACGAGAGGAGCATATCGCCATGTCCGTTCGCGAAATCCCCATGTACATCGACGGCCAGGCCGTCCCCTCTACGAGCCAGGAGTGGCGTGACGTAGTCAACCCCGCTACCCAGGAAGTGGTGGCGCGGGTGCCATTCTGCACCGCTGAGGAGGTCGACCGCGCCGTGGCCAGCGCCAAGGAGGCGTTCAAGACCTGGCGCAAGACGCCGCTGGCCAAGCGCATGCGCATCATGCTCTCGCTGCAGGCGTTGATCCGCGAGCAAACCGAGGAACTCGCCGCGCTGATTACCGAGGAGCACGGCAAGACCCTGCCCGACGCCGCCGGCGAAGTGGGGCGCGGCCTGGAGGTGGTGGAGCACGCCTGCTCGATCACCTCACTGCAGCTCGGCGAGCTGGCCGAGAACGCGGCCAACGAGGTCGACGTCTACACCCTCAACCAGCCGCTGGGCGTGGGTGCCGGCATCACCGCCTTCAACTTCCCGATCATGCTGCCGTGCTTCATGTTCCCGTTGGCCATAGCCAGTGGCAACACTTTCGTACTCAAGCCCTCCGAGCAGGACCCCAGCTCCACCATGCGCCTGGTCGAGCTGGCCCATGAGGCGGGCGTGCCGGCCGGTGTGCTCAACGTGGTCCACGGCGGCCCGGATGTGGCTAATCAGATTGCCGATCACCCCGACATCAAGGCACTGTCGTTCATCGGCTCCAGCCACGTGGGCTCGCTGCTCTACAATCGTGCCGCCGTGGCCGGCAAGCGCATGCAGGCCATGATGGGTGCCAAGAATCACTGTGTGGTGATGCCGGACGCCAACCGCAGCCAGGCGATCAACAACCTGCTGGGTTCCGCCTTCGGCGCCGCGGGGCAGCGCTGCATGGCCAATTCGGTGGTGGTACTGGTGGGCGAGGCCAACCAGTGGCTCGACGACATCGTCGAGGGGGCACGCAACATGAAGGTGGGCCCGGGCACCCAGCGCGACGCCGATCTCGGCCCGCTGGTTTCCCCGGCCGCCAAGGAGCGTGTGGAGCGCTTGATCGACGCCGGAGAGAAAGAGGGCGCCAAGTTGCTGGTTGACGGCCGTGGCTACCAGGTCGAGGGCTACCCGGACGGCAACTTCGTCGGCGCCACCGTGTTTGCCGACGTCAAGCCGGAGATGACCATCTACCGCGAGGAGATCTTCGGCCCGGTACTGTGCGTGGTCAGTGTCGATACGCTGGATGAAGCGATCGCGTTCATCAACGCCAACCCCAACGGCAACGGCACCTCGATCTTCACCAACTCCGGCTGGGTGGCACGCCGCTTCGAGACCGATATCGATGTCGGCCAGGTGGGTATCAACGTGCCGATCCCGGTGCCGGTGGCCTACTTCAGCTTCACCGGCTCGCGCGGCTCCAAGCTGGGCGACCTGGGCCCCAACGGCAAGCAGGCGATCCAGTTCTGGACCCAGACCAAGACTGTGACCGCGCGTTGGTTCGAGCCGGAGAATGTCTCCAGCGGTATCAACAGCACTATTTCGCTGAGCTGATCAGCTAGAGCCAGCAAGCGCCCCCGCCGTTTCCGGTGGGGGCGCTTGCGTTTACACCCGTGAGCGCTCTCTGTTGCTCTATGTGGTCTACCTCGGGTCCTTTTTCGTTCTGATGTTCACGGCGCGAGGTTTTGCGTTCCAGTACTGGTGGCCGACACTGCCAACCTTCAACAACCAGTTGGTGCCGATCAACATCGGTATCTTCGCCTTCATGCTTGCTGTCTTCAGCAACAGTTTCATGAGCCTTCGCCAGCATGCCCCGCGGGCGACCCGGGTGCGCTGTACTTCCTGCGGGTGGCCGGCATCCTGCCGTACAACATCGTCACCGAGTACGCCGTCCAGGTCGGTTCGGGAATCGAGTTCCTGCTGCTCTCCCTGGGACTGGCCTGGAAGATCAATCAGTTCAAGAACGAGAAACTCGCCGCCGAGCGCGCCACCGTCGAGCTGCAGCGTTCGCTCAACCAGCGCCTGGAAGATCAGGTACTGCAACGCACCCAAGAGTTGGAGAGGGCCAACCGGCAGCTCACGATCCTGGCGCGAACCGACCCGTTGACAGGTTTGTTGAACAGGCGCCAGTTCCACGAACTGGTGGATCAGGAAATGCAGCGTCGGCGGCGCAGCGGACAGACTTGCTGTTCGCGGTGATGGATATTGATGGCTTCAAGCTCTACAACGACACTTAAGGCCACAGGGCTGGCGACGAGGTGCTGATGCGGTTGGCGACGCTACTTCTGGACCACTTTCGGCGTGCCGGCGACCGGCTGTTCCGCCTGGGTGGGGAGGAGTTCGGCTTGCTGCTCGAGGTCGACTCCCTCCAAGCGGGCAAGCAGTTGCTGGAGCGGTATCGCGAGGCTCTCCAAGGGTTGGGAATACCGCACGAGGCGTCACGCCATGGAGTGATCACGGCCTCCTTCGGCTTGGTGGCCTGTCAGGGTTGCGAGGCCGTGCGTGATGTTCAGGCTCTCTACCATCTTGCCGACAAGGCCATGTACGAAGCCAAGGCAACCGACCGCAATCGAGTGGTTCCCTGCTGTCGGGGACATGACGGAGGTCGCATGGACAGCAAGTTGACGTTGACGTTAACTGTGACGTGACAAGAACGACAACGCCCAGGAGAACGTCATGTCAGCCCCACTCAGCCGCTTTCCCGTGCCCGAATCGATCGACGACCTGCCCGAGGATATCCGAGAGGCCATTCTGGCCGTGCAGGAGAAGGCCGGCTTCGTGCCCAACGTATTCCTGATGCTGGCGCATCGCCCGGACGAGTTCCGCGCCTTCTTCGCCTATCACGACGCCCTGATGGAGCGGGAATCCGACACGCTGACCAAGGCGGAGAAGGAGATGATCGTGGTCGCCACCAGCGCCCGCAACCGCTGCCTGTACTGCGTGGTGGCCCACGGCGCGCTGGTGCGCATCTACAGCAAGGATCCGCTGCTGGCCGATCAGGTCGCCATCAACCACCGCACCGCGCCGATCAGCGAGCGCCACCGGGTGATGCTCGACTTCGCCCTGTACTGCGGCCTGGAAGTGGGCGAATACACCGACGAGTGGCAGGCCCGCCTCGTTGATGCCGGCTTCACTCACGACGACATCTGGGACATCGGCGCCATCACCGCTTTCTTCGGCCTTTCCAACCGCCTGGTCACCCTCACCGGCACCCCGCCGAACCCGGAGTTCTACCTGATGGGAAGGGTGCCGCGGGAGAAGAAGTGACGGTTCAGGCGCGACAGGCTTCCAACAGCATCCGCACCGGTTTGAGCTGACTGACGTGCAGCACCAGTACGCTGTTGCCAGTGGCATCTTCGGTAGGGCGCACCACGGCGAACTCGCCTTCTTCGAGATGGAACTCATGGATCTCGCGAGGGCCTTCCAAGGTACGGCAGTGGATCGAGCGGTAGGTATCGTCCTCGCCGTAGGTCAGGCGATGATAGACCTTGAAGAAGGTGTAGAGTGTGAGGCCTTGATCGAAGGCGGGCCAGCGCGCGGGGATGGTGCGCGTCTCCTCGTCGAAAACCTGCCCCTTGGCCTCGGCGGCGGCGATGGCGTTGGCCAGCGGTTCGGCAAGCAGCGAAACATTGTCGCGCGGCAGCGAGGCGGCAATGTCGATGGCCTGCTGATGGCTGTTGCTGACCTGGGCCAGGTCGTCGAGCGATGCGATACGATAGTCGCCATGGGCCAGATCGGCAGGCTCGAAGCCGCCGTTCTCCCAGCCATGGATGACCCGCAGCGTCAGGCGGCCGTTCTCCAACGGCTTGCAGACCAGCGCCTGCAGGGCGACCCGCAGATGCAGTTGACGTTCGATGACAAGGTTGTCGAAGGCGGAGTAGGGGTCGGCAAAGATCTGATGAAGATGCCCGGGGGCGTGTTCCTTGGCTTCGCTAAACATGGCGGTTCCCTGCGGGGAGGAGTGTTCTGGTTTTTTCGTTGTTATATCATTTCAGGGGCTCGAGTCATATCGGCCGATCAATGGCCGGCTTGAGGCCTGACACGACAATTCATTCACTGTCGCCAGGGGAGTCTCGCTGCGGCGAGGCTGAGAGAGCGCACGGCGCTGACCCTGGAACCTGATCCGGTTCATACCGGCGGAGGAAGTGCGACATGCCCTACCTGACGTCAGCCGTGCTTGGCGCGGCGCTGCTTTGCTTTGCTTTCCTGGGTCTTCGCGCCCGCCGGGCCGATGGCCCCCTCGACGACTACGTTACCGCCCGCAACTCTCAGTCCGCCGCGACCCTGGGGCTATCGTTCCTGGCCTCGGGGATGGGCGCGTGGATTCTCTTCGCGCCGCCGGAGATCGGCGCCTTCGTCGGTCCCGTGGCGCTGGCGGGCTACGCCATCGGCTCGGCGCTGCCTTTCATCGTGCTGGGTCTCTACGGCCCGGCGATTCGCCGCCACCTGCCCGAGGGGGCGCAGCATTGGCGAGTTCGCCGAGGCGTGTTACGGCACCGGCGTGCGGCGTTGGGTGTCGCTGGTCTCGATCCTCTACATGGCATGCTTCCTGGCTGCCGAGCTGACTGCCATCGGCGCGATCACGGCGCTGCTCTCCGACGTGCCGCCGGCGCTGGTGGTGATCGGCGTGGCCGTTACCACGCTGCTCTACACCGCTGTCGGCGGCCTGCGAGCGAGCCTGGCCACGGACCGCTGGCAGGCGTGGCTGCTGATCGCCTTGCTGTTGCTGGTCGGCAGTGTGGCGCTTGTGCGCCTGCCCGAGATGCCCATCGAGGCGGCGCTGCCATCGATTCCCGTCGGCGGTGCGCTGAGCGTGGCGCTGACGCTGGTCATCGCGGTCACGGCCGCCAACCTGTTCCACCAGGGTTACTGGCAGCGGGTATGGGCCGCGCGTGACGACCGTGCCCTCAATCGTGGTGCCTGGCTGGGCGGTGCGACCACCGTGGCGGTAGTGAGCCTGGTGGGGGGGTTAGGCATGCTGGCAGCGATGAGCGGGGTCGCCCTGGGCGAGCCGCCGATTCCCTTTTTCGCGCTGCTGGGCGAAGCACCGGGCTGGCTGGCGCTGCCGGCGCTGGTGCTGGCAGTCACGCTGGTCGCCTCCAGTGTCGATACGCTGCAGAACGGCATCGCCTCGCTGGCAGTGGCGGGTTCCGGCAAGCGTGGGCTCTCCATCGGTGCGGCCCGGCTGGTCACCGTGGCGCTGATGGTGCCGGTGGTGATCGTGGCGCTGCAGGGTCTCTCGGTACTAAGGCTGTTCCTGATCGCCGATCTGCTGTGCGCCGCCATCGTGGTGCCGGTGCTGCTCGGTCTGTGGCGGCGCATGACGCCGTTGGCTGCGGTGGCGGGTGGCGTGGCGGGCCTGCTCGGTGCGATTCTGCCGGGCTGGGTCGCTCAGGGCAGCCTGGCGGGCGGTGTGCTGGCGGCGAGCTTCCCCGGCAGTATCCCGACGCTGCCGCCGTTTCTCGGCGCGTTGGCGGCCTCCACGCTGGTCAGCCTGGCCGTGGCATGGGCGGCACCGCATGAGCGTATCCGCACGCAGTGAATTGGCCCCTGGCCGGTTTACGCTTGATGAAGTCCCGATTTATCGTCGCGCCAGCTCCCGGCTGGCGCATTTCTCATTCATTCTCCCGACCAAAGTCTATTCTTCTATTTGGGCTTTGCTCCTAAGCTTTCTTTCGTTGATTATTTTATTCAAGGTGAGGTAAATATTTAACACTCAACAACGACAATCGTGAGGACGATATGACACAGGAATCCGCGGCAGAGCCGAACCAACTGGCTCGCGTACTGGCCCGCAAGGATGTGCTGGCGCTGGCCTTCGGCGCCATGATCGGCTGGGGTTGGATCGTGTTGACCGGCAGTTGGATCCAGTCCGCCGGAAGCCTGGGCGCGATCACGGCCTTTCTGATCGGTGGCCTGATCATCGTGCTGGTGGGCCTCACCTATGCCGAACTCGCTTCCGCCATGCCCCAGGTAGGCGGCGAACACGTCTACAGCTATCGCGCCCTTGGCCACTTCGCCTCCTTCCTGTGTACCTGGGCGATCACTCTGGGTTACGTCAGCGTGGTGGCCTTCGAGGCCGTGGCGCTGCCTACCGTCGTGGAGCATCTCTTCCCCGGCTATGCCGTGGGGCATTTGTGGACCATCGCCGATTGGGACGTACAGGCGACCTGGGTGGCTGTCGGCGTGGCCGGCTCGGTGCTGATGATGTGGGTGAACTACGTGGGCATCCGCACTGCGGCGCTGCTGCAGAAGCTGGTGACCCTGCTGATCCTGGTAGTGGGCATCATGTTCATCACCGGGGCGCTCTTCCAGGGCAATACCGCAACCATGGAACCGCTGTTCTCCGTCGAGGAGGGCGTCGTGGGCGGCATCATGCTGGTCATCATCATGGTGCCCTTCATGTTCGTGGGGTTCGACGTGATTCCCCAGGCGGCCGAGGAGATCAACCTGCCATTTCGCGAGATTGGCCGCGTATTGATGATCTCGGTGATCATGGCGGTGTTCTGGTATTCGCTGATCATCCTGGGTACCGCCCTGATGCTGAATCCCGATCAGTTGGCTGCCAGTTCTTTGGCCGTGCCGGATGCCATGCAGGCCGTCTTCCAGGCTCCATGGGCGGGCAAGTTGATGATCCTGGCCGGCATCGCCGGTATCGTCACCAGCTGGAACGCCTTCTACGTAGGCGGCTCGCGGGCGATCTACGCGCTGGCTCACTCCGGCATGCTGCCGGCCTGGCTGGCCAAGCTGCATCCCAAGCATCGTACCCCCACCAACGCTATCCTGGTGATGGGCATTCTCTCTTCGATCGCGCCGTTCTTCGGTCGTCCAGCCCTGGTCTGGCTGGTGGTGGCCGGCGGTCTCGGCATCGTCATTGCCTACCTGTTCGTGGCGATCTCTTTCGTGGTGCTGCGGCGCCGTGAGCCGGAGATGCCGCGTCCGTTCCGGGTACGCCAGGGCAAACTGGTGGGCAGCCTGTCGATTGTTCTTTCCCTGGGTCTCATCGCCATGTACATGCCTGGCAGCCCCTCCGCGCTGGCACCCGTCGAGTGGCTGATGTTCGCCGGCTGGATGCTGATCGGCCTGGCGCTCTATGCCTGGTCGAGGAAGCGCTACGGCATCGCCTTCAGCGATCGCATGATGAAGCGTGAGCTGGCCGGGACGGACCCCTACCCAGGGCGCTGACGGCCCGCCGCTGTCGATCCTGCAAGGCCCTCGTCGATACAGGCCGTGCCTTGCAGGCGGCGCCAGTAGTTGCCACCGCGCCTGCGGACGGCCACCCTCTGTAGATCACACGATCGAAACGGAGACCGTCTCATGAGCGATACCCCGGATCCACGCCGCCGTCATTCCGCCCCGGTGGTGGACGGCGTCGGCAAGTCGGCCAGCCGCGCCATGCTGCGTGCGGTGGGCTTCAGCGACGAGGATTTCACCAAGCCCCAGGTGGGAATTGCCTCCACCTGGAGCATGGTCACGCCCTGCAACAGCCATATCCACGAACTCGCCGAGCGGGCACGCGACGGTGCCGATGGCGCCGGCGGCAAGGGCGTGGTGTTCAATACCATCACCATCTCCGACGGTATCGCCAACGGCACCGAGGGCATGAAGTACTCGCTGGTTTCGCGTGAAGTGATCGCCGACTCCATCGAGACGGTTGCCGGCTGCGAGGGCTTTGACGGCCTGGTGGCCATCGGCGGCTGCGACAAGAACATGCCGGGCTGCGTGATGGGCCTGGCACGGCTGAACCGGCCGAGCGTGTTCGTCTACGGTGGCACCATCCAGCCGGGGGCGGGCCATACCGACATCGTTTCGGTGTTCGAGGCCATGGGCGCCCACTCGCGCGGCGACATGGACCTGATCGAACTCAAGCAGATCGAGGAGACGGCGATTCCTGGCCCGGGGTCCTGCGGCGGCATGTACACCGCCAACACCATGGCCTCGGCCATCGAGGCGCTGGGCATGAGCCTGCCGGGCAGTTCGGCGCAGAATGCCGTATCGCAGGCCAAGCGCGCCGACTGCGAGGCGGCCGGTGCCGCGGTGCTCGAACTGCTCGAGCGCGACATCAAGCCCAGCGACATCATGACCCGCGAGTCCTTCGAAAACGCCATCACCGTGGTCATCGCCCTGGGCGGTTCCACCAACGCGGTGCTGCACCTGATCGCCATGGCCAGCACCGTGGGCGTGCCGCTCTCGCTTGCCGATTTCACCGAGATCGGCCGGCGTGTGCCGGTGCTGGCCGACCTGCGCCCCAGCGGGCGCTACATGATGAGCGAGCTGGTCGAGATCGGCGGCATCCAGCCGCTGATGAAGACGCTGCTCGACGCCGGCATGCTGCACGGCGACTGCCTGACGGTGACCGGTAGGACGTTGGCCGAGAACCTGGCCGCGGTCGAGCCGTATCCCGAGGGACAGCGGATTATTGCCCCGCTGGCGACTCCCATCAAGCGCGAAAGCCACCTGCGCATTCTCTACGGCAACCTGGCGCCCGAAGGCGCGGTGGCCAAGATCACCGGCAAGGAGGGCACGCGCTTTTCCGGCACCGCGCGAGTGTTCGGCTCCGAGGAGGAGGCGCAGGCGCGCATCAACGACGGCACGGTCATGGCCGGCGATGTGGTGGTGATCCGCTATGAGGGGCCGAAGGGCGGCCCCGGTATGCGCGAGATGCTTACGCCCACTTCGGCGATCATGGGGCGCGGGCTGGGCGATGCCGTGGCGCTGATTACCGACGGGCGCTTCTCCGGCGGCAGCCACGGCTTCGTGGTGGGGCATGTCTCGCCCGAGGCCTTCGATGGCGGACCGCTGGCGCTGGTGCATGATGGCGACGCCATCACCATCGACGCCGAGGCGGATACCATCGAACTGCACGTCGACGACGCGGAGCTTGCCCGTCGCCGCGATGCCTGGCGCCAGCCCGCGCCGCGTTATACCCGCGGCGTGCTGGCCAAGTATGCGCGCACGGTGAGCTCGGCGAGTACCGGCGCCGTCACCGACCTGGCCGACTGACGGGCTCCTGGTGCGTTTGGCATAGCCGGGGGTCTTGGCTAGGTTGAGGATGGACGGCGTAAACGCGTCGTCCCGATAGCTGAAGGCAACAGCAAGGAGGCAACATGCCCAAGAGCGGACCCAAGCAAGCCCGCGTCGAGCCGATCCGAGATGCCGAGGACATCAACCTGCCGGTCACCGGCTGGCACGTGATCGACGAGACGGACCCCGACAACGAGATCGTCGTTTCGGAGCACGACACCGAAGTCGAGGCCCTCAAGGCAGCGGAAGAGTACGAGCAGCGCGAGGAGTGAACGGAGAACGAGCCATACCCCACCATGCATCGCCCCTGCGGAAAGCCAGCAGGGGCGATGTGCTCTCCTTGCCACGGGCACGTCAGATTTCGACGCGGCTGACCCGAATTGGCAGACCCTGGCGCACAGCGGCGCCGCTGATGGGCTCAAGCCAGGTGCCATCGACGCTGCGAGTGGGATCCTTGAAGCCCAGATCGTTGATGTTGATGCCGGCTCGCAGCCACTCGAGGTCTGGCTGGGACACTCCGTCGATCAGGTGAGGTGTCGCCCCCAGATCGCGGTGGCCATAGCCGTGCTCGATGCCCAACGCGCCCGGCATTACTCCGTTGCCTACCAGCGCCAGGGCGACGACGCTGCCCCCGGGGCTCTCGATGCGAATGGTGTCGCCGTGCTGGATCCCGAAGCGCTCGGCATCCTGGCGGTGCAGCATCACCGGGTTGTAGGGCTTGATCATGCGCAGCCGCTCGAGCCCGATGGCGTAGGAGTTCATCAGGTTCGATTTGAACGAGAAGGCCAGTAGCGGCCACTCCTCCTCGGTAAAGACCTCGCGCATGGCACGGCCATCGGCCAGTTTCGGCAGGCTATGGAAGGGCACGCCGCGGTTGAGTGCACCATTTCGAGTGTCGATGCTGGTGCCTACCTGCTCGTTGTAGACACAAAGGGTGCGCTTCCAGGCGCCGGTAAGATTCTCGCCCTTGAAATGGTCCTTGAAGTCCTCGAAGCGCCCACCGCGAGCATAGAGATAGGCCACCGGGCCCTGCTCCTCGGCCTTCAAGGTGCGCTCGATGCGCGGTATCAGCGGGGCCAGGCCGGCGTGGGCGATGTCGCTTTCGTTGGCGTCGGGTAGCGGATTCCCCTGCATGGCCACGTTGGCGGCGGCGCGCAGGTAGAAGTCCTCCGCGCGGTTGAGCGGGTGCAGGTTACCCTCGGCATCGGGGATTGCCTCGTCACCGAAGCCGGCCAAGTCCAGGCGCTTGGCCACGGCGATGAAGAAGCTGTCCAGGGAGACCGGCTCGCCGTCCTGGGTCTGCTGCTGGCGGGGTTCCACCACCGGCCAGCAGGCGGTCGTCATCTTGCCCAGGGTGCCCTTCCAGGAACCGGTGAACCCCCACACCTCGTACATCACCGAGTCCGGCACAACATAGTCGGCGTAGCGGTTGGTCTCGTTGAGGAAACCGTCGATGGCCACGAACAGCCCCAGGCGCTTCGGGTCCTTGATCTTGTCGGCGATCAGCGCCTCCAGGCCGGCCTGGCCGTAGATCGGGTTGGCCATGCAGCCGATTACCGCCTTGATCGGGTAGGGGTAGCCGTCCAGGGCCGAAGGCAGGTGCTCGGTGAGGGTGGGCGGCGCCAGTGAGCGCCACGGCGCTCGCGCCGGGTAGGGATTCTCTCCGGCGGCCACCTTGCGCTGGTACTCGGAGGACTTCTCGTAGGGAAAGCGCGAGCGCGAAAGAAACACCCCCTTGGGGCCGCGCTTGCCGGGGAAATTGGCCAGATCGTAGCGCGGCCCTTCGCCCACACCGTTGAACTGACCGCCGCCCACGGCGCTGCCGCCCTTGCGGTTGTGGTTGCCGGCCAGCACGTTGAGCATCTGCATGCCGAAGGCGGCATAGAAGCCATGCCCCGACATCATGCCGCCGTGGGAATTGGCTACCGCGCGACGGCCGTGACTGGCGAAGCGGCGAGCCAGGTCGACGATGATTGCTTCGGGGATACCGCATTGTTCGGCGTAGGTTGCCGGGCTGTGCTCGTTGGCTGCCTCGCGCAGCAGGGTCATGCTGCTCTTCACCGTGAGGCTCGAGCCGTTTGCAAGCTTGATCTCTTGGTTCACGAACAGCTCGGCGGCCATTGCTCGGGTGCTCTCCGCCAGCTCGCCGTTGGCCACCACCATGGTCACGTCTGCATCGCTGCCGGCCTCGGCCAGGCCGAGGTCGCTGGCGCGCAGGAAGTGGCCTCGGCGAGGGTGGCCCTGGGTATGGATCACCAGATGGGTGGCATTGGTGTGGGTGACCTCCCCGGCGGCGTCCGCAGCAGGTTGGCCGGGCAGCTCAAGGAACGCCTTGGCGTAACCCTCGTTGTCGAGCAGCCACTGGATCATGCCCATGGCCAGGGCACTATCCGAGCCTGGTAGTATCGGAACCCAGTGGTTGTTGCCGGCAGCGTGCGAGGCGGAGGTATTCAGCACGGGGTCGACCACGACGTATTCCAGAGTGCCTTGGGCCCGTGCCTGGGCGATCAATCGCCCCTGGCGCTTGAAGGGATTGCCGGCCTGGCTAGGGGCAGTGCCGACGTACAGGATGAAGCTGGCATGCTGGATGTCAGGCTTGGTGTGGGCATTCTTTTCCAGGTCGTTCATCACCGCACCGGCACCCATGCGGTAGGCGAGACCGCAGTAGGAGCCATGATGGCCATAGTTGCGGGTGGCGAAGGCATTCATGGTGAAGCGTTTGAGCAGGGCGGAGCGGCCATAGTCAGTGGCTTCCATCACCATCAGCTGGTTGGCCTTCGGACCGAACTCGGGATTCTCGGGGTCGATCAGCGTGTCGTGGTCGTGAATGGTGCGAAGACCCTCCACGTGCCCCTCGCCGAAAAGGTCGCCTCCCTCGCATATCTCCTCGATCAGCTGTTCGAAGGAGATCTTCTGCCACTTGCGGTTGCCGCGTTCGCCTACCCGCTTGAGACAATGGGTGACGCGGAAGGGGCTGTCGATCTGCGCCATCATGGCATTGCCTCGGGCACAGGCGGTGGAGCGGTTCTGCTGACCCTGCTCGCCGTAGGCGCTCAGCCCGCGCAGGGCTTCGGCCACGGGGGTGTGCATGGGCAGGTGTTCGTCGGCGGAGAGCGGGTGGTAGGGGTTGCCCGAAACGCGCAACACCCGTTCGCTGTCATTGTCAACGCGCACGCGTACGCCGCATTTTGTTGTGCACCCGTAGCAGACAGTGAAGGCCACGCGCTGGTCCGGGTTGAGGGTGAGTTCGCCGCTCTCCGGGTCGACTGTGTATTCAGGCGCCAACGAGTTGCCGTGAATGCGATGGTTGGGTTTCTCCCCGGCGCTGCCGGTGACCCCTTTGCTCATCTTGAGCAGCGGGTCGGAATAGCCCGCGGCGAAGGTGGCGGCGCCGCCGGCGGCAACGGCGCCTTTCATGAAACGACGGCGTGAAGTGTCCACGGAAGACTTAGCCATGGCGGGGGGTTCCTTCGATGTTGTTCGCAGCGTTTCCGCCGGCACGGTTTGCAGCGGCGGGGGATGCAGGTAAGGGGTCGGTGGCAATGCCGCCCTGGCGGGCCTGGCGCCATGGTACGAAGAGTTCTACCAGCAGAATGGCGGTAAGCCACAGACCGAAGGTGCCGACAATCCCCAGAATGCCGGAAGAGCCGGCGGGAATGCCGTAATGATGGAAGCCGGCGCTATGGCGGGCCACGGTCTGTACGTCCATCAACACCACCCAGCGGAACATCCAGCCCACATGCAGGGCGACCAGACCCAATACCCAGGCCCAGGCGTAGAGCGCCGGGCGCTGCGCGGTGGGGCGAGTCAGCAGGTAGAGCACGCTGCCGAGCAGCGCCACGCCGGTGAAACCACCCCACAATGCCGTGCTGCGCCATTCGGCACTGCCGCGCACCGATTCTATGGCCGCAGACACCGAACCGACAGTGGCGTTAATGCCATCGAGAAACCAGCTGGCGGCGACCAGGCCGGCCATCAGGCAGGCTCCCAGCATTACCTTGAGCATCTGTCTCGTGACGCTGCCGTCACGCAGGCCGCTGACCCGATTCAGGACCATAAGCAGCCCGGCCGCGGCGATGAAGCCGGTGGCCACGAACATCGGTGGCAGCCAGACGGTGTGCCACAGCGGGCGGGCCTTGACGATGGCCACCTCGGCGCCGGTATAGAGCATGATGCCGGTAGAGAGGACCAAGGTGCCCAGGCCCACCGTTACCAGCAGGGCGCGGGGGGTGGGCGAGTCACCCAGCGACAGCCAGCGGGCAACCAGCCCGGCGATGCCGGGCGCCTGGCGATTGGCTTGCAGCGCCGGGCGCCAAGCCAACCATGCCATCACGATGACACCCACCACGTAGAGTGGCAGGATCAGGCTGCCGACGGACATCCACGAATGGGTGTTTGAGTAGGCATAGAAGTGCCAGAAACGCAGCGGCTGGTGCAAGTCGGCGAGCAACGCCACGGGCGCCACCAGGGTGGTGGTCAGACAGGCCAGCAGCGCCAGACGAGCGGTAGGCAACCAGGTCGGCTTGCCGAATATCAGCGCCGGGGAGGCTAGCCACAGGGTGGCGTACGAGAGCGCAATCATGAAGAAGTACTGCACAGCCCAGGGGTACCAGGCGATGTCATAGCGCGGGGCGAGCAGCTCAATGGCGGAATTCATAGCCCATCTCCTTGCCGTGGGGGTCGAGAACTTCCAGGGCCACCGGCTCGGCCAGGGGGCGAGTGACGAAGCGCTCGTCCATGCCGAGGTAGAAGACCTGAGGCAGTGTGTTCTTTTCAGGCTGCAGCACCATCAGTTCGTCGCGATGCTCGGCGATCATGCGGCTGATCTGGCTGTTCGGGTCACGCATATCGCCGATGATCCGAGCTCCACCTACGCAGCTCTCGACACATGCCGGCAACAGGCCGGCTTCCAGGCGGTGGGCGCAGAAAGTGCATTTGTCGGCAGTCTGGGTGCGCTCGTTGATGAAACGAGCGTCGTAGGGGCAGGCGTTGACACAATAGGCGCAGCCCACACAGCGGTCGCTGTCCACTACCACGATGCCATCCTGGCGCTGGAAGGTGGCCTCCACCGGACAGACCGGCACGCAGGGTGGGTCCTCACAGTGGTTGCAGAGTCGCGGCAGCATGAAGGTGGCGACCTCACCGGTTTCGTGGTGCTCGACCTCGTACTGGGAAACGGTGGTTCGGAAACTGCCCAGCGGGGCGGCATTCTCGATATGACACGACACGGTGCAGGCCTGGCAGCCGATACATTGGCGCAGGTCGATGAGCATGCCGTAGCGCTTGGTAGAATCGCCTTCTCGGCGGGGCGGCTGCTGGTTGATGCCGGCGCTGGCGATGTTGGCGAGTGGTATCAGGGCGGCACCCGCACTGAGGCGGGCCAGCTGGCCGAGAAGGGTGCGGCGAATGGAATCCAATGGCGCCTCCGGTGGCTGGGTGCGGTGGGTTTTCGCACTTGGGTAAGGGTGAATACCGGAAGGCTACCCGCGACCAAAGTCTAGGCGCTTGACTTGCGTCAATAGTTAGTTAGCAAGCTTTTAATATTCGCTTAATATTCAGGTAAGCAATTGCTATGAAAGTAAAAATTCTAAGCCGGACGATACAAAAAAACGCCTCGCAAAGTGGCGAGGCGTTTCGTGTTCGGCCGTATCGGCATGTCATCGCCAGCGTCGGCTAGTAGTTGAGCGCGCCGTCGGGATCGATGCTGTGGTAGACGAGCCTTAGCTCATCGAGAGAGAGGTGTTCGAGGCGGCCGGCCAGCAGATCGCTGATCTTTTGGGCCGGAAGCCCGGCTCTGCGTGCGATCTCACGGCATCCGAGATCGGATACGGCGATCAGCCTTGTAACGATGCGCATCAGCCGTGTGCGCTTTTCTAGGTCCCTGACATCGAGGTCAGGGCATCTTCGCGGGGGGTCGAGGTATTCCGCGCTGATGGTATGTCGTGCCGTACTCATGATGCTCCAGTGGGCGATTGCGACATACACACTATGGGGCCATTGCAGCAAATTTGCCAGTGTCGTTTCGGTGATTCTTTTGGCTGATGCTGGCTCCCTGTCAGAGAGCAAACGGTTATCATAGTTGTGCAAAATATCGAGCATCAGGAGCGTCGCTTGCCAATGGTCAAGCCAGCGTTGTCAGGGCTTTTTTTCACGTATGTGCTTATTTAAAATAAACTTATTTAGGGCTTGGGAGGGAGAAAGTCCTGTTCGGAATACTCAATGTTGTATTGTGTTATGGCGTGATGTTGATTATTTTGTCTATATCGTTGCAAAAAATCTACATACAAATTCACAACACGCTCAGACGAAGAGGCAATCATGAACAATGAGACGTCGACGGAGACGCACCTGACGCGAGTCCTGGCCCGTAAGGATGTCCTGGCCCTGGCCTTTGGCGCCATGATCGGTTGGGGCTGGATCGTATTGACCGGTAGCTGGATCCAGTCGGCCGGCAGCCTGGGGGCGATTACCGCCTTCCTGGTCGGTGGGTTGGTCATCGTACTGGTGGGCTTGACCTATGCCGAGCTGGCCTCGGCGATGCCCCAGGTGGGTGGCGAGCATGTCTACAGTTACCGCGCCATGGGGCACTTCGCTTCCTTTCTCTGCACTTGGGCCATCACCTTGGGCTACGTCAGCGTCGTTGCCTTCGAGGCCGTGGCGCTGCCCACCGTGGTGGAGCATCTGTTTCCAAACTATGCCGTGGGCCAGATGTGGAACATAGCTGGCTGGGATGTAAAGGCCACTTGGGTCGCCGTCGGCGTGGCCGGTTCGGTGCTGATGATGTGGATCAATTACATCGGCGTGCGCACCGCCGCCCTCGTCCAGAAGGTGGTGACTCTGCTGATCCTGGCGGTCGGCATACTGTTCATCACCGGAGCCCTGTTTCAGGGCAACACCGAGACCATGCAGCCACTGTTCAGTGTTGAGGAAGGCGTGATGGGCGGCATCATGATGGTCATCATCATGGTGCCTTTCATGTTCGTCGGCTTCGACGTGATCCCGCAGGCTGCCGAGGAGATCAACCTGCCGTTCCGTGAGATCGGTCGCTTGCTGATGATCTCGGTGATCCTGGCCGTGTTCTGGTACTCCTTCATTATTCTCGGTACCGCTTTGATGCTCGATCCCGTGGCGCTGGGCGCGAGCTCTCTGGCGGTGCCGGATGCCATGCAGGCGACCTTCCAGGCGCCTTGGGCGGGCAACCTGATGATCCTGGCCGGTATCGCAGGCATCATCACCAGCTGGAACGCCTTCTACATCGGCGGCTCGCGGGCCATCTACGCCCTGGCGCACTCGGGCATGCTGCCGGCCTTCCTGGCCAAGCTACACCCGAAGCACCGCACCCCGACCAACGCCATCCTGTTGATGGGGGTGCTCTCTTCCATCGCCCCCTTCTTCGGCCGCCAGGCGCTGGTCTGGCTTGTCGTGGCCGGTGGCCTGGGCATCGTCATCGCTTACCTCTTCGTGGCGCTCTCCTTCGTTGTGCTGCGGCGGCGTGAGCCGGAGATGGCGCGCCCCTTCCGGGTCCGCCGTGGCAAGACGGTGGGTGCCCTGTCGGTGATCCTGTCGCTGATGCTGATCGGCATGTACCTGCCGGGCAGCCCGTCCGCGCTTTCCACCATCGAGTGGTTCATGTTCGCCGGCTGGATGTTGATCGGCCTGGCTCTCTACGCCTGGTCGCGTAACCGCTATGGCGTCGCCTACAGCGACTCCATGATGAAGCGCGAGCTGGCCGGCGCGGACCCCTACCCCGGCCGCTGAAGTCTTCCTGCCGCCGGCCGCTCGCAAGCGGCCCTGGCAGTTTTATGTAAAGGATAGCCAACGGCTGTCCTTTATTTTTGACAAAATCAAAAAATGTAGATATTTTTAAATTGTGTCAATAATATTATGGAGCCCCGACATGACCGTTCTGACCCAGCTTCCCGACACCGCCATGCCGCTGCCCGCCGATATCCGTGGCTTCACGCTGGCGCCATCCGCCCAGTCGCCGCGCCTGCTGCAACTGACTTTCAGCCGCGAGGTGGTCGAGGCCTTCCTCGAGGCCGTCGCCGAGTGGCCGGTGCAGGCTCTGGAGTACAAGTCCATGCTGCGCTTCCGCGTGGCGAGGATGCTCGACGATCTGTGCGACAACACTCTGCAGCCGGTGCTGGTCAATACCCTGGTGGATCGCGCCACCGGGGGCTTACAGGTGGTACCTGAAGGGCTCGATTCCGTCGAGCAGGCCGACGAGATGGTCAAGTTCGCCACCGCCGTGGCGAACCTGATGGGGCGTTCTAACTACGACGCCATGAGCGGCCAGTACTATGCGCGTTTCGTGGTCAAGAACGTCGATAATTCGGACAGCTACCTGCGTCAGCCCCACCGGGTGATGGAACTGCACAACGACGGCACCTTCGTCGAGCAGGACACCGATTATGTGCTGATGATGAAGATCGACGAGCAGAACATGGAGGGTGGCAACTCCTTGCTGCTGCACCTGGACGACTGGGAGGGCCTGGAGCGCTTTTATCGTCATCCGCTGGCGCGCCGGAAGATGCGCTGGACCGCGCCGCCCAGCAAGAACGTCGCCAAGGACATCTACCATGCGGTCTTCGACGTGGACGCCAGCGGCCTGCCGATCATGTCCTACATCGACCAGTTCGTGCAGCCCAAGAACTTCGAGGAGGGCAACTGGCTTACCGACCTCTCCGAGTCGCTCGAGAACAGCCCTGCAATCCTCTCGGTGCCCAACCCGGTGGGCAGCTTCCTGCTGATCAACAACCACTTCTGGCTGCACGGGCGCGATCGCTTCAAGCCCCACCCGGACCTGCGCCGCGAGCTGATGCGCCAGCGCGGTTACTTCACTCATGCCAAGACCCTGCGCAACCCGCGCCAAGTCTGAGGCGAAGTATCCAGACAGCGGGGTTACCCTGACGAGGCCACGCCGTGACGACGGCGTGGCCGTCTCATTAAAGGAGCAGGACGGCATGTACGATTTCATCATCATCGGCGGCGGCATCCTGGGAATGTCCACCGCCATGCAGCTCAAGCAGGCCTATCCCGACTGCCGCATGCTGGTGGTGGAAAAGGAGCGCGAGGCGGCCCGCCACCAGACCGGCCACAACAGTGGGGTGATCCACGCAGGGGTCTACTACACCCCGGGCAGCCTCAAGGCGCGCTTCTGCCTGGCGGGCAACCGGGCCACCAAGGACTTCTGCGAGGCCCACGACATACCCTACGACAGCTGCGGCAAGCTGCTGGTGGCCACCAACGAACTGGAGATGCAGCGCATGCAGGCGCTGTGGGAGCGCACCGAGGCCAACGGCCTGGAGCGCGAGTGGCTGGGCCCCGAGGCGCTAGCCGAACGCGAGCCCAATATCACCGGCATTGGCGGCATCTTCGTGCCCTCCAGCGGGATCGTGGACTACGCCGCGGTGACCCGGGCAATGGCCTCAGAGTTCGAGCGGATGGGCGGCGAGGTCCGCTACGGGGCAGAGGTCACCGCACTGGAGGAGCGGCGCCAGGAAGTGGTGGTGACCACCGGGGCCGGCGAATTCACCGGACGCTACCTGGTGACCTGCTCGGGGTTGATGGCCGACCGGGTGGTGCGCATGCTGGGCCAGGACCCCGGCTTCACCATTTGCCCCTTCCGAGGCGAGTACTACCGGTTACCGGAAAAGCACAACGACATCGTCAACCACCTGATCTATCCCATCCCGGATCCCTCCATGCCCTTCCTGGGCGTGCACCTGACGCGGATGATCGACGGCTCGGTCACCGTGGGCCCCAATGCGGTGTTGGCCTTCAAGCGTGAGGGCTATCGCCGGCGCGACGTGTCGCTAGCCGACATGGCGAAAATGTTCACCGACCCCGGGATTCTCAAGGTCCTGGGTCGCAACTTGCGCCCGGGGCTCACGGAGATGAAGAATTCGCTGCACAAGCGGGGCTATCTCGAGCTGGTGCGAAAGTACTGCCCCAGTCTGACGCCTGAGGACCTGGGCCCCTACCCGGCCGGGGTGCGGGCCCAGGCGGTGTCTCGCGACGGCAAGCTGGTGGACGACTTCCTTTTCGTCAATACCCGCCGCACCGTTAACGTCGGCAACGCCCCGTCGCCGGCGGCCACCTCCGCCATCCCTATCGGCGCGCACATTATAGGCCAGGTGAAGGAGATGGTTGAGGGGTGATGCTAGAATCGTCCACGCAGCGTGGCTATCGCACCACGCCCGGGGGCCAGCAGCTCACCGCCGACGGGCTGGTCGGTCAGGTATGGGACGGCTCTACCTGTTGCTGCTGACCTCGGCCTAGGTGTGGCTGACGTTGGGCCTGGCCTTGGTGGGGGTTTCTGCACTGACGCAGACCTTGCCGGCCTATGCCGGACGCCATGTGCTGTTCCTCGGCGCGATGGCCGGTGCCGTACTGGCAGTGTTCTGCATTGCCGGGCTACGCCATACCGGCCGCTCCTTGGTGCTGCCAAGGACGATCTGGCTGGCCTTGGCCTGTCTGGCGGCGGGCGTCGTGCTGCGCAGTGTCGTGCCACTGTTCTGGCCGCAACACTACCTGACGGCGGGTGTCCTGGTGCCAGGTCTGCTTTGGTGGCTGACGTTCTGGCTCTATGCGCTGAGCTTCGGGGGTATGCTGACCAGCGCAAGGCCTGACGGCTTGCCCGGCTGACCGACCATGGTGGGATTGCCGAAAATTTACAATAACGTAGAAACTATGGATTAGCCCCCCGGCGCAGGGGCGTGCTAGTTTTTGTCTGGAAACGGCCGGCTTTGCCCGGCGCGTTCCAGGACAACCATAAACGATCCGGTTTCAGGACGGAGGATTCCATGCGAGCTCTCAAATATGCAGCAGCCGCCTCGCTGCTGGCTGTGGCCCCGCTGGCAAGCGCCCAGCAACTTTCTATCGCCACCGGGGGTACCGGCGGTACGTACTATCCTTATGGGGGCGGTCTGGCCGAGTTGATCGGCAACCACATTGAGGGCTATGACGCCGTGGCCGAGGTGACCGGAGCATCGGTGGAGAACATGGGCCTGGTTTGGCGTGGCGATTCCGACCTCGCCCTGGCACTGGCCGACACCGTCTATCAGGCCCATAACGGCACCGGTGACTTCGAGGGTCGCGAGCTGGAGAACATCCGCGCGCTGGCCTCGATCTATCCCAATGCCGTTCAGATCGTCACGCTGGCGGACTCCGGCATCGAATCGCTAGCCGACCTCGAGGGCAAGACGGTCTCCGTGGGCGCGCCGGGTAGCGGTACCGAACTCAATGCTCGGGCGCTGCTCGAAGCCAACGGCATTACCTACGAGGACTTCGATCCACGTCGTCTCAACTTCAACGAAACGGCCGACGCCATTCGTGACGGCGACATCGACGCCGGCTTCTGGAGCGTGGGTCCGCCCACCAGCTCGATCATGAACCTGGCCACTACCCGCGATATCCGCCTGATCGGCCTGAGCCAGGAGGAAATCGACAAGGCCAAGGAGGCCGAGCCCGTGTTCGCCGCGTACAAGCTCAAGGCGGGTCTGTACGAAGGCATGGACGAGGCCGTGCAGAGCATCGGCATCCCCAACGTGCTGGCTGTGAGCAGCGAGATGGATGAGGAGCTCGCTTACCAGATCACCAAGGTGCTCTTCGAGCAGACCGATGAGCTCATCGCCATCCACCCGGCTGCCAACGACACCACGGTGGAGTTCAGCGTGGAATCGACCCCGGTTCCCTTCCACCCGGGCGCACTGCGCTATTACGAGGAAGTGGGTGCCGAGATCGCCGATCATCAGCGTCCCTGACGCGACATGATCGTGTTGCGCCTGTTAACGGGGCGGGCCTGGCTGCCCGCCCTGTTACTTTGTATGAGCCAGGCGGCCGCTGCCGATGAGGCCTTGCTGGAGGTCGTAGGCACTGATGGTGAGCGTCTGGTGAGTCTGCCGGTGGCCGAAGGTGAAGGCTGGTGCCTGGAGTGGAACCACTCTGTCGAGGGCTTTCCGGTGCTGGATTGCTATCGTCACCGTGATGGGCGCATGGTCCTGGTACGCAGCCACTTGCCCGACTTCGCTGCGGGGCTGGATCATATTCCCGGGCGCGGCCGCCAGGTATCGGACGGCGAGGGCGGCTACTGGATCGAGGCGATCGATGAGCCGGTACCGGGCAATGCCTACCGGCTGCGGGTCGGATCGATGCGTGTCGATCATCGTCTGGTGATCGACGATACCCGGATCAGCCTCAGCAGCCTGGCCGAGAATCAACGGGTGACGATCCGCCTTTCCCTGCCACCCAACCAGTGAACGACCACCCTGTGAGAGAAACACGATGAGCGATTCGGGAACCTCCCCCATTATTCCCGGCAGCCAGGCGAACCATTCCCGCCCGGTATTGTGGCTGATCACCTTGGTGGCGGTGGGGCTGTCGCTGTTCCAGCTCTACTCCGCCGGCATTCAGCCACTGGGCCTTTTCTACCAGCGCAGCATCCACCTGATGCTGATCATGATGCTGGCTTTCCTGATGTTTCCCCTGCTGGGGCCGAAGCACGATCGCGGTCCCATCGCCGGGCTGGTCGATACGGTATTCTTCGCTGGAGCCCTGGTCACCGGCGGTTACCTGGTGCTTTTCCTCGACGAGATCATCGGCCGTGCCGGCTTCTGGAGCCAGACGGATATCGTGGTCGGTTGTATCGCCACCGTTACCGTGCTTGAGGCAGCACGCCGTGCAGTGGGGCTGGGCATGACCGTGATCGGGATGGTCGCCATTCTTTATGCCTTCGCCGGCCCGAGGGGCGAGCTGCCATGGCTAGGCCAGTTTTTGCCTGGCATCCTCGAGCATCGCGGCTACAATCTGGATCGTCTGGTGGGCCAGCTCTATCTAGGACAAGAAGGTATCTTCGGCCTGCCCATGGGGGTGGCCGCCACTTATATCTTCATCTTCGTGCTGTTCGGCGCCTTCCTCGAAATTACCGGTGCCGGCAAGTTCTTCATCGACATGGCCTACGCCGCCACCGGCCGCCAGCGCGGCGGGCCGGCCAAGGCAGCGGTCATCGCCTCGGCTGGCATGGGGTCGATCTCCGGCAGTGCCATCGCCAACGTGGTGACCACGGGTGCCTTCACCATCCCATTGATGAAGCGCCTGGGCTACAAACCTCACCAGGCGGGCGGCATCGAGGCCGCTGCCTCTACCGGCGGACAGATCATGCCGCCGTTGATGGGCGCCGGGGCCTTCCTGATCGCCGAATATACCCGCATGCCATACCTCGAGATCGTCAAGGTCAGCATCCTGCCGGCGATCATGTATTTTTCCACCGTCTATCTCTTCGTGCATATCATCGCCCTCAAACAGGGCATGCAGGGCATGGCGCGCTCCGAGCTTCCTCAAATGCGCGACGTTATGAAGGAAGGGTGGCACTTCCTGCTGCCACTGCTGGTATTGGTGTGGCTACTGGTGATGAACATGTCACCGATGCGGGTAGGCTACTACGCCATCCTCACCATGCTGGCCGTGGCGGTGTTGCGCTTTGCGGTGTGGTTCCTGTTCATCGCGCCGCGCGACGGTCAGAAAGTGACCGGCGAGACGCTGCGGGAGGCCGTGAAGGCGGGGCTGGTCAAGCTGGCTGGCGGCCTCGAGCTGGGTGCCCGGAATGCGGTGGCCGTCTCCATGGCCTGCGCCGTGGCCGGCATCATCGTCGGCGTGGTGGGCCTTACCGGACTCGGACTGAAGTTCTCTTCCATGATGATGGCATTCTCGGGCGGCAACCTGTTGCTGGCGCTGGTCATGGTGCTGCTGGCCAGTCTGGTACTGGGCATGGGCCTGCCGGTCACCGCCAGCTACATCGTCCTGATCGTGCTGGTAGGGCCGGCACTGACGGCTGAGTTCGGTGTGCCGCTGCTGATCGCTCACCTCGTGGTGTTCTGGTACTCGCAGGATTCCAACGTGACACCCCCCATTGCACTGGCGGGCTTTGCCGGTGCGGCGATTGCCGGGGCCAAGCCGATGGACACCGGGTTTCAGGCTTGGAAGTTCGCCAAGGGGCTCTACCTGATTCCCTTGTTCATGGTCTACAACCCTGAAATCATCATGGGGGGCTCGATACCTGTTCTGGTATGGACGGCACTCATTGGCTTCCTGGCTCTGGGAGCCTTCGCCGCGGCCCTGGAGGGGTTCCTGTTCACCTGGATGTCATGGCCGGTACGCTTGGTATTGTTGCCGGCGATCGTGGCGGCCTTCTATCCCAACCTGCTGGTAGAGGTAGCCGGGGTCGTCGTGATGATTCTCGCGATGGGCGGCAACTGGCTGGCCAGCCGGCGTGACGCGGATATCGCCGGCGCCGGGCCGGCCTGAACCCGGTGGTCGCTCTGGATTGATGTGACCGCTTGCCCAACTGGTCAAGATGACGACGCCCGCGGGCGCCGTTAGAATACCTGCCCTTCAATTTGCGCGTCGTGTCTTTGCGCCGCCTTTCCAGCGTCACTACGGGAGCCTACATGCAGTCCTCCAACCAGCAGCCGCGCGTCGGCGTGATCATGGGGTCGAAGTCCGACTGGCCGGTCATGGAGCATGCGGTGGCAATGCTCGAACGCCTGGGGGTGGCCCACGAGACGCGCGTGGTCTCGGCCCATCGTACGCCGGATCTGCTGTTCGACTACGCCAAGTCCGCTGCCGGGCGCGGTCTGCAGGTCATCGTGGCCGGTGCCGGCGGAGCCGCTCACCTACCCGGCATGGTGGCCTCGCAAACGGCGCTGCCGGTGCTCGGCGTGCCGGTGGAGTCCAAGGCGCTCAAGGGTCTCGACTCGCTGCTCTCCATCGTGCAGATGCCGGGCGGCATCGCGGTGGGCACGCTGGCCATCGGCAAGGCCGGAGCGACCAACGCCGGCCTGCTGGCGGCGCAGATCGTGGGGCTGCAGGACGATAAGGTACGCGCTGCCGTCGAGGCTTTTCGCGCCGAGCAGACCCAGACGGTGCTCGACAACCCCGACCCACGCCCCCCGACCGAATGAACCAGAGCCGAATGAGCCAGCGAGAGGAGAAAACGACATGAACATCGGCGTGCTCGGTGCCGGCCAGCTCGGCCGTATGCTGGCCTTGGCCGGCTATCCGCTGGCCAACCGCTTTACCTTCCTCGATACCACCGGCCATCCCAGTGCGGGAATCGGCGAGGTGATGATCGACACCGACCAGAAGCACCTCGAGGCGTTCCTGGCCAAGGTCGACCTGGTCACCTATGAGTTCGAGCACCTGCCCGTGGCGCTGGTGCAGGCCATCGAAGAGGTCAAGCCGGTCTATCCCTCGAGCGAGGCGATTCGCATCTGCCAGAACCGCGCCGAGGAGAAGGCACTGTTCGATCGCCTGGGCATCCCCACGCCGGCCTACCGCCTGGTGGAGCATGCCGACGAACTGGAGGCCGCGGCCCGCGAGCTGGGCTGCCCGGTAGTGGCCAAGTCGGTCACCGAGGGTTACGACGGCAAGGGACAGGCGGTGCTGCGGGATCCCAGCGAGGCGGCCGAGACCTGGTGCAGCATCAACCACCCCCGGCTGATCGTCGAAGCCTTTGTCGACTTCGTACGCGAAGTGTCGATCATTGCCGTGCGTGGGCGCGATGGCGAGGTAGTCTTCTACCCCATGGCCGAGAACCTGCACGTCGACGGCATCCTGCGCTATTCGCTGGCGCCGATGCCGGACCTCGACGAGGCGGTGCAGCAGACCGCCGACGGCTATATTCGGGCTCTGCTCGACGAGCTCGACTACGTTGGCGTGCTGACCCTCGAGCTGTTCCAGACTCGCGACGGCAGGCTGCTGGCCAACGAGATGGCGCCGCGGGTGCACAACTCTGGCCACTGGACCATGGACGGCGCCGTGACCAGTCAGTTCGAGAACCACCTGCGTGCCATCCAGGGTCTACCGCTGGGCGATACCTCGGCGCGCATGCCGACCTGCATGGTCAACGTGATCGGCCAGGAGGGCGACCCGGCGGCGATACTCGCCATCGGTGACGCTCACCTGCACCGCTACGACAAGAGCGAGCGCCCCGGGCGCAAGCTCGGCCACGTCAATCTGCTGGCGCCGACCCACGGCGAGCTGCTCGAGAAGGTGCACGCTTGCGCCTGGCTGTTGCCCGAGGCGCCGGAGCCGCGCTTCAGCTTCGAGGACAAGTTCCGCCCAGGCCACTGAGCCGGCCGATCGCAAGACAGCGCAGCGGGCCCCGCCATGGCGGGGCCCGCTGCGCTGCGATTCGCTCGCTCAGATATTTGCCCTATGCGCCGATGATGCCGCCGTCTTCTCGCGTGATCACCAGCGTCGCCGAACGCGGAATCTCACTGCCGCCCTCCGGCCAGTGGCTTGTCAGCCGGTTCTTGGCGAAGTCCTGTGCCGAGGTGTTGGCGCCGGGGTGCTGCACGTTGACGAACAGCGTGCGCTGGTCGGGCGTCATGGCAATACCGGTGATTTCCTGGCCGATGGGGCCGGTGAGGAAACGCTTGAGCTCGCCGGTTTCGGGGTTGGCCACCAGCATCTGGTTGTTGCCGAACGGTGCGTAGACGCCTGCATTCACCGCCGATTCGCTGATGTCGGTCTGGATCCACACACGGCGATCGGGATCGATCCACAGCCCGTCGGGCGACGCCAGGATGGCGTCCTGGTCGAGGGGCTCGCCGTGCAGGTCGCGCCCGCTCTCCCCGTCGCCCGCCAGCAGGAAAATATCCCACTGGAAATGTTCTGCAGCGTGGGTGCCGTCTTCCTGCCAGCGGATGATGTGGCCAAAGTGATTCTCGGCGCGCGGGTTGGCAGCGTCGCGTTGCTCCTCGCTGCGGCGGGTGTTGTTGGTCAGCGTGAAATAGACCTGGCCGCTGGCCGGGTCCACCGCGCCCCACTCCGGGCGGTCCATCTTCGTCGCCCCGGCGTGGTCGGCAGCGCTGCGGGCATTGATCAGGATATCGGCCAGATCGGCAAAGCCGTTTTTCGGCGTCAGTCCGTTCTTGCCCGGTGCCAGCGCCAGCCACTCGCCACTACCGTCTTCGTTGAACCTGGCCACATAGAGCGTGCCCTCGTCGAGCAGTGAGCCATCGGCAGTGGCGGCCTGATAGGGTCTGGCCGAGACGAACTTGTAGATGTACTCGAAGCGTGCATCGTCGCCGGAATAGCAGACCACCGACTGACCCTCCACGGCGGGGGCGAAGATCACCCCCTCATGGGCGAAGCGGCCTAGGTGGGTGCGCTTGATCGGCGTACTCTCGGGATCGTAAGGGTCGATCTCCGTCATGTAGCCGAAGCTGTGGGGCTCGTTGCGGTAGTCCTCGCTGGGCGAGGCGCCGCGGGAGGTGGCGTCGAAGCGGATGAACTCATCGGCGCCGCCTTCGGCACGATGCCATTGGTAGCGCCCCTCGCTGCGCGTCTGGATGCCGTAACGCGACTGGCGGCGATCGATCTCGGCATCCTCGTTGGCGAAGTAGCCCGACCAGTTCTCCTCGGCGGCGAGATAAGTGTTCCATGGCGTGACGCCGTTGGAGCAGTTGTTAAGGGTGCCGCGGGTCATGCTGCCGTCTGGGCTGTACTTCGTCATGACGTGTTCGGTACCGGCCACCGGCCCGGCCAGGCGCATCGGCGTCAGGCCGGTGATACGCCGGTTGTGCTCGTCCTCGACCACCTGCCACTGACCGGTCTCGCCTGCTTGGACGCGTACGACGGTAACACCATGGCCGTTGATCTCCTTGCGCACCTGATCGGCCTCGCGCGTGCCGTCCCTCTGCGCGGGAAAGCCGCTGGAATCGAGTGCCAGGCCCTGGGCAGCAGCGTGCATGAAGCGCGGCTCGACGTACTCATGGTTGAGTACCAGCAGGCCGTCGCGGGAGCTGCCCTCGATCGGAAAGAAGTGCATGCCGTCGTGGTGGCTGCCCACCTGGTGGGCCTGGTCCTCGCCGCTGGCTTCCAGGGAAGCGGCCGGCATGCTGCCACTGATCGGCGTGCCCCAGGGGATGAAGGTCTGCACCCGGTAGCCTTCCGGCACCACCACACTGTCGGCGGTACTGACCGGGATCGCCTGGAAGCCAATGCTCGGGGCCGGTGCGCCGGTACCGGCGGCCAGGGCGCGGCCGAAGGGCAGGCTGGTGGCCATGGCGCTCGCTACCGCCACGGCCAGACTGCTGCGCAGCAGCGCGCGGCGGCTCATGCGTGCCTCTAGGATATCGCCGAAGTAGGTATTGGACGAGGTGTTGCTCGCCGGCTCGTCACCTGCGGCGAGGGTCGGGTCAGTGGTACCGATGTGCTGGGGCTGTTGCATCTGCTTGCCTCACATGAAGTCACGGGGAGCCCCATGGTCGGGTGAGAAAGTGACATCGGCATGAACGAATGAAGTCGTATGCATGACACCGGGTGGCCAACCCCGGACTGGAAGGCCCCGCACCAGAGGGGCCTTCGGCTCACTTGGTCGAGGTTGGTAGGGATCAGTCGTCGGTGCCGGACGGACGCTTGTGACGATGCCCCAGGATGGCGCAGGCCAGGCCGATCATCACCATCACCGCCACCACCCAGCCGGGACTGTAGAAGGTAGTGTAGACCTCCCAACCGGTGAGACGCAGCAACTCGGAGAATCGCGTCGTTGCGCCGGCAAGATGCCCTCCCAAGGTGCCGGTAGTGGCAAAAAGCAGTCCGCCCATCAACGCCAGGACAACCAATACCCAGCGCCGCCTCCCGTTGAAAGCGGTTGCACCGGCCCGCCATACCAGAACGGTGAGCATGCTATAGAGGCCCAGCGACCACAGGGCCATCAAGATATGGTTGCGAGCCATCGGGCTGGCCAGGTTGGCCTCCAGTGGCCAGACCAGCAGGCCGCTGACGATGGCGGCCGAAGCCCCGAGGAGGCTGAGTACCAATACCGGTAGCAGGGCGGCGCGGCTAAGTTCGGCCAGCTGGCCGGGAAGCAGGGTGCCGATCAGTATCATCAGGGTGGCCAGGGCCCAGAACGCTTCCGGAAAATGAACGAGCATATGGTGCATACCGGTCATGAGCGATCTCCTCGGGAGCGTGGGCGGAAGACGGGTAGCAGGGCGAGGGTGACGCCGAGCATGGCGAGCAGGCCGGCGATCAGGGTCAGCCACCACTGGCCGGTAATGGCGTCGTTGAACTCCATCTCCATGCCATAGAGCGCCAACTGCTTCTCGCTGTGACGGGGCCGGACCGGCTGGCCGGCGGCGATGTCCTCGGCTCCGGCGTGTGCACGGCTGGTCAGTAGCGGCCAGTCCACCTGCCCGGGGTAGAACAGCGTCATTTCGAACCAGTCGTCGCTCCACTCCGGTGAGTCGTTATCGATGCGTTGGGCCATTATGTCACTGTGACGACCGAGCCCCAGCGAATAAGGATGCGAGACGTAGTGCCAACGACTGCCTGTCGCATTGCGATACACGGCGATGCCGATGTCATAGACGCCCTGTTCGCGGAAGGTTTTGTCATCCAGTGGGTTTCCAGTATCCATGTCGCGTACCAGGGTTACGTCCCAATAGCCGTCTTGCCAGCGTGCATTCCCATGCACTGCGATGGTCCCCCGGGAACCCTGTGGCTCACGCAGCAGGCGGCGTGGGATCACGTCGCCGTTCTGCCAGTCATGACCGGGGTCGAAGTCGGTGCGGTTGGCCTCGGACAGGTAGTAGAGACCGTCGAAATCGACCTGGCCGGACGTCACGTCCTCCCAGCGCAGGGCGCGCTGGCCGGTCTGTTCGGGGTCGAGCATCCATAAAGGGCGATTGTTGTCGACGTCCCAGTTGGTGAGGTAGGGGCCAGTTCCGGCGTCGCTGTTGCGATACTCCCCGATCCACTGGTCGTCGGAGGCGCCGATGGGGTTGGAGCGTCCGGCACGCCAGTGCCACAGGTCGAGGAAGTAGCCGGCCTCGCGCTGGGCAGCGAGCGTCTCGGTATCTTCTACGCTGCGCCAGTCATGCTGGTCCGTCCGCGTGCCCGGTAGGTACTTGCGCACGTCGCTCTGGCCGAGCTGCTCGCCCAGGTGCGGATGGGCGGTGACCTCGGCCGGCGAGGCCGAGTCGCTGAAGAAGCGCATCCGGTCGCCGACGGTAACGTAGCCACCGTAGAGACCGAAGTCCGGCACGCCACCGTCGTCGACCAACATGGCCACTCGGTCCTCGTAGGTGCCGTCGGGATCGGGACCGGCCCGGGAGTTGCCGTGACGGATCCACTCACCATCCTCGAAGCGCAACATGTCGTGATAGACATGGGCGTGCTCGGCGGGCCAACGGTAGCGGAAGAAAATTCGCTCGCCGTTGTAGGCGGCCTGTACCTGCAACGGCATGGTCAGTTCGTCGGGAATCCAGATGTTGCGTTCGAGATCATTGCCAATCACCCCGGCGCCCTGGGTGGCCCAGGCCAGCCCGAGGGCGATCGGCAGGCCTAAGACCAGCCACGGGCCGGCACTCTTGTCATGACTCGCCATGAGAACTCCTGCCATGGTTAAAATATGTAACTGCCTTCCAGTGTGGACCACGTCAGAGTGAGCGAGCTGATACAAATCAAGAGCGGAGCGACAATTGGCCACATTTTTTGAATTTGGCGTGGCGCACAAGGACAGCCGAATTGCGTTGAGAGGCTGCCTCGCCAAACATAGACATATCAAGTAAATATAGAACAGTTAGAACAATAACCGACTCGGACCCCAGCATGGCCCTTGCGCTTCAGGATGAGCAACGCGAGCTAGACGCGGCACCGTCAACGGATGTTTCCCGTCGTCGCCAGTTGACCCATGAACAGGTGCTCCTGCTCTACGAGCGGCTGTGGCAGCCGGTGCTGGCCAGCGTTCTGGCGGCGTGTCTGCTGGTGGGCGCCATGTGGCCGATCATGCCGCCGAGCTACCTGCTGGGCTGGCTGGGCGCTCTGTTAGTCGTGTCGGGCGGGCGCCTGTGGCTGGCCTGGTATTTCCACCGTCAACCGGCAAAGCGGCGGCGTCAACGGCGTTGGCTGTATCGGTTTGCCTGGGGTACCGGTATCGCAGGTGGGCTGTGGGGAGTGGCCGGCCTGACGATGTTCACCATGGAGCATCACGGCCAACTGGCGGCGCTGGCGATCGTGCTGACGGGCATCGCCGCCGGCGGGGTCACCACGCTTTCACCAGTGGCATGGATGGCACCGTTGTTCGTCCTGCCGACCATGCTTCCACTTCTGGTTCAGATGTTGCTGCAAAATACCTCCCTCGCCCTGCTGCTGGCCGCCATGATCGTGCTGTTCCTGGGGCTGGTGCTCATCATCAATCGTCGCCTGCATCGCACCATTTCCGACAATATCGCCCTGCGCCTGCTCGTCTCTTCGCGCGAGCGGCAACTGCGTGTCAGCGAGGCGCGCTACCGTGCCATCTTCCGCCACACGCCGCTGGGCGTGATGCACTTCGACCGCGAGGGGCGGGTGGTCGACTGCAACGAGAAGTGCCTCGACATCCTCGGCAACAGCCGACAGCGCCTGCTGGGCATGAACCTGCTGACACAGCTGAACGACGAGCGCGTGGCCGGGGCGATACGCGATGCCCTGGAGAGCGGTACCGGCTACTTCGAGGGTACTTACCGTACCGTGGTCAGCGGCAAGCAGACGCCGCTGCGTGCATTCTACAGTGCCCTGCGCAATGAGGCGGGCGAGGTGGTGGGGGGCGTGGCGGTTATCGAGGACTTCACCGAACGCAAGCTGGCCGAAGAGACCATCCATCGCCAGGCCTACTTCGATCCGCTCACCGAACTCCCCAATCGACGCATGTTGATCGAGACGCTGGCTTCGACCATCCGCGATCGTCGCGACGACGGCCGTGTCGGGCTGGTGATGTTCCTCGACCTGGATCGTTTCAAGATCATCAACGACACCCTCGGACATGCGGTGGGGGACGAGCTGCTGCGCCAAGTAAGCAAACGCCTGCTGCTGAGCCTCGATAAAGACGCCATGGCGGCGCGGCTCAGCGGCGATGAGTTCGTGGTGATGATGCCGGCCCTGAGCTCTGACCGCCAGGCTGAGCTGAGCCGGGCCGAACACCGCGCCGAGCGGCTGCTCTCGACCCTGCGCCGTGCCTACGATCTGGGCGGGCAGCACATCAGCGTGACGCCGAGCATCGGCTACACCCTGTTTCCTCTGGGCGACGAGGACGTGGGAGACGTGCTGCGCCATGCCGACACTGCCATGTATCAGGCCAAGCTGAAGGGACGGGCACAGATCTGCGGCTACGAGCCCTCCATGCAGACCCAGATGAGCTGGCGCCTGGAGATGGAACAGGCACTGCGGCTCGCTCTAGCTGAGGATCAGTTGAGCATCGCCTTCCAGCCCCAGCTTGACGAGAATGAGCATGTTATCGGCGGCGAGGCGCTGATGCGCTGGCACCATCCCCGCCATGGCTGGGTTTCGCCCGAGGTGTTCATCGCCATCGCCGAGGAGAGCGATCTCATCGTCGAGCTCGAGACATGGATGTTGGATCGCTGCTGCGGGCTGCTTTCCCGTCTGCCAGTCGAGATCCTGCCGCGATTGTCGGTCAATATCAGCGTGCGACACTTCACCCAACCCGGTTTCGTCGAAGGGCTCACTTGGGTGACCGGTGCCCATGGCATTGACCCGACGCGGCTCGTCGTGGAACTGACCGAGAGCATCATGATCGATGGGCTCGAAGATGCCGTCGAACGCATGCAGGCGCTCAAGCAGCTGGGGGTGCACCTGGCCCTGGACGATTTCGGCACGGGATTCTCTTCGCTCTCCTATCTCAAGTCGTTGCCGCTGGACGAGCTCAAGATCGACCGCAGTTTCGTCAGCAACCTCGATACCGATGGCAGCGATGCCGCCATCGTGGAGACGGTGCTGGCCATGGCCCAGCACCTCGGTATCGACGTGGTCGCGGAGGGGGTAGAGAACGAAGCCCAGCATGAGTTCCTGCGGACTCGCGGCTGCCGGTTGTTCCAGGGGTATCATTTCTACCGGCCCATGCCTGGCGAGGCCTTCGAAGCGCTGCTGGCCGGCAGGGAAGTGGAGCAGGCCGGCCAGGATCGGGCCTGATTCAGCCGAGCGCACCGCCGCTGGTCCACAACCACAGGGCGATAAGTGCGAAGTGGCTGGGGTACCACGCCAGCCACAGCCGGCGGGGCATGGCGACGGGAACGTCGCGGGCCAGGCGATGTGCGCCGGCGGCCAGCCACAGCACTGTCAGGCAGGTGGCAACGGTAAACGACTTGGCCATATCGGAGCTGTTCATGAGTCCGGCGACGACCAACAGCGGCACGGCCATGGCGACGGCAGCGAGTCGCTCGGCAAGTGAGTCCCCGGCATTATGCAGGTGGTGCAGCGCAAGCATGAACAGCGGAATCAGCAGCAACCCGCGGTGGCCGTACTCGACCCATTCGCCGAGCAGATACCAGACCGCCAGGGTCGTCGCCAGGCCCAGCCCCGCCCAGGCGCTGCCCAGACTGCCGCTGCGATGGCGCGCGAGCAGTTCGCGCAGCCAGGCGCCCCAGGCCAACCCCAGTGCCAGGGTGAAGCAGACGTTGAGGATGAAGGCATCGGAGGCCCGCGGCATCAGCATGTAGGGTAGTTGGGCGGTCAGCCCGATGACCAGGATGCGGCGGGCATAGCACAGCGGATTGCGGGTATTGAACAGGCCATGCCAGGCGACCATCGCGGCGAACAACGGAAAGGCGATGCGGCCCAGCGACGACCCCGCCCAGCCGAGTTCCCAGCCGGCGGGCAAGACATAACGGGAGAGATGATCGATGGTCATGGTGGCGAGCGCTAGCCACTGTCCCCAGCCGGTCCAGGTGGAAACGGGGCGCTCTCGCACTGTCGGAGCGACGGCCTCTGCGGTCATCGGAACCTCCCTGTTAAAGACGACAGTCGTGTGACCGGTGCGCTGTTGGAGAAGTTCAGCGCCCGACGGGATGAAACGAGGGCATACAGATGCGCAGCGGCTTCGGTTTCGATCTTCGCAGCATGGAGATCTTCGTCGAGACATTGGAGCAGGGCAGCCAGAGCGCGGCGGCCAGGCGGCTGGGGCTCAAGCAGTCCTCGGTTTCGCAGAGCCTGGCCAACCTGGAGGAGAGCATGGGCGTGACGCTGTTCAAGCGTCACTCACGCCCCCTGGAGCCGACCAGCGCAGGACGCTTCTTCTACGACCGTGCCCGCCGCCTGCTCGACGATGCGCGCAATACCCGGCGCGAGCTGGTCAGCGGTGGTTTCGGCCAGCTCCATCAGGTTCGCCTGGCGCTGGTCGACTCGCTGGCAACGGCGGTGGGACAACCGCTGATCGAGCTGATACGGCGCCATACCCGCGACTATACCCTGACCACCGGGCTGTCGCACATGCACGGCCACTCCCTGTTGACGCGTCACGTGGATATCATCGTTTCCGATGATCGGCTGGAGAACTACGACGGTCTGGAGCGTCATGGCTTGCTGCGCGAGCCCTTCGTGCTGGTGATGCCGCTCTCCTGGAACGGCCCGCTCGACAACCTGCGCTGGCTGGCGCGCCACCTGGACTTCGTGCGCTATACGCCGCAGTCGTTGATCGGCCAGGCCATCGAGCGCCACCTGCGCTTGAACCAGCTCGAGCTGCCTGCCCGGCTGCATCTCGACAACACCTTCGCCGTGCTGCGCCTGGTCAGCGCCGGTGCCGGATGGACCATCACCACCCCGCTGTGCCTCTATCAGGCCGGCCTCGACGACCTTCAGGTTATGGTGGCGCCGTTGCCGCTGGCGCCACTGACCCGGGAGCTGACGCTGGTGGCTCGGCGTGACGAGTTGGGCGAGCTGCCCGCGCTGCTGGCACGCGACAGCCGGCGCCTGCTGGAACAGCATTTCCGGACTCAGCTGGAGCGGGCGCTGCCCTGGCTCTCCGCCGAGGTCATCACCCAGACCTGACCCCACCACTGCCGGATATCATCGCCCTCGCCACGCACCCTATGGGTGCGTGGCGCGGCTCAGGCGTCCCTTTCGCGAGCATTATCGATTTCATCGATACCCCAGACGTCGCCGATACCGATGCTTGTTGCGCATTCCCGAGTCACGTCCGAAGACTGAGCGAAACCCAAGCGATCGGTACTGGAAGATGCCAAGAATAATAACGCTCTATGTGCGTTGGGTGGATGCGTTCAACCGGGTGGTGGGGCGCATCGTCATGTTTCTGATCTTCGTGATGATCGGCGTCCTGCTCTATGCCTCGGTGGCGCGCACCGCCTTCAACAGCCCGCTGATCTGGAGCATCGAGGTTTCGCAGTTCATGATGGCCGCCTACTATCTGCTGGGCGGCGCTTACGCCATGCAGATGGACGCCCATGTACGCATGGACCTGTTCTACTCGCGCTGGTCCGACCGCACGCGGGCCATCGTCGATGCCATGACCATCCTGCTGCTCATCGTCTTCCTCGGCACGCTACTGTTCGGCGGCATATCCAGCACCGAATATGCCTTGCGCTATGGCGAGACGAGCTACACCTCCTGGGCGCCACCCCTGGCGCCGATAAAGATCATCATGACCTTCGGCGTGCTGCTGATGCTGCTGCAGAGCATCTCGACCCTGTTCAAGGACATTGCCCGGGCGCGTGGCGTGGCGCTGGAAGGGGGGAGTCCTGAATGAGCTACGAGATGATCGCCCTGCTGATGTTCTCGACCATGATGCTGCTGCTGCTCACCGGGCAGCGGGTATTCGGCGTGATCGGCTTCGTCGGCGCCGCCTCGGCGCTGCTGCTGTGGGGGCAGGGTGGCGTGGAGATGCCGTTCAATTCCGCCATCCAGCTGATGAACTGGTATCCGCTGCTGACCCTGCCGCTGTTCATCTATATGGGCTACATGCTCTCCGAGTCGGGTATTGCCAGCGAACTCTACGAGATGTTCCACGTCTGGATGGGCTCACTGAGGGGCGGCCTGGCGGTGGGCACCATCGGCCTGATGGTGGTGGTCTCGGCGATGAACGGGTTGAGCGTGGCGGGCATGGCCATCGGCGCGACCATCGCCCTGCCGGAACTGCTGCGGCGCGGTTACGACAAGATCATGGTTACCGGCGTGATTCAGGCGGGAAGTTCGCTGGGCATCCTGGTGCCTCCCAGCGTGGTGCTGGTGCTCTACGGCATGATCGCGCGCCAGCCGGTCAGCCAACTGTGGCTGGCCGGGGCCATTCCCGGCCTGATACTGGCCGCGCTGTTCGTCATCTACATCGTCATTCGCTGCCGTCTGCAGCCGCATCTCGGCCCGGCGCTGCCCTCCGAAGAGCGCCAGATGAGCCTCGCCGAAAAGCTCAAGCTGCTGCGCGCCGGCATCCTGCCGCTGCTGATCTTCTTCTTCATGACCGGGCTGTTCCTGATGGGCGTCACCAGCCTGGTGGAGAGTTCGGCGGTAGGGGCGGTGTCGGCCACCCTGGCCGCGCTGGTCAAGCGCCGCCTGACCTGGAAGGTGATCGAGAGCACCGTGCACAAGACGCTCGGCATCAGCTGCATGTTCATGTGGATCATCCTGGCGGCGCTGTGCTTCGGTGCAGTATTCGATGGCCTCGGCGCGGTGCGCGCCATCGAGAACATCTTTCTCGACCGCATCGGCATGAGCCCGTGGCAAATCCTCGTGATGATGCAGCTCTCCTACATCCTGCTGGGGATGTTCCTCGATGACACCGCCATGCTGGTGATCGTGGCACCGCTCTACGTGCCGCTGGTGATCAGCCTGGGCTTCGACCCGATCTGGTACGGCGTGCTCTACACCATCACCGTGCAGATCGCCTACATGACCCCGCCGTTCGGCTACAACCTGTTCCTGATGCGCGCCATGGCGCCGCCGGAGATCTCGCTTGGCGACATCTACCGTAGCGTCTGGCCCTTCGTCGGCATCATGCTGATCGGGTTGGCGCTGATCACCATTTTCCCGCAGCTGGCGCTGTGGCTGCCGCAGCTCTATCGCGGCTACTGACGACTCCCAGGAGGTGCACCACGGCACGACGATCGAGTACCACGATTCTTCCGACAACAAGCAAAACAGCAGGAGAAGACCCATGACCAATCGTCGCGATTTTCTCAAGAAGGCGGGCCTGGCCACTGCCGCCACCGTCGGGGCCACCACTATTTCGGCACCCTACGTCCACGCCCAGTCGCGCAGCCCGATTCGCTGGCGCTTGCAAACCTACGCCGGGCCGGCGTTAGCCGAGCATGTCATCAAGCCCTCCATCGACGCCTTCAACAAGGCCGCCAACGGCGAGATGGAGATCGAGCTCTACTACGCCGACCAGTTGGTGCCCACCGGCGAGCTGTTCCGCGCCATGCAGCGCGGCACCATCGATGCCGTACAGAGCGATGACGACTCGATCAACGCACCTGTCGACGTCTCGGTATTCGGCGGCTACTTCCCGTTCGCCTCGCGCTACAGCCTCGACGTGCCGGCACTGTTCCACCACTACGGGCTCAAGGAGATCTGGGAGGAGGCTTACGGCGAGGTAGAGGGCGTTACCTGGCTGGGTTCGGGCGCCTGGGACCCGTGCAACTTCGTCACCCGCGACCCGATTCGAAGCCTTGCAGACCTCGAGGGCAAGCGCGTGTTCACCTTCCCAACCGCCGGGCGCTTCCTCAGCCGCTTCGGCGTGGTGCCGGTGACGCTGCCGTGGGAGGACATCGAGGTTGCCATGCAGACCCGTGAGCTCGACGGCATCGCCTGGGCCGGCATCACCGAGGCCTATACCGTGGGCTGGGCGGACGTCAGCAACTACTACCTGACCAACAACATCTCGGGTGCCTGGGCGGGCTCCTACTTCGCCAACACCGAGCGTTGGAACGAGCTACCCGAGCACCTCAAGACCCTGTTCAAACTGTGCATGGACAGCTCGCACTATTACCGTCAGCACTGGTACTGGTGGGGCGAGGCGCACTACCGCACCACCGGCGGAAAGCTGGAGCTGACCTCGATTCCCGAGTCGGAGTGGCAGCAGATCGAGGACGAGGCGCTGGCCTTCTGGGACGAGATCGCCCAGGAGAGCGACCGCAGTGCCCGCGTGGTGCAGATCCTCAAGGACTATCGGCAGACCATGCAGCAAGCAGGACCTCCCTACCGCTACGGTTGAGGGAAAGGGCGGGTGCGATAGCCGCACCCGCCCTGTCGGCTTGCGCCGCAACCGTGAACGACAAAGACAAGAGGTGCGAGGAAACCGAGATGAGCCGACTCCAGGCAAGAGACATCAAGAACGCCGACGATGCCCGGCGAATCGTCGAACAGCGTGGCCTCAGCCACGTCAAGGTCGGCATGTTCGACATCGACGGCGTGATGGTCGGCAAGTATATGCGTCGCGACAAGTTCTTTCACGCACTCAGCGAGGGCTTTGCCTTCTGCGACGTGGTGCTGGGCTGGGACAGCAAGGATGAACTCTACGACAACGTGAAGTACACCGGCTGGCACACCGGCTACCCCGATGCCGAACTGCGGGTGATTCCCGAGAGTTGCCGCGAGTTGCCCTGCGAGGGCGACATGCTGCTGTTCCTGGCCGAGTTCACCGGCGCGGCCGAGACGATTTGCCCACGCGGGCTGCTACGCCGCGTGCTGGCGAAGGCCGGGGAGATGGGCTTTGCCGTCTGCGGTGCGCTGGAGTACGAGTTCTTCATGTTCCAGGAGACCCCGGAGTCGGTGCGCGAGAAGGGTTTTCGCAACCTCAAGCCGCTGACCCCCGACATGATGGGTTACTCGATGCTCAGGAGCTCGGTGCATGGCGAGCTCTACCACGAACTGCTGGGCATGGCCGAGACGATGGACTTTCCCATCGAGGGGCTGCATACCGAGACCGGCCCCGGCGTGCTGGAGGCGGCGATACGCGTCGACGATGCATTGGCCGCCGGCGACAAGGGCGCACTGTTCAAGACCTTCACCAAGGTATGGGCGCAGCGCCGCGGGCTGATGGCTACCTTCATGGCCAAATGGTCGCCGGACTACCCCGGCCAGAGCGGCCACATCCATCTCTCGCTCAATCACCGCGACAGTGGCGAATCGGCCTTCTTCGACGCCGACCAGCCCCACGGCATGAGCGACGTTCAGCGCCACTTCGTCGCCGGGCAGCAGAAGCTGATGCCGGAGTTCCTGGCCATGTTCTCCCCCACGGTAAACAGCTATACCCGCCTGATTCCCGGTTTCTGGGCACCCACCGATGCTACCTGGGGCGTGGAGAATCGCACCACGGCACTGCGGGTGATTCCCGGCAGCGCCAAGTCGCAGCGTGTCGAATACCGCCTGGGCAGTGCCGATGCCAACCCCTACCTGGCGTTGGCGGCGGCGATCGGCTCCGGCCTCTACGGCATTGAGCAGCGGCTCGAACCGGATGCGGCGGTGACCGGCAATGCCTACGAGCTGGCCCATCCCGAGCATCAGGCGCTGTCGCGTACGCTGTGGGAGGCCGCTCAGCGGCTCAAGGCGTCCGAGGCGGCACGCAGCCTGTTCGGTGATGCCTTCGTCGAGCACTTCGCGGCCACTCGTGAATGGGAAGAACGCCAGTTCCGTCGCCATATCACCGACTGGGAGCTGGATCGCTACTTTGAGATTATTTGAGGTGCACATGGCCACACAGAAAACGATTTCACCGGTCGACGGATCGCTCTACGTCGAGCGGGAGTTGGCCGACCCTGCCTGGGTCGAAGCGACATTGAAGAAAGCGGTGGCGGCGCAGCGTACGTGGCGCGAGACGAATCTTGCCGAGCGGGCGCGGTTGTGCTCGAGGATGGTCGATGCCTTCGTCGCTCGTCGCGACGAATTGGCCCGGGAGCTGACCTGGCAGATGGGGCGGCCGATCGCCGTGGCCAGCGGCGAAATTGGCGGTTTCGAGGATCGCGCGCGCACCATGATCTCGCTGGCCGAGGATGCCCTGGCGCCGATCCGCTTGGCCGACAAGCCCGGCTTCACCCGCTACATCACCCGCGAACCGCTAGGCGTGTCGTTCATCGTCGCGCCGTGGAATTTCCCTTTCATGACGGCCGTGAATGCTGTGGTGCCAGCGATCATGGCGGGCAACGCGGTAATCCTCAAGCACTCCGCCCAGACCCCGCTGTGCGCTGAGCGTTTCCAGCAGGCCTTCGACGAGGCCGGCCTGCCCGAGGGAGTGTTCCAGCATTTGCACCTCTCTCACGACGCCGCTGAAACGATGATCCGAGATGCCCGTATCGCGCATGTCTCTTTCACCGGCTCGGTGGCGGGCGGGGCGATGGTCGAGCGCAACGCCGCCGGGCACTTCATTGCCACCGGGCTGGAGCTCGGCGGCAAGGATCCGGCCTATATCCGTGCCGACGTGAACCTCGACGAGGCGGTGCCGGGCGTGATGGACGGCGCCTTCTTCAACTCGGGACAGAGCTGCTGCGGCATCGAGCGCATCTACGTGCACGAGTCGCTTTTCGACGACTTCGTCGAGCGCGCCGTGGCCTGGGTGCGCCAGCTCCGGCTGGGCAACCCCACCGACCCCGAAACCACCCTGGGGCCGCTGGTACGTCCCGCAGCGGCGGACTTCGTGCGCGGCCAGGTCGAGGAGGCGGTAGCTGCCGGAGCCAAGGCTTGGATCGACCCCGGCGACTACCTGCAGTCGGTGCCGGGGAGCGCCTACCTGGCGCCACAGGTGCTGACAGGTGTCGACCATTCGATGCGGGTGATGAGCGAGGAAAGCTTCGGCCCAGTGGTCGGCATCATGCCGGTAGCGGACGACGAAGAAGCCATACGCCTGATGAACGACAGCGACTTCGGCCTTACCGCCGCAGTATTCACTCGGGATATCGCGACGGGCGAGTCCATTGCCCGACGCCTGGAGGCCGGCACGGTGTTCACCAACCGCTGTGACTTTCTCGACCCTGAACTGGCCTGGACCGGGGTCAAGCAATCGGGGCGGGGCTGTTCGCTGTCACGCATCGGCTACGAGACATTGACCCGGCCCAAGTCATTCCACCTCAAACACGCCTGAGCTGGTCCAGGAGAACGCCATGAGCCACGACATGAAATCCTTCACCATGGGCTGGAACTATCCCGCCAGCATTCTCACCGGGGTGGGGCGCATTCGCGACCTGCCCGAGGCATGCAAGGCGCTGGGCATGGGCGCGCCGCTGCTGATCACCGATCCGGGGCTGGCGGCGCTACCGATGGTGCAGGCGTGCGTACAAGCGTGCCAGGAGGCCGGCCTGCGCATTGCAGTGTTCAGCCAGGTCAAGGGCAACCCCACCGGGCGCAACGTACTCGACGGTATGACGGCCTTCCGCAACGGCAGCCACGATGGTGTGATCGCCTTCGGCGGCGGCTCGGGGCTCGACGCCGCCAAGGCTGTGGCGCTGATGGCCAACCAGCGCGAGGGGCTATCGCTATGGTCGCTGGAGGATATCGGCGACAACTGGAAGAATGCCGACGCCCAGGCCATCGCTCCCATCGTCGCCGTGCCCACCACCGCGGGTACCGGCTCGGAGGTGGGGCGTGCCTCGGTAATCACCGACGAGGCGGAGCACGTCAAGCGCATTATCTTTCACCCCGGCATGGTTCCGGCTACGGTGATTCTCGACCCCGAACTCACCGTGGGGCTGCCGCCGGCGATCACCGCCGCCACCGGCATGGATGCGCTGTCGCACTGCATGGAGGCGTGGTGTTCGCCAAACTACCACCCCATGGCCGAGGGCATCGCTGTCGAGGGCATGCGTCGTATCGATCTCTACCTGCAGCGCGCTTACAGCGACGGCCAAGACCTCGAGGCACGCATGAACATGCTGGTGGCCTCGAGCATGGGCGCGACCGCCTTTCAGCGTGGCCTGGGTGCCATGCATGCCTTGGCGCACCCGCTCGGGGCGCTTTACGACGCCCACCACGGAACCTTGAACGCGGTGCTGATGCCCTACGTGCTGCGAGCCAACGAGCGCGCCATCGGCGAGCCGATGGTGCGCCTGGGGCGCTATCTCAACCTGGAGCAGCCGGGGACGGCGGCGGTGATCGACTGGGTGTTGGGCCTGCGCGAACGGCTCGGTATTCCGCATACCCTGGCCGAGCTGGGCATCGATACGCGCCAAGCCGAGAAGGTCGGACGCATGGCTGTGGCGGACCCCTCGTCGGGCACCAATCCGGTCGCCTTCGACGCCGACGAGTACCGCGGTATTTTCGTTGCCGCCGTGGAAGGCCGCCTCTAGGCTTCGTTCGCGAATCGTACAGACGAAGCCAAGGGTCTTTTTGCTGGCGATGCCGTGGCAGGCAGGCCGGTGTCCAGGGAAGGTTCAATGAAAGGAGATTCACCGATGCGCATCGGGCTATTGCAGTGCGATGACGTGGCGCCGGAACTGTGCGAGGCCCACGGCAACTATCCGGAAATGTTCGCCGCCCTGTTCCGGCGGGTTGACCCCACGCTGGAGTTCCAGGTCTGGCGCTGCCTGGATGGCGAGATACCCGACGACATCGACGCCGTCGATGCCTGGATGACTACCGGCTCGAAGTATGGCGTCAACGACGGGCTGCCCTGGGTCGAGGCGCTGTGTGGCTTCGTGCGTGAACTGTGGGAGGCCGGCAAGCCGCTGGTGGGTATCTGCTTCGGCCACCAACTGATGGCCAAGGCACTGGGCGGTGAAGTTATCAAGAGCGACCGGGGCTGGGGCGTAGGCATGTCGTTCAACCGCATCCAGTCACGCGCCGAGTGGATGGAGCCCTGGCAGCCGGGCCTCGATCTGCTGGTCAGCCACCAGGACCAGATCGAGGCGCTGCCGCCCGAGGCCACCGTCGTCGGCGGCAGTGATTTCTGCCCCCATTACCTGATGCAGATCGGCGAGCACTTCCTCGGCGTGCAGGGCCACCCAGAATTCACCAAGGAATACTCGCGCGACCTCATGGCCCTGCGCCGGGAGCTGGTCGGCGATGAGCGAGTGCGCGAAGGGCAGAGCTCGCTCTCCACCGAAGTCGACGACACGCTGATGGCGCGCTGGATCGTCAACTTCATGCAGCGGGCCATAGCGCTGCGCGACTGATCTTGACCGCCTGCTGCTTTCAGCGAAAACGACTGGCCGCGCAGCCTGCGAGCCAGTCGGGTGCTTCGGCTTTGATGCTGGCCGCCAGCAGGCGGCCGGTGGTGGCGGCCAGGGTCAGGCCCAGGTGGCCGTGGCCGAAGGCGTAGCTGACGCCGGGCAGGGAGGAGGCGGGGCCGATCACCGGTAGCGAGTCGGGCAGCGATGGACGCAGGCCGAGCCAGCTCTGGCTGGGCTCGCCAAGCGGGCCGAACAGTGCCTCGGCATGGCGCCTGATGTAGTCGAGTCGTTCGGGATTGGCGGGATCGTCGCGATGCCCCAGCTCGACCGTGCCGGCGATGCGCAGGCGGCCCTTCATCGGCGTGAGGTAGAAGGCGTTCTCGACCGGGCAGCAGGGGCGGCTGACCAGCTCACGGGCGGAGGGAAATTCCAGATGGTAGCCACGCTCCGCTTCCAGCGGGATGCGATCGCCGCCATCGCGGGCCAGGGGTTGCGACCGGATGCCTGTGGCAACCACCACGCGCTCAGCCTGCCAGGGCTCGTGGTCGGTCGTGATACGCACACCGCCGTCACATGCCTTGAGCCCGAGCGCCTTGGCACGCACCAGTCGTGCGCCGCGACTCTGCAGTCTTTCGGCCAGCCGCTGGGCCAGGGTCAACGGGTCGCTCAGGTGGCAGGCGTCGGGAAACAGGATGCCGCCTTTCGCCAGACCCTCTAGCGCCGGTTCCAGCGCCGCCACGGCGTGCGAGTCAAGGCGTTCCTGAACGATGCCGTAACGCTCGCGGGCGGCAATGTCGCGCTGTGCTTCGTGCCATCCCTTGGGGCTACGATAGAAATACAGCGCGCCTCGTCGGTACAGGGTAACGCCCTCGTCATTGTCCTCCAGGTCGTCGAGCACCTGTTGCCAGTCTTCGACGGCGGGAGCGAGCAGCTCGCCCAGGATCTGGGTGGCGTGCTGGGCGCGGCGCGGGGTGGAAGCCTTGAGAAAACGCCAAAGCCACGGGGCCAGCCTGGGCAAGTGCTGCCAGCGTAGGTGAAACGGCGATTGGGGCGACAGCAGCAACATCGGTGCCTGCCGCCATAAGGCAGGCTGTGCAATGGGTTCGACGGCGTAGTTGGCGAGCGTGCCGGCGTTGCCGGACGAGGCTCCGCTGCCGGGCGGTTCCGGGTCCATCAGGGTGACCTCGAAGCCCTGCTGCTGCAGATGCCAGGCACAGGCCAGGCCGACGATGCCGGCACCGATGACGACGACCTCGGCGTGCTGGGTAAGCTGGTTCATGTGCTGTTGCCTGTGTCTGGTTGTTTCGCCGTGGCGTCCAGCTATCGATTCTCTTACGCCGGTGCGTTGAGCGACAAGCCTGCCGGAAATCGCGTTGTTGTGAGCAGGAGGATACGCTTAACTCCTGCCACATCGCGGTTTTTTTCGAGTGAAACAGGGAGGCGCAGGGAGATGACGGCAAGCGAAGCCTGGCAGGCAGCCACCCGACACCTTGATCTCGCCACCACCAACCTGATTCTGCTGGGCCTCATCCTGAGCCTCAGCATCCTTGCCGACACGGTGGCCAGCCGTACCCGGTTGCCGCGAATTTCGCTGCTGGTGCTGGTCGGCGTGGGCGTTGCCATCGTTCAGCAGGTGTGGATGGGCCTGGAAGGGGGGCGTCCGTTGGAGGGGCTCGGCGAGCCGCTGATCCAGGTCGCCTTGGTGATGGTCGCTTTCCTGTTGGGGGGCGAATTGACCCTTGAGCGCCTGCGCCGTACCGGCCGGATGATCCTCCTACTGTCATTCGCCGTCCTGCTGGTGAGCGTTGCGGTGGTTGGCGCAGGGCTGTTGCTGCTGGGCTACCCGTTGCTGGTTGCCGTCAGCCTGGCAGCGATTTCGGTGGCCACCGATCCGGCTGAAGTGCGCGAGGTCATTCACGAGAATAGCGACACGCGATTGCCTGCCCGGTTGTTGATGGGCATCGTCGCCATCGACGATGCCTGGGGCATCCTGACTTTCGGCTTGGCAATGGCGCTGCTGGGATGGCAGCTCTCAGGCGATGGTAGTGGGGCATTGCTGCCATCGCTCTGGGAGCTGGGCGGGGCCGTGCTGCTAGGCACGGCTGTAGGGGCTCCTGCCGCCTGGTTGACGGGGCGGTTGCGGCCCGGCGAACCGACTCTGGTCGAGGCGCTGGCGCTCATTCTGTTGCTGGCCGGCCTGGCCGCGTGGCTCGAGGTGTCGGCGCTGCTGGCGGCAATGCTCGCCGGTGCGCTGGTGGCCAATCTCTCCCGTCATCACACTCGCTCGTTCAACGAGATCGAACATATCGAGTGGCCTTTCCTGATCTTCTTTTTCGTTCTCTCGGGGGCAAGTATCGACCTGCGTTACCTAGGTAGCGCCGTGTGGCTCACCCTGGCCTACATCGCGCTGCGTGCGCTGGGACGCTACCTCGGCGGCCTGGTCGGCGGCGGTCTGGTGCGAACGCGGGAGGTGCAGCTGCCGCGTGATATCGGCCTGGCCCTGACGCCCCAGGCAGGCATCGCCATGGGCATGGCGCTGCTGGTGTCGGAGCGTTATCCCGCGCATGGACCGACGCTGCTCTCGGCCGTCGTGGTTTCCACCGTGGTCTTCGAAGTGCTCGGGCCCTTCATGGTGCGACGAGTTCTGCGTTGACCGATTGCTGGACGCTGCGTACGCGCAGCAGGCGTAAGCCGTTGGCCACCACCAGCAGGCTGGCACCCATGTCGGCAAATACCGCCATCCACAGGGTGGCGTGGCCGCTGAAGGCCAGCGCCATGAAGACCACCTTGAAACCCAGAGCGATGGCGATGTTCTGCATCAAGATGCTGCGTGTGCGACGCGACAGGCGCAGGAAGTCGGCCAGCCGCCGCGGGTCGTCGTCCATCAGCGCCACGTCGGCTGTCTCGATGGCGGCATCGCTGCCCAAAGCCCCCATGGCGAAGCCGATGTCGGCGCGGGCGAGTGCCGGGGCATCGTTGATGCCGTCACCTACCATGCCCACCGAACCTTGCTGAGCGCGGGCCTCTATCATGGTCAGTTTGTCTTCCGGCAGCAGCGAGCCGTGGGCCTTGTCGATGCCGGCCTTGGCGGCCACCGCGGCAACGCTCGCCGGGTTGTCGCCACTCAGCATCAGCGTATTCACGCCCAGGCGATGCAGCGCTTCGACCGCCTCACGGCTCTCTTCGCGCAGGGGGTCACCGACGGCAAACAGCGCCAGCGGTCGGGTCTCCTTGCCCAGAATCACCAGGGTCTCGCCGCGGGCCTCGTGTTCGGCCAGGTGGGCCTCAAGCGTGCTGTCTATCGTTGCGAACTGTTGCATCAGTCGGCGGTTACCGAGCCAGACAGTATGCTCACCCTGCCTGGCAACCATGCCGCGGCCCGGCAGTTCCTGCACCTCGCTCACTTCCAACGGCACGATGCCATCTGCCTCGGCGGCACGTGCCAAGGCTGCCGACACCGGATGCGAGGAGCGGCCGGCGAGCCCCGCTGCCAGGCTGCGCAGCCGGGTTTGGGCAGGTTCGTCCCGTGTCGGGTCGAGCGGGTGCCAGGCCCGCTGCGAGGGGCGGCCCTGGGTCAGGGTGCCGGTCTTGTCGAAGGCGATGGTGGCCAGCCGATAGCCTTGTTCGAGTACATTGCCGCCTTTGATCAGGATGCCCGAGCGTGCGGCGGCGGCAAGGCCACTGACGATGGTCACCGGAGTGGAGATCACTAGCGCGCAGGGGCAGGCGATCACCAGCAGGACCAGCGCACGGTAGACGCCCTCGAGCCAGCCAATGCCGAACAGTACCGGCCAAGTAAGCGCGACCAGCAGGGCAATGGCGAACACTGCCGGGGTATAGACGGCGGCGAAGCGGTCGATGAAGCGCTGGGTAGGGGCGCGGCTGGATTGGGCCTGCTCAACGGTATGAATGATGCGGGCCAGGGTGGTGTCGCTGGCTGCGCGGGTGGTCCGGTAGAGGAACTCGCTACCCTGGTTGACGCTGCCGGCGAACACGGCCTCGCCCGGCGCCTTGTCCACCGGCAGGCTCTCGCCGGTGATGTGCGATTCGTCCAGCGCCGGGTGGCCCTCGGCGACGCTGCCGTCCAGCGCCAGGCGCTCACCGGGGCGCACGCGAACCAGGCTGTCGACGGCGACCTCACCGGCCGGAAAGGAACGGAAGCTGCCATCCGGCTGTTGCACGCTGGCGCTCGCCGGTGCCAGGTCGAGCAGTTCGCGAATGGCATTGCGAGCCCGGCCCAACGAGCGCGCCTCGATGCGCTCGGCCAGGGTGAACAGTACCAGCACCATCGCCGCCTCGGCCCACTGGCCGATCAGCAGCGCGCCAGTCACTGCCACGCTCATCAGCGCGTTAATGTTGAGGGTGCGGTGGCGCAGGGCGATGAAGCCCTTTTTCCACGTGGGCAAGCCGACCAGAGCGATGGCCGCCAGCGCCAGCGCGGCGGCTAGCCAGGGCTCGGCCAGTTCCAGCCAGTGGCTGGCCTCGGCGGCCAAGGCGAGCGTGGCGGCAACGCCGATCTTCCACCATGGCTCCCCGTCGCTGGCTGCCGGCGCGTTGCGCTGGGTCGGGTCATCGCGTTCGGCGGTCATGCCGGTAGCGGCTATGCGGCGCCGAATGACCTCCTCGCCGACATCCCGATGGTGCACGGTGAGCCTGCGACCGATCAGGTCGAAGTCGAGCCGCTCGATGCCCGGCATGTCCTCCAGTGCGCGGCGCAGCAGCCCCTCTTCGGTGGGGCAGCACATCGCTTCGATGCGCAAGCGCAGCGAATCGACGCCTGGCTGTGGTTCCTTCGGCCTCGTCGGGGCCGGGGACGTATCGACGCTGCAGGCGCCGCCGGAGCAGCAGGATCGTTCAGCCATGGTAGAACTCCGTGTCATTGGTCTACCTTGATGAGACACCCTGTAGCCACTACAGGGTCAAGCGACTTGTGAGGTGTTCATGAAAATCGGTGAACTGGCCACCCGCACGGGCTGCCCGGTGGAAACCATCCGCTACTACGAACGCGAAGGGCTTTTGCCCGAGCCTGGCCGCAGCAGCGCCAACTATCGGCTGTACGCTGAGCCCCACGCCGAGCGGCTGCGCTTCATCCGCCACTGCCGCACGCTGGACATGACCCTGGACGAGATCCGTACCCTGCTCGACTACCACGATCACCCGCGCCAGCCCTGCAATGCCGTGAACGGGCTGATCGACGACCACCTGGCTCACGTCGAGACCCGCATCGAGCAGTTGCAGGCTCTGCGCCAGGCATTGGTGACGCTGCGCTCGCGCTGCAACGGTGTGACCGATTCCAGCCACTGCGGCATCCTGCAGGAGCTGGCTCAGCCCACGCCGCATGAGCTTCCAGCCGAGGCTTTCGAAACCAGCCACGTACCGGGGCCGCATGGTCACTGAACCTGGTTTGTTTCCTCAATCTCTGCGATACACCCGCCGGCCCAGTGCCCAGACCTCGTCGATGTCCCACTCGCCTTCGGCAAGCACCAGCAGGTCGGCATCGCAGCCGGGGTCGAGTCGGCCCTTGGCGGAGAGGCCGAGCGCGTCGGCGGCGTAGGTGCTGGCGACGCTGATCGCCTCTTCCAGGGCGATGCCGTGAACCTCGGCGCATTCCCCCACGACTCCGAACAGGCTGGCCAGTCGGCCGGGCTCGAGGCCGATAAAGCGGCGCTGTGCATCGAAGCGGGGCAGCGAGGCGTTGGCGTCCGATGACAAGGTGATTCGCGATGGCTCGACGCGGGCGTGCAGGGCGCGTGCCACGGCCTCGGCGGCGGCCACTTCGCCGCCCGCCAGCAACTTCGGCGTGGTGCTGGTGGTGAAGTCGATGCGTCCGCCTTCTCTGGCGAACCGCAGGCCGTCCTCGAACAGCTCCGGAGTGCGGTTGATGTGAGTGGGCAGGAACTGCGCAAGGGGAATGGCGCTGTCGCGGGCTGCCTCGCGTAGCGGCTCCAGGCGGGTAGGAGCGTCGCCGGTATGGATGAAGACGATGCCGGACTTGCCTGCCAGCATGCCGGCGGTGCGGGCCTCCGAGGCCAGGCGAGCCAGCTCGAAGGCAGAGGGCTGCGAGCCGCGGTGATCGCTGATCGCCACCTCGCCCACGCCGATGAATTCGGGAATGAAGAGAATGTCGCTGCCCACCGAGCCGGTCAGCGTCACCGGCGGTAGCTGGTAGGAACCGGTATAGCAGTAGGTGGTCAGGCCGCCCGCGGCCAGTTCGCGCGCCTTGCCCAGCAGGTTGGCCGGGGTGCGGGTCAGGGCGTCAGTGCCCAGTGCGCCGACCAGGGTAGTCACGCCCGAGGCCAGCGCGGCCTCCAGCGTCAGCTCGGCGGTACGCGTGCCGAAGCCGCCCTCGCCGCCGCCGCCAATGAAATGAACCAGCGGGTCCACCAGGCCGGGGATAACGCGCCGTCCCTCCAGGTCGATCTCCGTGATGGCTTGCCCCACGGCGGGTAGTGCCTGGTCGGCAGGTACCACCGCGGCGATCCGTCGATCGGCGATCAATAGGTGGCACAACCCCATGGCACGGGGAGCGTAGAGGCGGGCATTCTTCAGCAGGGTCAGCATTCTGGCTCCTCAGGAAAGGCGAACGCCGGCTGACACCGGCGTTCGCGGGGTTGGCTCAAGCCGGGTTACAACTTGATATCGTAATTGAAGTACTTCTCCATCAGCGCGTCATAGGCGCCGTTCTCCTTGAGCGCCGCCAAGGCCTCGTTGAAGCGCTCGGCGAGTTCGCGGTCGCGCTTGCGGAAGGCCACGCCCACGCCCTGGCCGAAGATGTGCTGGGGCTCCTTGATGAAGCCGCTGATACGCTGGAAGTCGCTGCCTTTGGTGTCGATGGCGATGGTCGATTCGGCTACCGGATAGTCCATGAAGGTGAGGTCGAGGCGGCCGGCACGCAGATCGGTGACCACGTTGTCGGCGCTGGTGTAGCGGCGTATCTCCACGACATCGCCGTAGAGCTCGGAGACGTAGTTGTCCTGCAGCGTGGCGCGCTGCACGCCGACCACCATGCCCTCAAGGCTCTCTCGGTCCTCGATGTCGATGTCACGCTCGTTGGCGGTGACCCAGGCACTCGGCGTGGTGTAGTAGGGCTCTGAAAACAGCACCTGCTGGGCGCGTTCCTCGGTGATCGCCATCGACGACATGATGGCGTCGTACTTGCGCGCCAGCAGGCCGGGGATGATGCCGTCCCAGTCCTGCTCCACCCAGGTGCAGTTGGCTTCGAGGTAGTCGCACACGGCGTTGCCCAGCTCGATCTCGAAGCCGGTCAATTCTCCGTCCGGAGTGCGGTACATGAAGGGCTCGTAGGGAACATCGACACCGAGGCGAATTTCGTCGCTGTCGCGGGCCTGAGCGACACCGGTGAACAGGCTGGCGGCCAAGCCGGCGGCCAGGAACAGATTGATATGACGCATGAGGCTTCCTCCCGGGAAGGCGTTTATTGTGGTGTATTGCTGGGATTGCCGAGCACGGGCGACGGCTGTGCAATCAGCGGTCTGGTGACCGAGATGCAACGGATGGCACGGGTGTGCCGATACGGCCAGGAAGGCCGCAGGAAGGGCTTATTCGTCGAACCACTCGCTGAGGTAGAAGCTGCTGAAGAAACAGCGATAGGCCTCGAGCGATTGGCGAATGCGGTAGGCGGAATCGATCATGGACGGGGTCCCGATGCGATAGGTTTGACAGGTCGACTGTCGTGCAGCTCGGCCTGGCTGTCAACCCCTCCCCGGCCTTGCCGGGGAGAGGAGAAACGCGAGCTTACTGTTCGAAATAGCGCTGGAAGATTTCATCGTAGGTGCCGTCTTCCTTCAGCGTGGCCAAGGCCTCGTTGAAGCGCTCGGCCAGTGCCTCGTCACGCGGACGGAAGGCGATGCCGAAGCCGTCGCCGAAGTACTCCTTGGGCTCGGTGATCATTTCGCCCACGACCTTGTAGGACCGCTCGTCACTTTCGAGCAGCGTGGACTTGCCCACCGGGAAGTCGAGGAACACGATGTCCAGACGTTCGGCTTCCATGTCCAGCACCATGTCGTCGGCGGTGGAGTATCGGCTGATGTCGGCCACGTCGCCGTAGTGGTCGGTGACATAGTTGTCCTGCAGGGTACCGCGCTGCACACCGATGGTCATGCCATCGAGCGCTTCGGTGCTGGGCTCGCTGAGGTCGGCTTCTTCAGGAGCGAACCAGGCGGAAGGGGGCGTGATGTACGGATCGGAGAACAGTACGGTAGCGCGGCGTTCGTCGTTGATGGTCATCGACGACATGATGGCGTCGTACTTGCGCGACAGCAGGCCGGGGATGATGCCGTCCCACTCCTGTTCGATCCATTCGCAGGTCACGCCGATCTCTTCGCACAGGGCGTTGCCCAGTTCGATGTCGAAACCGGTCAGTTCGCCTTCGGGCGTACGGTACTCCATCGGCTCGTAGGGCACGTCGACGCCGAAGCGGACGTGATCGTAGTCACGGGCCTGGGCGGTTCCGGCGGCGATGGCGACGCCCAGCAGGGATACAGTCAGCAGTTTTTTCATCGTTCGGTTCCTTGTTTTCGTTCGTGCACCGATCAGGTGACGTCGCGCCTGAATTTAGCGCAGCCGCGTCGGGGCCGAAAGTCCCCGAGCGCGGTTTTTCCAACGCCTGTTTGACGTTGCTCAGTTCCCGCTCAGTGGCTTCAGGTGTGCCAGAAGCCGCTTCTCGAGATAGCGGAATAGATAGAGAATCATGAAAGTCAGGCAGAGATAAATCAGCGCGGCAAAAATGAACGCCTCGAAAGGCGCATAGTAGCGCGCATAGACGAAGCGAGCCGCCCCGGTAATATCCATCAGCGTGACCACGCTGGCAATGGCGCTGGCGTGCAGCATGAAGATCACCTCGTTGCCGTAGGCCGGCAGGGCGCGGCGGAAGGCGCTGGGCAGGATGATGCGTCGCATCGTCAGCCCCGACGACATACCGTAGGCACGGGCCGCCTCGATCTCGCCGCGCGAGGTGGCCTTGATCGCGCCGTGGAAGATCTCGGTGGTGTAGGCGGCGGTGTTGAGCGTGAAGGCGATCAGCGCCGGATAGAAGGCTTCCTTCAGCACGGGCCACAGGAAGCTCTCCTGGATGCCATCTACGAATACCACGCCGTAGTAGATGATGTAGAGCTGGACCAGCAGCGGCGTACCGCGAAACACATAGGTATAGAAGTAGACCGGCAGCTTGATCCAGCGATGCTTCGAGCCGCGCAGGATTGCCAGCGGAACCGCCAGTACCAGGCCGATCAGTAACGACACGAACACCAGCTGTGCAGTGGTGACCAGTCCGCCCCAGTAGTAGGCCAGCGTCTGCGGCGTGAAGATGACGTTGCCTTCCAACAGGCTCGCGAGCCATTGATTCAATTGTTCCATCTCAGTGCTCCCCGAAGCCGACGTTGTAGCGCTTCTGCAGGCGGGCGAAGATCCACTCCGACACGCTGGCGATCAGCAGGTAAATGACTGCCACGGGAATCAGGAAGGTGAACGGCTCGTGGGTGGCGCGGGAGGCCTCGGCGGCGACGCGCACCATGTCGGTGAGCCCGATCACCGAGACCAGCGCGGTGGTCTTGAGCAGCACCATCCAGTTGTTGGACAGCCCCGGCAGCGCGTGACGCATCATCAGCGGGAAGCGGATGCGCCGAAATACCAGCCACGAACCCATGCCGTAGGCCTTGGCCGCTTCGACCTGACCTTCATCCACCGCCATGAAAGCGCCGCGGAAGGTCTCGCCCATGTAAGCGCCGAAGATGAAACCGATGGTGATCACACCGGCAATGAAGGCGTTGAGGTTGATGAACCAGTCTACGCCGAACTGATCGTAGAGCTTGTCGGTGAGCATGTTCAGCCCAATCTGGCCGCCGAAGAACAGCAGCATCATCAGCACCAGGTCGGGCACACCGCGGATCAGTGTGGTGTAGAGCGTGGCCGTACGATGCAGTAGCCAACTGCGCGACATCTTGGCGCTGGCGGTCAGCAGGCCGAGCAGGACGGCCAGCGCCAGCGACAGCACCGCCAGTTGCAGGGTCACGCCAGCGCCTTCGAGCAGGCGGGGGCCGTAGCCGTGAAGATCGAGCATGGTGTCTCCCTCAGTACTTCGGCGCCAGGAACTGCTGAAGCCGCGGCGAGGTGGGGTTGACCAGTACATCCTGGGGCGGCCCGGCTTCCTCGATCACGCCCTGATGCAGGTAGATGACCTGGCTCGAGACGTCCCGGGCGAAGCCCATCTCATGGGTCACCACGACCATGGTGCGGCCTTCTTCGGCCAGGTCACGCATGACCTTCAGCACGTCGCCGACCAACTCTGGATCGAGCGCCGAGGTGGGCTCGTCGAACAGCATGACTTCGGGGTCCATGGCCAGCGCCCGGGCAATGGCGCCGCGCTGTTGTTGACCGCCGGACATCTGCGCCGGGTAGGCATCGGCGCGTGCGGTCAGGCCGACTCGCTCGAGCAGGGCACGGGCATGCTCGACGGCTTCTTTCTTCGACTTGCCGAGCACGTGAATCGGCGCCTCGATGATGTTCTCCAGCAGTGTCATGTGCGCCCACAGATTGAAGCTTTGGAACACCATCGACAGCTTGGCGCGCATATTGACCACTTGCTTCCAGTCCGCCGGCTCGCGGCCGTGTCGAGTCTGCTTGAAGCGGATCTCCTCGCCGTGAACGATGAGGTCGCCCTCGTCGGGCTGCTCGAGCAGGTTCATGCAGCGCAGGAAAGTACTCTTGCCGGAGCCGGAGGCTCCGATCAGGGTGATGACGTCGCCCTTGTGAGCCTTTAGTGAAAGGCCCTTGAGGACTTCGGTATCCCCGAAGCGTTTCTTGATGTTGCGTACTTCGAGGGGAATCGGGGTATCGGCCATGGGTCGGGCTCCAGATCGGGACGAGTCGCCAAGGCGACGGCCGGTTAAGCGGGCAGGCGCGAAAAAAGGGGCGATTCTAACAGGCCTTGACGCTTTGGTCAGAGCGAACTGAGGTTCGTGCCGTGGGACGATGGTCGATAAGGCGGAAGGTAAGTGGCATGAAAAAACTCCTGGTTATTGTTTTAAAGCGACATCTTGTGCTGAAAGTTCGGTTTTCTTCAGGCTTTTCTATCGCAAGCTTCAGCCGGGAGGTGCTGCGGGACGGGCCAGCAGCGCCGCGCGCGCGCCGCGCTCTACCGCGGCATTGGGAAACACCACGCTGAGCGGCTCCTTGCCGACGATGAAGGGGCCGGCCTCGGCATCTTCGGCGAGCCGCGCGCCGGGCTTGAATTCAGTGAAGTTCGGCGTGTCGTCGGCGAAGCACAGGCGGAAGTCATCGGAGTGACGCATCAGCTCGTGGTATACGCGGAAGAACACCATGCGTTCAGGGGCGTCGCCTGCCGGTTCGCGCCCTTCGAGCAGTGACTCCAGCAGGCGTGCCATGGGCGCCAGGGGAGCGAGGTCGTTGTGGCCGAAGGGCAGGGCGCGTCCCAGTTCCAGGGTGAAGGCCTGCGCCTGATGATAATGCTTGGAGTAGTGGGAGAAGGTCCAGCTGTGCTGATGTTGGTGCAGCACTGCCTGGATACCCGCCGCCGCCAGCCAGCGCCACTGTTCATGATGTGTCGCGGCGTCGGCGTAGGGTTCGACCACGAAGCGCGGGTAGCGGCTGTCTCGAATCGCCGTATGCAGGTCGTAGTGAAGGCGTTCGAGCCCTGGATAACGGGCGAAGAAGGCATCCACGGCGTGCATCAACCGGCGGGCGCGATCCGGCTCCATACCGGTTTCAACGAGATCGCGGCGGAACAGGCGGTTGAGATTGGTGTTCACATAGCGCTCGGCGCGCCGGATCGCCTCGAGGTTGCCCAGAATCACCAGTACCGGTGCGCCCAGCGTCAGCAGCCCCGCTTCGAGGCGTGCCAAACACTCACCGAGCAGTTCGATGGGGGCGGTCTCGTTGCCGTGGATGCCCACCGAGATCACGCTGGCATGCGCATCGTCGCGGCGCACTGCGGGTGTCAGTTCGAGAATGCCTGCTGCGTGCAGGGTATAGGTGCCGCCGGGAAGCTTGCCGCTACGTGACTGAGGCGTGGCGTCTTCCAGGCTGAGTTCGATCCATTCCGACAGCATGGGATGTCCGGGTCGGTTGTGAGTACGATGTGAGACCATCGCCACCATCCTGTGCGCGAGGCCATATCGCAAGATCGCGCGTCGGGCTGGTGAAAGCCCGGGTGCGATATTGAAACTGGGCGAGCCGACCTTTGGCCAATGGGGGCGGGGCCGGGCGAAGGCTAAGCTGGCTTCTTTCTAGCGCGAGGATCCACCATGCCCAACGATCGAGATGAGCCAGGTTTTGACGATTACCTCGACCGGCTCAATGCGCACTACGAGGCCGCTACCGCAAGCCAGGGCGAGACCCTGCTGGCGAGGCTGCAGGAGGCGTTCAGGGCAGCGGGATCCGATCCCTATCGACTGAGCCTCGACGACGTGGCGGGGGTCGATCAGCTGCATCTCGGCGGTCGCCGTGCCAGCCGTGCCCTGGCGGCACTGGGCGAGCTGCGAGGCGGTGAGCGAGTTCTCGACGTCGGCTGCGGTACCGGTGGCGCCAGCCGATTGCTGGCCGCCGAGTATGGCTGTGACGTGGTCGGGGTCGACATCACGCCAGCCTTCATCGAAGTGGCGAATTGGCTCAGTTTGGCCACCGGGCTGGCTGACCATACGCGCTTCGTGTGCGCCGATGCCGCCGATGTGCCACTGGCGGCGGGCAGCCTCGAGGTGGTGTGGTGTCAGCATGCGCTGATGAACATGCCGCACGTGCCGCGGGTGCTGGCCGAGTGGCAGCGCCTGCTGGTGTCGGAGGGCCGCGTGCTGCTGCACGAACTGGTGGCTGGCGACAACCACGAGCCATTGGCATTGCCGGTGCCTTGGGCGCGTGAACAGGCCACCAGCCACCTGCGAAGCCGGGATCAGCTCGAGCGTGTCATGGCGCTGGCCGGCTTCGAGCCGCTCGGGGTGGAGGACGTCACCGATGCGGCCCTGGCCTGGCGGCAGGAGCATAGCCGGCGAGAGAGCGGTGCTGACGAGGCGGCGCGGGAGGCAGGCTCGCTACCGGGACCAGGGTTGATCTTCGGCAGCGAGTTTGCCCGGATGGGACGCAACCTGCGCGACAATCTGGTGGCCGATAAGGTGCGGGTACTTGCCGGCAGCTGGCAGCGCGGGCAGCGATAAAATCGAATCGGCTAGACGAAATGCTTCGCTTTTCTTCATCCCGTTCCTTTCTATGCTGTAGGCACTCGCCGGCTAAACCGGCGTTTGGACGGCAACCACGAAAGGAGGCGCAAGATGACCAAGGTACTCGTGCTCTACCACTCCATGCATGGCCATATCGACACCATGGCCAAGGCCGTGGCCGAAGGCGTACGCCAAGTGGAGGGAGCAGAAGTCGAAGTCAAGCGCGTACCCGAGACCATGGATCCGGAGACCTATGCCAAGGCCGGCGGCAAGACTTTCGACACCCCGGAGGCCAAGCCTCAGGAACTGGCCGACTACGATGCATTAATCTTCGGAACACCCACGCGCTACGGCAACATGACCGGGCAGATGCGTACCTTCCTGGACCAGACCGGCAGCCTGTGGGCCAAGGGTGCGTTGCGTGGCAAGGTAGGCAGCGTGTTCACCTCGACCGGCACTGGCGGCGGCAACGAGACCACTATCTTGACCTCGTGGACCACACTGGCGCATCACGGCATGCTGATCCTGCCGATCGGCTATGGGCTCGAGTCCCAGTTCGATATCTCCAGCGTGCAAGGCGGCTCGCCCTATGGGGCGTCGACGCTTGCCGGGCCTGACGGGTCGCGCCAACCGACCGAGCATGAGCTGGAGCTGGCCAGGATGCAGGGCAGGAGCGTGGCCGAGGTGGCCGGGAAGCTGGCTGCCTGAGTCAGGCGAGACTGGCGCAGCCATACCCCCTGCAACAAGAAGGGAGGCGCGGCAGAGCCGCGCCTCCCTGGCATGACCTTCGGTTCATGCGCCAGACCTGATGCTTAGTTGCTCTGCGTGGCTTCCTGCAAGGTCTGGTTGCCGTCGATTTCCTCGTACTGGTCGCTACCGTAGTCGCCGGACTCACCGCTGTCGCCGGACTGTACCGCCAGCTCGTTCTCGTTGCGGATCTCCAGTTCGTCTACCGAATAGCCCATCTCGTCCTCACCGAAACCGAGGAAGCCGCCTTCGGAAATGACGACGAAGGCTTCGTTGCTCTCGGTGTCGCGAACGACGCGCTCGACGTCACCGATTTTCTTTTCATCCTCTTGGCTATAGACGGCCTTACCTTGGAGCTCGCTGACCTCCATGCTCATCAGGTCGTTTTCCTGCGAGCTTTGTTCGGAGTTCTGCTGCTCCTGGGACTGCTGGTCCTGTTTCTTCTGTTCCTCGTCGGAGTCTTTCAGCTTGGCCTCGGCGTCTTCAGCCTCCTGAACCTCCACGTTGGCCTCGCCCTTCTTCTCGACCGTAACCTCGGGCTCGGCCTGATCCACGCTGACGTTCGGATCCTTCTGCTCGATAGTGACCTCTGGCGGATTCTGCTCGACAGTCACATCCGGCGGCTGTTGCTCGACCTTCACCTCAGCCGGCTCCTGATCGACGTTCACGTCGGCAGGTTCTTCCTCGACATTGATTTCTGCAGAACCGCTACCGGACTGAGTCTGGCTGCTCTGATCCTGCATCTGCTGCTCGTTCAGCGGCTGGGTCTCCTCATCCTGAGACTCCTGTGCAAGAAGCCCGTGACTCAGACCAGCGCTCAGTGCACCTACCGCAATGGCAATTGCTGTCCTTTTCATGCCGTTCCTCCTTATTCCATTGGCTTGCCCTGTGGGCTTGCAATGATCAGGCTAGACGAGGAATCGACAATATGGGCGGATGTTTACGGAGAATAACGTAAACTCATCAGACAGTAACTCGTGGGAAGCTTTGCTCCTATCGCCTGTCACCCACCACCCGGTCTGTCACTGCAGCAGCGTTAAGCCGAAAGGGTCCTTTTCGAGGCTTCCTTGACCCGGATCATCCCGAAGTTTTGCGGTATAGCCATGCTTAACGACAGGCAGGCGCGAAGCGGTCGCCCTGACGGGTAGCGTGATCGGGGAGCGGGAAATGATCAAGCGCAAGCAGCGGGCCGGCTGGTGGGCACTGGCGGCGATCATGGGGTGGCTGACATTGCTCCCTGCGGCTCATGCCAGCACCGCGGACCACACGCAATTCGCGGAGCTGCAGGGACCTTTCGCGAGTGCCGATCAGGTGACCGAGGCCTGCCTGGGATGCCATACCGAGGCTTCGAAACAGGTGATGGCAACCCGCCACTGGACCTGGGATTACGAGAATCCCCACGGCGGTGAGCGACTCGGCAAGCGCACCATGCTCAATACCTTCTGCATTGCCGACCTGTCCAACGAAGGCTTCTGCCAGTCCTGCCATGTGGGTTATGGCTGGGAGGATGACACCTTCGACTTCAGCGACCAGAGCCGTGTCGACTGCCTGGCCTGCCACAACACCGGAGACTACGTGAAGAAGGGCGGCTGGGCCGGCTGGCCCAACGAGGCGCTGACCGACCTGACCCAGGCGGCGCGCCACGTGGGCAGCACCTCTCGGGAGACTTGCGGCAGCTGCCACTTCTACGGCGGCGGCGGAGACGGCGTGAAGCACGGCGACCTGGACTCCTCACTGGTGAACGCGCACCGCGACCTGGACGTTCACATGGCCGTCGACGGGCTGGACTTCAGCTGCAGCAGTTGCCATCAGACCGAGAGCCACGAAGTGCCCGGCAGCCGTATCCAGGGCACGGCCGTGGACGCCCAGGCGGCCATGATTCGTGGCAGCCAGGAGGAGCGCAACCCGGCCACCTGCCAGGCCTGCCATGGCGATACGCCCCATGAGGCCGGCGCCATGGCCGAGCGGCTGAACGCGCATACCCGCACTCTGGCCTGCCAGACCTGCCATATCCCGGCGTTTGCCCGCGGTGGAATACCCACCAAGATGGCCTGGGACTGGTCCACTGCCGGAGAACTCGATGAGTCGGGGAGCCCGATCCAGCGCAAGGACGACAACGGCCACGCGATCTATGACAGCAGGAAGGGGGACTTCGTGCTGGGTGAGGACGTGGTGCCTGAGTACCTGTGGTGGGACGGGACAACCACCTTCGTCACCGCCGAGACCGTCATCGATCCGTCAGAGCGAGTACTGGTCAACACCTATCATGGGACCCCAGGGGCCGAAGATGCCCGCATCTGGCCGGTCAAGCGAGCGCTGGGCAGGCAGCCCTATGACACCGTCCACCGGACTCTGCTGCGCCCCCAGATAGCCATCCCGAACGACACCGCCTTCTGGTACAACTTTGATTGGGACAAGGCACTGGCGGTGGGTACCGGAATCTCGGGCCAACCCTTCAGCGGCGAGTACGACTTCGTCGATACGGCAATGCTGTGGCCCATTACGCATATGGTGGCGCCAAGCGAACAGGCCCTGAAGTGCGGTAGCTGTCACGTCGAGGAGGGGCGTCTCGCGGGCGTGGAAGGCGTCTGGTTGCCGGGGCGAGACCGCCACCAACTGCTCGACCGCTTCGGTTTCGGCTTGGCCGGTCTGATGCTCTTGGGAGTCCTTGGTCATGGCGCCCTGCGTTATGCCAACCGCAACCGTCGCAAGGAGCATTGAGATGAGCCAGCGCATCTACCTCTTCACTCGCTTCGAGCGCTTCTGGCACTGGTCCCAGGCGATGCTGGTGATCGTCCTGCTGTTCAGCGGCTTTGCCATTCGCGGTGTCCATTCGCTGATCCCCTTCGGTCCGGCGGTACGGCTGCATGAGACGGCGGCCTGGCTGCTGATCGGCCTGTGGGTGTTCGCCATTTTCTGGCACTTCACCACCGGTCAGTGGAAGCACTACATTCCGACCCTGACGAAAATCGACGCCATGGTGCGCTACTACGCCTACGGCATCTTCACTGGCGCCCCCCATCCTTACAAGGTGACAGTAGAGCGCAAGCACAATCCGCTTCAGCGCCTGGCCTATCTGGGCGTCAAGTTGGTGATCAATCCGCTCATATGGGTCTCGGGGCTGCTTTATCTGTTCTGGGGGAGTGTACGTGACAGCGTGCCGGCCTTCCTCGGCCTGGAGCAGGTAGCCGGTCTGCACGTCCTGGGTGCCTTCCTGATGCTGGCCTTCCTGATCATCCACGTCTACCTCGCCACCGCCGGCCATACGCCCATGGCCCATATCAAGGCAATGGTAACCGGCTGGGAGGAGGTAAACGACGTGGGCCAGGTCAAGCATCCGCCACGGGCGCCCTGACTACCGTGCGCTGTATAATCCTTGCACGGCAGAGCGGCCACCGCCTTGGCGGTGACCGCTCTTTCTACGGTGAGAGACTCGGGAGAGTGTTTCAGCCCTCGAGGCGTGCTGCAATGGCCCGGCCCAGTGTCGCGGTATTTCCTAGCCCCCGAATGTCCGGGGTCAGCACGGCCTGATCGGCCTCGGTCAGCACCGCCTCGAAGGCATCGACGATCGCCTTGGCGGCGTCGGCGTGGCCCAGGTGCTCGAGCATCATGGCGCCGGACCAGATCTGGCCGATGGGGTTGGCGATGCCCTTGCCGGCGATGTCCGGGGCGCTGCCGTGAACCGGTTCGAACAGGCTGGGGAAGGTACCCTCCGGGTTGATGTTGGCCGAAGGCGCCACACCGATGGTGCCGGTGCAGGCCGGGCCCAGGTCGGAGAGAATGTCGCCGAACAGGTTGCTTGCCACCACTACGTCGAACCAGTCGGGATGCATGACGAAGTTGGCGGTAAGGATATCGATGTGGAACTTGTCGACGCTGACCTCGGGGTAATGGTCCGACATGGCCACGACTCGCTCGTCCCACCACGGCATGGTGATGGCGATGCCGTTGGACTTGGTGGCCGAGGTGAGCTTCTTCCGCGGCCGGCTCTGGGCCAGCTCGAAGGCGAACTTCAGCACCCGGTCGGTGCCGTAGCGAGTCATCACCGTCTCCTGGATGACAACCTCGCGCTCGGTGCCCTCGAACATCTTGCCGCCGACGCTCGAGTACTCGCCCTCGGTATTCTCGCGTACCACATAGAAGTCGATGTCTCCGGGCTTGCGGTCGGCCAGCGGGCTCTTGATGCCGGGCAGCAGCTTGCACGGTCGCAGGTTGATGTACTGGTCGAACTGACGGCGGAATTGCAGCAGCGACCCCCACAGCGAGACATGATCCGGCACTCTCTCGGGCCAGCCCACGGCGCCGTAGAAGATCGCATCGAAGTCCTTGAGCTGCTCGAACCAGTCGTCGGGCATCATCTTGCCGTGCTTTTCGTAATAGTCGCAGCAGGCGAAGTCGAAGTGAGTCAGCTCCAGGTCGATATCGAAGCGCTTGGCAGCGGCTTCCAGAACGCGCAGGCCTTCCGGCATCACTTCGTTGCCGATGCCGTCACCGGGAATGACAGCGATACGATGGGTCATGGTCGGTTCCTCGGATGGTTGAGTCAGGTGTCGAGCTGCCCCCAGTCTAGCTCTTGGCTTTGTCGAGATAATCGGGCTGAATGGAAAGGTATTGTTGAACGAGAGTGGAGAATGGCATGGCCCAGCTCGACGATCTTGGCTTCTTCCAGCAGTTGGCCCGGGCCGGAAGCCTGACGGCCACGGCGCGTGAACTGGGCCTGTCGCTATCGGCGGTGAGCAAGCGTCTCAAGCAGCTCGAAGCGCGCCTGGGCGTGGAGCTTGCCAGCCGTACCACGCGACGGTTGTCGCTGACCGCCGAAGGCGAGCGCTACCTGGCGCGGGGTGCGGCCATTCTCGAGGAGCTCGCCGAGCTGGAGGAGGCGCTGGGCGTGCAGCAGGCGGCGTTGTCGGGTCCGCTCAGGGTGAATGCCACCTTCGGCTTCGGCCGGCGCCACGTGGCGCCGCTGCTCTCGGCGTTCTGTGCCCGTCATCCCGGCGTCGAGGCCGTGCTAGAGCTTTCCAATTACCCGCTGAGTCTTGGCGAGCAGGGCTTCGATGTCGGCGTTCGCGTGGGCGAGCCGCCCGATTCGCGTCTGGTGGCCCGGCGCATCCTCGCCAACCGTCGTGTGCTGTGTGCCTCGCCCGATTACGTGGCGTGCATGGCGCCGCTCGCTGAGCCGGCCGATCTTGCTGCCCACGCCTGCCTGGTGCTGCGCGAGAACGAGAGCGACTACGCCGTGTGGCGCCTGTGCCGGCGTGACGGCAGGAAGGCCGAACAGGCGATGAAGGTGTCCGGTCCGCTGACCAGCAACGATGGCGAGGCGATCGTGCAGTGGGCGCTCGACGGCCATGGTATCGTGCTGCGCTCCTGGTGGGACATCCACCGGCAACTGGAATGCGGGAAACTGGTCGAACTGTTGCCCGAGTGGCAGGGCGTGCGTGCCGATTTCCATGCCGTCTACCAGCAGCGGCGCCACGTACCGGCACGCATCCGCGCTTTCGTTGCCTATCTTGAGCAGGAGATGCCTCGGCGGGTACCCGTGCCGGGGCGTCTGGAACAGGCCAACCGGCCCCCTGATGGAGGAGACCGTCTCCCTTGAACGTTCTCATGTTCACCAATACCTATGCGCCCATCGTGGGCGGGGTCAGTGAATCGGTGCAGCGTCTCAAGACGCAGTTGCAGTTGGCGGGGCATGACGTCCTGGTGGTGGCGCCACGTCTCGAAGGGCAGCCGCACAGGGAAGACGGCGTCGTGCGGGTGGTGGCCGTACAGCATTTCAACGGCAGTGACTTTTCGCTACCGGTGCCGATCCCCGGCCAATTGATCGAGGCGGTCGAGGCGTTCGACCCCGATGTGGTGCATTCCCACCACCCCTTCCTGCTGGGCGATACGGCGGCTCGGGTGGCCGATACCTATGGTCTGCCGCTGATTTTTACCCAGCATACCCTCTACGAGTACTACACCCATTACGTGCCGGGGAACTCCCCGATGATGCAGCGCTTCGCCAAGGCGCTGGCCACGCAGTATTCACATATGTGCGACGAGCTGATTGCACCCAGCGAAAGCATTCGTCATCTGCTGCTCGAGCGCGGTGCCAATACTTCGATCTCGGTTGTCCCCAGCGGCGTCGATGTCGCCCGCTTCGCTACGGGAGACGCTGAGGCCTGGCGCGATCGGTTCGGCATTCCGCGTGACGCCTATGTCATCGGTCACCTGGGGCGGCTGGCTCGGGAGAAGAACCTGCTGTTCTTGATGGAGGCCGTGGCAAGCGCCCTGAAGCGCCTACCGAGGGCGCATTTCCTGGTGGTCGGCAGTGGCGATGCCCAGGCGGCCATGTATGACATGGCCAAGCGTCAGCGCATTGCCGACCGCGTGCACTTCACTGGCAACCTGCAGGGACCGGCGCTGGTCGACGCCTATCACGCCATGGACGTCTTCGCCTTCGCATCGCACAGTGAGACGCAGGGCATGGTCATTGCCGAAGCGATGGCCACCGGGCTGCCCGTGGTCGCCGTCGATGCGCCCGGTATCCGGGAAATGGTCGTCGATAAACGCAACGGCCGCCTGCTGGCCCGGGACAACGCCGAGGTCATGGCGCAGGCACTGGTTGCGCTGAGCGATGCCGAGCGGCGCCTGCCCATGTCTGTCGCGGCGCGCAGGATGGCGGAGCAGGTGGACGAAGCGCGCTGCGCCGCGCGCTGCCTGGCTGTCTATCGCCGTGCCATCGCCGCGGGCGGGCCCTATACGCATGCGGACGAGGGAGGTTGGGAGCGGGTACGGGCTCGGCTCGGTGCCGAGTGGCGCATGCTGCGTCACCGCGGGCGGCTGCTTAAGCACCTCGTGCAGGAGGAGTGGGACCAGGAGCGTCCGAGCTGGTGGCCGGGACGTCGCGAAGGGGAATCGGAACTGCCGCCCAAGTGAGCCATCAGGCGCGGCGCTTGCGGCGCCAGTCGGCCCAGCGCTTGAGGGCGTAGAGCAGGGCGATTCCGGCGGCGATGCCTCCCACGGACCAGACCAGCTCCTGGCGATTCTCGGCTGTCAACAGCGAGCCGAGCTGACTGCCGAGCAGAATGATGGCCGCAAGCCCCGGGGTCAGCCCGATGACCGTTCCCAGCATATAGTCGCGAAAGCGTATGTGAAAGGCACCGGCCATCATGTTGGTCAGCGTGAAGGGCGCAAGCGGCAGCAGGCTGACCAGCGTCATGGTGCGAATGCCGCGTCCGGCCAGATAGCGCGACAGGCCTTGAAGGCGGGTGCCGCCATGGCGCATCAGAGCGTCACGTCCCAGCCTTCGCCCCAGCCAGTAGGTCACGACGGAGCCGGCCAGGGTCCCAACGAAGGAGTAGATGAAGCCCCATACGGGGCCGAACAGCAGGCCAGCGAGAACCACCAGCACGCTCATCGGGAACAGGGTCAGTGAAGCGACCAGATAGGCCCCGACCACTATCGCGCCCGCCCACGGCGAGTCGCGCCATGACAGCGAGCCCTGCATCAGCGCGTACAACGTATTGGCATCGAGCAGGTCGCGCGCCGCCAGCCACTGCCACAACAGGCCGAGGGAAGCCAGCAAGGCGAGGGCGATCAGCAACAGGGCAATCTTGCGCGACATAGCGGGTTTCCGACGCCTCGAAAAGCTTCATCATAGAACAAAGAGACCGCTGGATGCTGGCTCTCGGGCGCTTTTCCAACGGTTGCTGCGTTTAGATGTGCTGTCGCTCGGGCAGGCGCTGTAGCGGCTGCTGGCCGAAATAACGTGTTAGCAGCGCATAAAGGTCCGGGTAAGCAGCATCGAGCGCGTCGGGGGCGGTGAAGAAGTATTCGCAGCAGACGGCGAAGCACTCGCCGGGGTGGGTGGCGGCGTAGTCGTCGATGGGAGGCGTGTCGCCGCGTTCCAGGTGCGCCTGCAGGTCGTCCCACACCGCGGTGAATACGCGATGCCACTCCTTGGGACCGATATCGCGCGGTAGCGGCGGAAAACCGTCGACATCGAGCGAGTTGCCCATGTCTAGCTTGTGGGCGAGCTCGTGGATCACCACGTTGAAGCCGCTGAAATCGCCGCTTTCCATCAAGTCGGGAAAGGCCACCACCACCGGGCCCTGATGCGAGGTTTCGCCGGCACGTTCGTCCTCGTAGGCGTGCACCACGCCGAACTCATCCATCTCCTCCACTTGGCGGTGAAAGGCCTCCGGCAGGATCAGGATCTCGTGGAAGCCCGAGAAGGCTTCATCGTGGTCGTCCTCGGACCAGCCCAGCGTCAGCAGGCAGGCCTGGGCGGCCAGTGCCAGTTGGGCAGGTTGGTCGAAGGGTGTGCTCTGGGTCAGCTCCGGGTGCAGGCTCATGCGCTTTGCGTGCAGGAAGCGCCAGGCGCGCCGCCCCAGCCGCTGCGCCTCCTGTTCGTCGAGAAAGGCCAGCAGCGGCAACCTCGAACGTGCCTCGGCCCAGGCCGATTCGGGAAAGGGATGGCGGGCCTCGAAGCGCTCGGCCCGCCAGCGGCGCAGGCGGTCAAGCATGCTTCAGCCCTCTTCCTGCCGGGCGCCTGACTTCCATGACCAGTCGCGCCAGCGCAGATCGAACAGATCCTTGCGCCGATCCTTGAGATTGGTCACCGAGCCCTCGGCACGCACTACGGTGAGGCGGGTGAGGTCGAGGTCGGAGAAGATCACCATTTCGGTATTGGGCGTGGTTTCAGAGAGCACTGCATCGTGTGGGAAGGCGAAATCCGAGGGCGAGAACACTGCCGATTGGGCGTACTGGATGTCGAGGTTGCGAATCGACGGCACGTTGCCCACGCTGCCGCACAGCACCACATAGCACTCGTTCTCGATGGCCCGCGCCTGGGCGCAGTGGCGCACCCGCAGGTAACCGTTCTTGGTATCGGTCCAGAAGGGCACGAAGAGAATGTCCATGTCCTGGTCGGCCAGCAGCCGGCCGAGTTCTGGGAACTCCACGTCATAGCAGATCAGGATGCCGACACGCCCGGCATCGGTATCGAACACGCGCAGCTCGTCGCCGCCTTCGATCACCCATTCGCGACGCTCCTGGGGCGTGATGTGCAGCTTCGACTGGTGCTCCACGTCGCCGTCGCGGTGGCACAGGTAGCTGACGTTGTAGAGCCGGCCGTCCTCATGCTCCTCGATCATCGAACCGGCGATGATATTGATGTTGTAGGACACCGCCATGCGTGACAGCTCGTTCTTGAACTGCTCGGTAAAGCCTGCCAGGTAGCGGATGGCGGCGATCTGGTCCTGCTGGGTGGCACGGTCCTGCAGCCCCATCAGCGGCGCGTTGAACAGCTCCGGGAAGACGGCGAAATCGCTCTGGTAGCTGGAGATGGCGTCGACGAAGTACTCCACCTGCTGCAGCACCGACTCCACCGAGGCGCACTCGCGCATCTGCCACTGCACGGCGCCGATGCGTACCTGGGTGGGGCGGTTCTCCAGCACCCGCTCGGCGGGTTCATAGAGAATGTTGTTCCACTCCAGCAGGGTGGCGTAGCCCTGAGATTTTTCGTCCTCCGGCAGGTACTTGCGCAGCAGCCGCTTTACCTGGAAGTCGTTGGCCAACTGGAACGAGAGGATCGGGTCGTGGACCTCCTTGCGCGCTACCCGTTCGATGTACTCGGTGGGGCTGAGGTCCGGATATTCGTGATAGTTGGGGATGCGCCCGCCGGCGAGAATCGCCCGTAGATTGAGCGAGCGGCACAGTTCCTTGCGCGCCTCGTAGAGGCGCCGCCCCAGGCGGTAGCCGCGATAGTCGGGGTGGATCAGCACGTCCAGCCCGTACATGGCGTCGCCTTCGGGATCGTTGAGGATGATCTCGCGATTGCCTACCAGGTCGTCGTACTTGTGCGGGTTGGAGAACTCGTCGTAATCGACCCGCACTGTCAGCGCCACGCCTACCAGCCGCTCGTCGTCCTCGATGGCGATCTGGCCGTCGGGGAATTCCTGGATCAGCCGATCAATGGTGTGCTGCGGCCAAGCGCCGCCGATGTCGTCGTAGACGGCATCCATCAGCTTCTTGAGCTGCGGGTAATCGTCCTGTGTCAGGTTGCGGAGGTTGAGGTGCAGGTCGTCAAGGGACATTGCGCTCGGTTCCTGATCAGGGTGGAAGGCACATTCTACCATGCGCTGAGCGCTGGCCCGACCGTAGCCGGACAGTGGCCTTGTGTCACTACTCTGTCACCGAAACGCTTCACCATTGCCGCAAAACGATGCATAAGCGGCTACGCTGAGTTCGGGAGAGACGATGACAGCCATGCCATGCCTTCACCGGCAACGCGGACGCAGCATGAACCCAGACAACAATCATCAGACCAAGAATCCGCTCAGCCAGCCTACCATCTCGCAGCCCGGCTCGAGGGAGCGTCAGCGCATTCGGCTCGAGGCCGTGAGCAAGCGCTGGGGCGACACCACCGCCGTCGACGGCATCGGCTTCGACGTGGCGCCGGGCGAGTTCGTCATCCTGCTCGGCCCTTCGGGCTGCGGCAAGTCGACCACGCTGCGCATGATTGCCGGCCTCGAGCAGGCCAGCGCCGGGCGCATACATATCGGCGAGCGCGACGTCACTCACCTGCCGCCGGGCGACCGGGGGCTGAGCATGGTGTTCCAGTCCTACGCGCTGTTTCCTCACTTGAGCGTGGCCGACAATATCGTCTTCGGGTTGCGCAGCCGCAAGGTGCCCAAGGCCGAGCGCCAAGAACGGCTGGCGCGGGTCGCCGAGCTGGTCGATCTCGAAGCCTATCTCGAACGCAAGCCGGCCCAGCTGTCGGGTGGCCAACGCCAGCGGGTCGCCCTGGCCCGGTCGATCATTTCCGAACACCCCATCTGCCTGATGGACGAGCCGCTGTCCAACCTCGATGCGCGCCTGCGCGGCGAGATGCGCCGTGAGATAAAGGCGCTGCAGCAGCGTCTCGGCATGACGGTGATCTACGTCACCCACGATCAGGTCGAGGCGATGAGCATGGGCGACCGGGTGATCCTGATGCAGGATGGGCGCGTCGTGCAGGATGGCACCCCCGACGAACTCTATGACCGCCCGGCAACGGCCTTTGCCGCCGGCTTCATCGGCAGCCCGGCGATGAATCTGGTGCCGCTTGCCGCCGCAGCCGACGGCGCGGTCATCGAAGGCGAGCCGCACTGCAGCGTGGCGGCACATGAGGCCAAGGGACACTGGTTCGGCGTTCGTCCCGAGGACATCCGCCTGCTGCCGGCCGAAGCCTCCGGCGTACCCGCCAAGGTGATCGACGCCGAGTACCTGGGAGCCGACAGCATCGTGCGGCTGCAGGTCGGCAGCCAGCAGCTGCGCGCACGCCTCGAAGGCAAGCCGGCAATGGCGGCCGGCACTGCCTGTCGGCTGCAGTGGCGGCGCGAGGCGGCCCACTTCTTTGCCGGGGATGACGGCCGGCGCCTGGCGATCACGGGGCACGATCTCGCTGCACCGCCAGGTCGGCATCGCTTCGAGCCGCACTCGCCATACTCTCCGCTGCCGGGTACGGCGGCTTCCGCAGGGCAAGACAGCGAGGCCCAGGCCTCGTCCAACCATGCAGGGAACGACTCTCCAGGAGTGAACCGATGAACGCACGCTTTTCGCTCGTAAAAGACAGCCTCGCAAAGCGCAGCCGAATGGGGGCCGCGGCCCTGGCTGGCCTGCTGGCCGCCGGCTCGCTGAACGCCCAGGCCCAGACCGAGCTGACCATGTACTACCCGGTGGCGGTGGGCGGTGCCCTGACCGATGTGATCGATGGCCTGGTAGCCGAGTTCGAGAACGAGCACCCGGACATCTCGGTGGATGCCATCTACGCCGGCAACTACGACGACACCCGGGTGCGGGCGATGTCGGCCATCGAAGCGGGCGAGGCGCCGCAACTCTCGGTGCTGTTCTCCATCGATCTGTTCGACCTGCTCGAGCAGGACGCCATCATCGCCTTCGACGAGGTGGTCGAGAGCGAGGAGGAGCGCGAGTGGCTCGACAGTTTCTATCCGGGGCTGATGGAGAACGGCAGGATCGACGGCCAGACCTACGGCATTCCCTTCCAGCGCTCGACCATCGTGCTTTACTGGAACAAGGACGCCTTCGAGGCCGCTGGGCTCGACCCCGAGACGCCGCCCGAGACCTGGGAGGAAATGGCCGAGATGGCCGCTGCGGTACGTGAAGCCAGCGGCGGCGAGCAGTGGGGCGTGATGGTGCCCTCCACCGGCTATCCCTATTGGATGTTCCAGGCTTTCGCCTTCCAGGACGGCCACCGGCTGATGAACGAAGAGGGCACCGAGGTCTACTTCGACGACCCCGCCGCCATCGAGGCGCTGGAGTACTGGGTATCACTGGCCGAGGAGCACGAGGCGATGCCCGACGGCACCATCGAGTGGGGCACCCTGCGCCAGAACTTCCTGGAAGAGTCGACCGCCATGATGTGGCACAGCACCGGTAACCTCACCGCGGTGCGCAACGACGCCTCCTTCGACTTCGGCGTGGCCATGCTGCCGATGAAGGAGCAGCGCGGCAGCCCCACCGGCGGCGGCAACTTCTACCTGTTCAAGGGCAGTAGCGAGGAGGAGCAGCACGCCGCCTTGACCTTCATCCGCTGGATGACGGCACCCGAGCGTGCCGCGGCCTGGTCGATCGAGACCGGCTACATGGGGGTGAGCCCGGCGGCCTACGAGACCCAGGCGCTGCAGAGCTATGTCGAGGAGTTTCCGCCGGCCGCGGTGGCCCGCGACCAGCTCGAGCACGCCACGGCGGAGCTGGCCACCTACCAGGGCGGGCGCGTACGGCGAGCGCTGGACAATGCCGTGCAGGCGGCGCTGACCGGCCAGATGTCGCCCGAGGAGGCCCTCAAGCAGGCTCAAGCCGAGGCGGATGCAGCGCTGCGTCGCTACGCGCGCTCCCGTTGAGGCTCGAAAGACGTAACGTCGAGAATTCGAACCGACGCAGGCAGGGAGTCGGTGGTAAGGCCGAAGAGGAGGTCATTCGACAGGGAAGTCGAATGTAGCGTCCAGGGAAGGATTCACAGCGCCTCATCGATGGTACGGCACTCCGGGCCCTTGCCCCGGGTAGCTCCAGACAGGACATGCCATGGTGATTCAAAACGCCGACCGACGCATGCAGATCTACGGCGCGCTATTGCTGCTGCCGGCGGCGGTGCTGCTCGGCACCTTCGCCTATCTGCCCACCGTGGCCACGCTGATCAACAGTTTCTTCCTGCCCGGCTTTCGCGGTGCGCCGCCGGAGTTCGTCGGGCTGGAGAACTACGCCATGCTGGTCGAGGACGTCACCTTCTGGAAGGTGGCGCGCAACAACCTGATTTACGCCCTGGGCACCATCCCTACCTCCATTGCCCTGGCGCTGGGCATGGCGCTGTTCGTCAACGCCCGCCTGCCGGGGCGCGGCTTCGTGCGCATGGCCTACTTCACGCCGACCATCCTGCCGATGATCGCCGCGGCCAACATCTGGATGTTCTTCTACGCGCCGCAGATCGGCCTGTTCAACAAGCTGCTCGGCGCGCTGGGGCTCTCCGGCGTCAATTGGCTTGGCGACCCCGGCATGGCGCTGACTTCGGTGATCGTGATGACCGTTTGGAAGGAGGCCGGCTTCTTCATGATCTTCTACCTGGCGGCGCTGCAGAGCATCCCGCCGGAACTGAAGGAGGCCTCGGACCTGGAGGGCACCAGTCGCTGGAGCTTCTTCTGGCGGGTGACCTTCCCGCTGCTGATGCCGACCACGCTGTTCGTGCTGATCAATGCGCTGATCAATGCCGTGCGGGTGGTCGACCATCTTTTCATCCTGACCAAGGGCGGGCCCAACAACGCCACCAACCTGCTGCTCTACTACGTCTACGAGAACGCCTTCTCGTTCTTCGACCGCACCTACGCTGCCACCATCACGGTGGTGATCCTGCTGGTGCTGGCAGTGGTGGCCACGCTCAAGTTCACCGTGCTCGACCGCAGGACGCACTATCAATGAAGACACGAGCAATGAAGGACTCAAGGCCATGAACCAGGCCAGCACTCTCGCTGCCGTCAAGCGATTCGTGATCCGGGTGCCGAGCCTCGAGACGGTCGCTGCCTGGCTGCTGGCTATCGTCTGGATCTTTCCACTGCTTTACGCGATCTGGGCCGCCTTTCATCCATCGGCCTACATGGTGCGCTTCGACCTGCTCGCCCCGCTGACGCTGGAGAACTTCGCCGACGCCTGGGCCCAGGCGCCGTTTGCTCGCTATTACCTCAACACCTTCCTGCTGGTCACCGGCGTGGTGCTGGCGCAGTTCGTGGTCTGCACCCTGGCGGGGTTCGCCTTTGCCCGCTTCCCTATTCCCG